>NZ_JBGNUT010000010.1:0-173626 GCF_041951385.1 Actinomadura sp. NTSP31 | reverse complement strand
CCGCCGGCAGCGGGGGCGGCGGTGCGCCCCCCCGCCGACAGCTCGTCCATCAGCGCGGGGTTGAGGGCGTTGCGGGCCTCCGGCCGGTTCAGGGTGGCGACCAGCACCGCCCCGTCCCGCTCGGTTCGTACGAGATCGCTCACTTGGCCGCCGCCACCGCCGCACGGGCGCGGGACCGGTAGGCCTCCAGCTTCTCCTCCGGGGCGATCAGCCGGCTGCTGCGGGACTGGATGGAGACGTCGTGTCCTTCTGCGGCTTTGCGGAGTGCGCCGACGGTGGCCTGTTCGCGGGGGATGTGGGGGAAGGGGTCGAAGTTGTACCAGCGCATGGCGTTCTGGTGGGTCATCTTGTTGATCTCGTCGTCGGGTACGTCGCAGCGTTGCAGGACGGTGTGGAGTTCTTCGGGGGCGCCGGGCCACATCGAGTCGCTGTGCGGGTAGTCGGCTTCCCAGCAGATGTTGTCGATGCCGATGTCGTGCCGCAGCCGGACGCCGAGGGGGTCGCTGATGAAGCAGGTCAAAAAGTGCTCGCGGAACACCTCGCTGGGCAGTTTGCCGCCGAAGTCCTGCAGCGTCCAGGTGGCGTGCATCTCAAAGGTCCGGTCGACCCGCTCCATGAAGTAGGGGATCCAGCCGGTGCCGCCTTCGGACAGCGCGATCTTGATGTCGGGGTACTGCTTGATGACGCGCGACCACAGCAGGTCGGCGGCGGCCTGCACGATGTTCATCGGCTGCAGCGTGATCATCACATCGGGTGGGGAGTCCACCGCCGGGATCGACAGCCGGCCCGAGGAGCCGATGTGCACGTTCAGGATGGTGCCGGTGTCCACCAGCGCCTGCCACAGCGGGTCCCAATGCTCGCTGTGGAAGCTGGGGTAGCCCATCGCGGCCGGGTTCTCGCTGAAGGTCAGCGAGTGGCAGCCCTTGGCCGCCACCCGCCGCACCTCATCCGCGCAGGCCTGCGGGTCCCAGATCACCGGCAGCGCCATCGGGATGAACCGGCCCGGATGCGCCGCGCACCACTCATCGATATGCCAGTCGTTGTACGCCCGCACCAGCGCCAGGGAGAAGTCGGCGTCCTCGGTGGCGAACAACCGCGCCGCGAACCCCGGGAACGAGGGAAAGTTCATCGACGCCAGGATCCCCCCGGCGTTCATGTCCTTGACCCGCTCGTTCACGTCATAACAACCCGGCCGGATCTCATCCAGCCCCTGCGGCTCCAGCCCGTACTCCTCCTTCGGACGCCCCGCCACCGCATTCAACGCCGCGTTGGGGATGACGGTCTCGCGGAACTTCCAGACGTCGCTGCCGTCCTCGCGGTGAACGAGCTGGGGCGCGTCGTCCCGGTACTTCTTCGGCAGGTGGTTCACGAACATGTCGGGCGGTTCGATGATGTGGTCGTCGACGCTGATGAGGATCATGTCCTCGCGCTTCATGGCGTTCCTTTCGGCCGGGGGCGGGCGGCTCAGTCGGAGGCGGGCAGCGGCTTGGCCGCCTTGAGGGTCATCGGGGCACCGCCGCAGCTGAGCTCGCCCGCACCGGAGGAGGTGCAGAGCAGCTCGAGCGTTCCGGTGGCGTCGACATAGCGCTTCCCGATGAGCGTCGCGGCCTCCCCGCCGCCGGGCGGCGGGGGCGGCGCGCCGCCCGTCGAGGAGGCGGGCACCATCGGGCTGCCGCCGCAGGAGATCTCCGGAACGCCCCCGGCGGGGGCGCGCACGATGATCACCCGCGTGCCGCAGGCGGTGCTGGCCAGCTGGTCACCGATGCGCGGTGCCGGTGCGGTCATGGGCGGACGTCCTCCTTCTCCTTCTCCCTGTCGAGCAGGCGGTCGGCGAGCTGGGCGATGTCGTAGGACTGCCGGGCCATCCAGAAGCGCAGGAACCCGGTCAGCGAGTAGCGCAGGAACACCGCGGACCCGGCGACGGCGGCGGTGACGCCGCCGAGGCCAAGCGTGATGGCGTCCCGCTGGACGAGCGGGTCGCGGGTGCCGTGCGACAGCGCGTAGGCCGCCACGGCGAGCGCCGCCCCGGCCGCCATCAGCAGGGCGCCGAGGCGCAGCCACAGCGCGGAGCGGCCCGCGGCCGGGTCGGGGATCTTCAGCTCCGCCAGCTCGCGGACGAAGCGGTCCGCGCGCGCCTGCGCGCCGCGGGCCTCCTCGCCGCGCGCCTCGTCCGGCGCGTTCTCCCCGGTTCCGCGCGCGCCGCGGCTCGGTTCGGCGGACGTCGTGTCGGTCGGGCTCATGTGGGACTCCCCAGGTAGAGGGCGGACAGTTCGGCGCGCAGCCCGTCGTCCGGGCGGCCCTCCCGCTCGATCCGGCCGCGCACCAGCACGGCGGCGCGGTCGGCGATCCCGAGGACGGCGGCGGCGAACTGCTCCACCACCAGCACCGCCACGCCCTGCCGGGCGATCTCGGCGACCTGCTCGTACAGCCGGCCGACGACCAGCGGCGCCAGGCCCATGGACAGCTCGTCGAGCAGCAGCACGGCGGGGTCGGCGGCGAGGCCCCGGGCGAGGGCGAGCATCTGCTGCTCGCCGCCCGACAGGGTGCCGGCCGTCTGCGCGGCGCGCCTGGCGAGGACGGGGAAGCGCCCGAAGGCGACCTCCTCGACCTCCGCGCGGGTGCGGCCGGTGAAGGTCATCATCAGCAGGTTGTCGCGGACCGACAGGTTGGGGAACACGCCGCGGCCCTCGGGGATCAGGCAGACCCCGGCGCGGGCCAGGTCGCGCGGGCGGGCGCCGGTCACGTCGCGGCCGCCGAGCAGCAGCCGTCCCGACTCGGCCGGATGCACGCCCGCGGCGACGTGCAGCGTCGTGGTCTTGCCGGCCCCGTTCGGGCCGAGCAGGGCCACCACCTCGCCCGCGGCCACGGTGAGGCTCACCCCGTGCAGGACGGTGATCCGCTCGTGCGCGGCGCGCACGTCGCGCAGCTCGAACAGGGCGCTCACGACTCCCCCAGGTAGGCGGCGAGGACGGTCTCGTCGGCGCGGACCACCTCGGGGGGCCCGGCGGCGATGACCTTCCCGAGGTCGAGCACGTGCACCTCGTCGCACACGCTCATGACCAGCCCCATGTCGTGCTCCACCAGGACGACGGCGGTCCCGTCGCCGGCCAGCGACCGCAGCAGCGCCGCGAACCGCTCGGTCTCGGCGGCGTCCTGCCCGGCCGCGGGCTCGTCGAGGAGCAGCAGGGACGGCCGCACCGCCAGCGCGCGGCCCACCTCGACGAGGCGGGCGGCGCCGGTGGGCAGCGCGTCGGCCAGGCCGTCGGCGACCCCGGCCAGCCCGAGCCGGCCGATGATCTCTTCGGCGATCCGGGCGGCGTGCCGCCGCTGCGGCCCGAGTTCCGCGGCGACGAGCAGGTTGTCGCGGACGCTCAGCCGGCCGAACAGCTCCAGCCGCTGGAACGTGCGGGCCAGCCCGAGCCGGGCGCGCCGCGCGGGCCCCAGCCGGGTGACGTCGCGGCCGTCGAGCAGGACGCGCCCCGCCGACGGGCGGCGCAGCCCGGACACGACGTCGAACAGGGTGCTCTTGCCCGCGCCGTTCGGCCCGATCAGGCCGGTGACGCGGCCCGGTTCGGCGGCGATGCCGACGCCGTCCAGGGCGAGGTTCCCGCCGTAGGCGACCGTCACGCCCTCAACCTCGAGCGATGCCACGGGCCAGCACCTCCCCGTCCTCGGCGCGCCAGGGGCGCCGCACGCCCCACCACTCGACCGGGATGTCCGGCTCGGCCGGAGAGCCGCGCCGCGCCGCCGCGTAGGCCCGCAGCGCCGATGCCACGACCAGCGCACCGACCAGCAGGACCCAGCCGTCGACCACGTCCAGGACCCGCAGCAGCCACGCCAGCGCGAGGGCGCACAGCAGCGCGGGCAGGACGATCCGGTCCCGGGCGGCCGGCTCCCAGTCGCGGCGGAGCCGGGGCACGATGCCGTCGGGGCTGTGCCCGAGGCCCATGCCGGCCAGGGCGGGCAGGATCGCGACGACGTTCTGCGTCCACGAGGCCAGGCCGAGCAGGATGTTCGGCCCGACGTACGCCGTCCCCGCGAACAGCCCGTTCCCGACGCAGCCGAGACCGCCGATCACCGCGATCAGGAAGATGGGCAGCCCGGCCACGAGGTTGAACTGGTCGGCCGTGATCGTGCGCAGCTGCATGCCGTACAGCGCACCGCCGAACCCGGCGATCCCGGCCGCCAGGGCGAACACCGCCACCCGGGCGACGAGCAGGTTGCCGCCGAGGGTGGCGTAGGCCGCCTCGCTGTCGCGCAGCGCGATCAGCCGCCGGCCGAACCGGCCGCGGCGCAGCACGGCCACGCCGAGCGAGACCAGCGCGAGGCACACCGCCGAGAACACCATCAGCTCGCGGTCGCCGTCCAGCCGCAGGCCGAACAGCGACGGGCCCGACACCTCCAGCGACCCCTGGTCGAACAGCGAGATCCGGACCCCGAACACGGTGAAGGACGGCAGGGTGAACAGCCACCGGTCGAGCACCACCGTGAACGCCGCCGTGCCGAGCGCCAGGTAGACCCCCGACAGGCGCAGCGCCGGCAACGCGACGAGCGCCCCCGCCAGCGCCGCGACGAGGACCGCGACCACCAGCGCCCACGGCTGCCCGTCCCGGCCGAGATGGGCCCACACGACCGCGCCGATCCCCGCCATGCTGAGCTGGCACAGCGAGATCTGGCCCGCGTACCCGGTCAGCGGGACGTACGACAGCGCGACCAGGCCGAGCGGCAGCAGCGGCCCGAGGGTGATGAGGTCCTTGCCCTGCAGGACGGTCGCCAGCACCACGCCGACCACCACGACGGACGCGGCGAACAGCAGCGCCCCGCGCATCGACGGCAGCGGCACCGGGGCCAGGCGCCGGTCCCGGCCGCGCAGCCGCCGGTGCGGGAACAGCAGCAGCGCGACGAACAGCAGCAGCGCGGGCGCGGCCAGCCGCAGGCCGGGAAGGTAGGCGTTCTGCGGCAGGTAGCCGGTCAGGTAGCTCTCCATGCAGCCGACGACGACCGCGCCGAGGAACGTCAGCGGCAGGCTGCGCAGCCGCCCGAAGATCGCCGCGGTGTAGGCGCTGACGATCAGCAGGGAGAGCTGCTGGGCGTCCAGCGCGACGGCCGGCGCGATGAGGATGCCGCCGACCGCCGCGAGCTGCGTGCCGAGCACCCAGGCGACCCGGTTCGCGCGGACCGGGTCGGCCCCGGTGAGCCCGGCCAGCGCCCGGTCGTCGACGGTGGCCCGCATCTCCGCGCCGGTCCGGGTCCGGTTGAGCAGCGCCCAGAGGCCGGCCGCGACCGCCACCGCGACCGCCATGGTGAGCACCTGGTGCCAGGTGATCGTGACCGATCCCCAGTGCAGCGGCGTCCGGTCGGCGAAGAACGTCGGCAGCGGCCGGGCCACGTTCGGGTCCCAGACCCACCGCGCGGCGGCGATGAGGCCGCTGAGCAGCGCGACCATCATCACCATCCGCTCGGCTTCGCCCAGGTGCTGGACGGGGCGCAGCAGCACGCGTTCGACGAGCAGCCCGAACGCGGGCGCGAGCACCAGCAGCACGACGGCGAGGGCGACCGGGACGGGCCACCCCCAGCCGGCGGAGAGCTGCCAGTAGGTGAACGCCGCCAGCATGCCCGCCGCGCCGTGCGCGAAGTTGAACACACCGGTGGTGACGTAGGTGAGCACCAGCCCGCTGCCGATGACCGCGTAGATGGCGGCGGTGCTCAGCCCGACGATCCCGAAGGCGAGGAACTGGTCCATTACTTGAGGTCGTTCATGCTCTTACCGACATCGGCGAGGGTGAGCGGCTTGCCATAGGCGCCGGTGTACTTGTACTTGGGCGCGCCGCAGCGGTAGGGACCGTTGTTGGGCTTGAAGTCGGCCGGCTTCCAGCCGTCCGGGGTGGCCTTCTCGACGTTGAAGCAGTCCAGTGGGACGTCGTTCTTGGAGAGGTCGATCGGGGCCTGCAGTCCGCCGGCGGTCCAGGCGGTCTCCTTGCGGGCGGCCTCGTAGACGCACTTGCGGGTCAGGTCGTCGCCGCAGGTGGCGGCCGACTTGGCGAACAGCAGCCAGGCCGAGAAGCTGCGCAGCGCCACGCTCGTGACGTTCGCGCCGGAGGCGTACCTCTTGTAGAGCTCCTGCACCTTCTTGGTCGCCGGGCTGTCCGAGGCGGTCTCCAGCGGGTGCAGCCCGCTGAGGTCGGCGAAGTTGTTCTGCGCCTTCAGGGACGGGCCCGCCAGCTTGATGAACTGGGGAAGGTAGGCGTTGTTGTTCGCGTCGATCCAGTCGAGCTTGTAGTTGATGCCGGTGAGGATCTGCTCGAGCTTGGCCAGGCTCGTGAAGTCCCCGTAGAAGATGAGGCCCTTGACGCCCTTGCTCTTGATGGACTGGGCGTAGGGGGTCCAGTCGGAGACGCCCTGGGCCGGGTAGAGGTCGCTGTAGGAGATCTTCCCGCCCAGCGCCTTGAGCGACTCCTGCGCCTGGCCGCCGAGGACCTTGGTGACCGGCGAGTCGCCCGAGATGATGCCGACGGAGCCCTTCGACCCGGGGTAGGCGTCCTTCAGCAGCCACGACCAGTAGCCCTGGTAGCGGTTGTAGGAGACGCCGCCCGTCTGGGCGAGCTGCAGGTCCGAGCCGTTGTTGGGGACCATGCTCTGCTGGGCGGGGAAGTCGGGCAGCAGGCAGTTGAGCCGGTCCTTGGTGCCCATGCCGTCGAGCGCGGCGCTGCCGCCGACGAGCGCGAAGTCCTGCTTGCAGGACTCGAGCACCCGCTGCCGGACCTCCATCATCTTGGTGTCCCGGATGTTCGGGACGAGCTTGCGGCCCTTGACGCCGCCCAGCTCGTTGCACCAGGACGTGAACACCTTCGCGGCGTCCAGCAGTTCGGGGTTCTTGGTGAACCCGACGTCGCTGAAGACGCCGACGTCGATCGCGTTCTTGGTGACGCCCTGCGCGGGCGCCTTGGCCGGGCCGCCGGGCCCGCACACGTCCTTCAGGTCGCCGAAGTCGGCCGAGACGGCCTGCTTCGGCGCCGCGCCCTGCGTCGGTTCCTCGCTGCCGCCGCCGCTGCGGCCGCAACCGGCGGCCAGCAGGGCGACCGCCGCGAGGGCGGCTATGGTCGTCGGCGTTCTCACGGGTTTCCTCCTCGGTGCTTCCCCCGAGCGGCTGGCGGAGCAGGTGGTCGCCGACCCTCTGGTGTCGTCCTCTTGCTGCAAGGAAACTAGCTTCTCGTATGCCGAGAATCAAGGATCCAGGTTCGAAGAACTCCTTGATCACTCAGGTCATGGCCGCACGGTCCGCGCGCTGCGGCCGGATCCGGCGACGCCGCAGGCAGGCCGGGGAGGCCGCCCGCGGGCCCGGCGTTGACGGTGGCGCCGACCGCGTGAGAATCTTCAAACCAGAAAGAGAGAATACAATTCTCAGGAGAGGGGCGACCCATGCGCCTGCCACCGCTGCCGGGTGAGCAGTGGACCGAGGTGGAGCACGCCGCGCTGGGCGTGCTGCTGCCCGAGCACCTCATCAACCCGCGCGGGGCGGGCAACGCCCTGGCCACGCTGGTCCGGAATCCGCGCCTGACGAAGCGGTTCCTGCCCTTCAGCGGCTACCTGATGATGCGCTCTACCCTTTCGCCCCGGCTGCGCGAGCTGGCCGTCCTGCGGATCGCCCGGTTGCGCGGCTGCGCCTACGAGTGGACGGAGCACGTGAAGCTCGCGACGGACATCGGCCTGTCCGAGGACGAGATCGAGGCGGCCGGCCGCGGCGAGGCCGCCGACGAGCTGGAGAGCGCGGTGCTGCGGGCCGTCGGCGAACTTGACGGCGACTCGACCGTCTCCGACGCGACCTGGGCCCTGCTCGGCAAGCACCTCGACGAGCGCCAGCTCATCGACCTGGTCTTCACCGTCGGCACCTACGCGATGCTCGCGATGGCCTTCAACACCTTCGGCGTCGAGCCCGACGAGCCGACCGACAGGCAGCTCTAGTCCCCGTGCGGGGCGTCCGGGTCCGCGGGCACGATCAGGACCTTGCCCGCCGAGCTGCGGCCGGCGACGGCGGCGAGCGCGCCTGCCGCGTCCTCCAGCGGGTAGACCGCGTGGATGTGCGGCTTCAGCTCGCCCGTCGCGAACAGCCGGGTCAGCTCGGCGCGGCCCCGCGCGAGGGCGTCGCGGTCGTGCCGGGCCCAGCCGCCGAACTCGAAGCCGCGCACGCTGATCCCCTTGAGCATGACGAGGTTGAGCGGGATGCGGGGGATCTCGCCGGCGGCGAAGCCGACGGTCACGTAGCGCCCGCCCCAGCGCAGCGCGCGGAGGGCCGGCTCGGCGTGCGCGCCCCCGACCGGGTCGAGCACCACGTCGGCGCCGCCCGCCTCGGCCAGGTTCTGCTTCAGATCCTCGTACGGCAGGGCGTCGTCCGCTCCTTCGGCTCGGCACAGGCCGCGCTTGCGCTCCGACGACGCGACGGCGATCACGCGCGCGCCGAGGAGCCGTCCGAGCTGGACGGCGGCGAGGCCGACCCCGCCCGCCGCGCCGAGCACGGCCAGCGTCTCCCCCGCGCGCAGTTCCGCGACGAGCGTGAGCGCGTGGTAGGCGGTGGCGTAGGAGACCCCGGACGCGGCGGCGGCGCGGAGGTCGGCGTCCGGCGGCAGCGCGGTCAGGCTGGCCGCGGGCACCACCACCCGCTGGGCGAAGGCGCCGACGAACACCGAGCCGGACACCGCGTCGCCGGCGGCGAACCCCTCGACGGCCGGCCCGACCTCGACGACGCGTCCGGCGAACTCGCTCCCCGGCGTGAAGGGGACCGGGGCGGCGACCTGGTAGGCGCCCTGGACGACGAGGATGTCGGCGAAGTTGACGGCGGCGGCCCGGACGTCGACGACGACCTGGCCGGCGCCGGCGACCGGCTCGGGGATCTCGCGCACGGTCAGGTCGTCCAGCGAACCGTGCACGGTGCAACGCAGCGCTCTCACAGTGGCGAGAATATCATTCTCTGAATAAGAAAGTAATGATCTCGCCATGTTTCCGGTTCGGGCGGTGAGACTGCAAACGTCGTCCCGGCTGCGTGCAGTAAGGTTCTTGACATGGCACAGAAGACGGATCCGTCCGCGAGCACCCCGGCCGAGGAACCGGCCTGGAAGCAGCGCGCGGTCGAGCGCTCCACCAAGGCCGCCAAGCTCCGCGCCGAACAGCGGGTGGAGCGCTTCCTCGACGCGGCGCAGGCGATCATCACGGAGAAGAACACCACCGACTTCACCGTGCAGGAGGTCGTCGACCGCTCCCGCCAGTCGCTGCGCAGCTTCTACCAGCACTTCGACGGCAAGCACGAGCTGCTGCTCGCGCTGTTCGAGGACGCCCTGCGCAGGTCGTCCGACCAGATCCGGGCCGCCGCGGCCGGCCAGTCGGACCCGCTCGACCGGCTCCGGGTGGCGGTGCAGCTGCTGTTCGAGCTGTCGCGCCCCGACCCGGGCGCGCAGCGGCCGCTGTTCACCGACTTCGCCCCGCAGCTGCTGGTCTCCCATCCGGCCGAGGTGAAGATCGCGCACGCGCCGATGCTCGCCCTGTTCACCGAGCTGACGACGCAGGTCGAGGAGGCGGGGCAGCTGCGCGAGGGCGTCCGGCCGCGCCGCGCGGCGGCGCTGGTGATGCAGACGGTGATGTTCGTCGCGCAGTCCAGCGAGGTCTCCGAGGAGGACGGCGCGCACCCGCTGAGCGCCGACGAGGTGTGGGACTTCTGCGCGATGGGGCTCGCCCGCCCCTGAGTGAGAACGTTGTTCTCAAATAGAAGAACATCACTACACTGAAGGTATGCCCGATCTTTGGAGCGACCTTCTGGCCTGCCTCGATCTGCGCGAGCTCCCCCCGGCCCGGGCGGCCGGCGCCGGGGGCGCGTCCGCGGCGTACGAGGGGCGCAACCAGCGGCTGAGCTACCACCGGCTGTTCGGCGGGCAGCTGCTGGCCCAGTTCGCCCGGGCGGCCGCGCTCGCCTGCCCCGGCAAGACCGTCAAGTCCCTGCACGCGCTGTTCCCCCGGGAGGGCGCCTCCGGCGAGCCCGTCCGCTACGAGGTGGAACGCCACCGCGAGGGCGGCACGTTCGCGACGCTGGCGGTCGCCGCCCGGCAGTCGTCCGGCGTCATCGCCACCGCCGCGGTCTCGATGCACGCCGCCGAGGACGGGCCCGACCACCAGACGATCCCGAAGGCGCCGCCCGTTCCAGGGCCGGAGCACCGGGTGGAGATCGACCTGCTCCCCTGGGAGACCCGCGCGTCCGCCGACCTGGACGCCGCCGCGTCCGGGCCGCCCGAGCTGGAGCTGTGGATGCGCATCCCCGGGGCCGGTCCGGACGGCGCCCTCGCCGCCTACGCCCCCGCCCTCACCGCCTACGCGACGGACCTCACCCTCATCGGGACGGCGCTGCGCCCGGTCGAGGGCGTCGGCCAGCGGGACGCCGGCACCGCGTTCACCTCCGCCGTCACCTCCCACACGCTGTGGTTCCACCGGCCGTTCCGCACCGGCGACTGGCTCCTGTTCCGCCAGCACAGCCCGCTGGTGGCGCACGGCCGCTGCTTCGGCAGGGGCGACGTGCTCACCGAGGACGGCGCGCTGGTCGCCTCCTACGCGCAGGAGGCCCTCCTGCGCTTCCGCCGCTGATCGTCAGCCCGCCCCGCCGGGCGGCCTCCGGAGGAGGTCCTCGGCGGCGGCGTAGGCGTCGGTGCGGCCGGCCGCCACGTCGGCGGCCAGCTCGGCGAGGACCGGGTGCCCGCGCAGCCGGCTCTGCGCCAGGGAGAGGATCTGCGCGCGGGCGCGTCCCGCTCGCCGGACGGGATCGTCGGCGCGGTCGTGCGCTCCGATCGCCTCGACGAGCCGGGGCAGGCCCTCCCCCTTCGGCGCGACGAGGGTGAGGACCGGTGCCCGTGTCTCGGCGCGCAGCTCGCGGACGGTCCGCTCGGCACCGTCGCGGTCGGCCTTGTTGACGACGAGGATGTCGGCGATCTCCAGCAGCCCCGCCTTGGCGGCCTGGACGGCGTCGCCCGCGCCGGGCGCGAGCACGACCACGACGGGGTCGGCGACCGCGGCGATCTCGATCTCCGACTGCCCGACGCCGACCGTCTCGACGATGACCGGGTCGTAGCCGAGCGCGGCGAGGACCCGGACGGCCGCGGGCACGGCGGTGGCGAGGCCGCCGAGGTGCCCGCGGGTCGCCAGCGAGCGGATGAGCACGCCGGGGTCGGCGGCGTGCGCGGACATCCGGATCCGGTCGCCGAGCAGGGCGCCGCCGCTGTAGGGCGAGGACGGGTCGACGGCGAGCACCGCCACCCGCGACCCGTCCGCGCGGTACGCGCCGACCAGCGCCGCGACGGTCGTCGACTTGCCCGCGCCGGGCGGGCCGGTCACGCCTATGACCCGTGCGGCCGCCGGGCCGAGGACGTCCAGGACCTCGCCGCGGCGCGGCCCCTCCACGAGGCTGAGCAGCCGGCCCGCGGCGCGGACCGACCCGCCGCGCGCCGCGGCGACCATCTCCGGGACGTTCACCGGGCGCCGGCCCCCGCGGTCACGGCGCCGGGACCTCGATGACGGTGGCCGAGCCCATGCCGCCGCCCGCGCACATCGCGGCGACGCCGACGCCGCCGCCGCGCCGGCGCAGCTCGTGCACCAGCGTGACCAGCATGCGGGCGCCGGTGGCGGCGACCGGGTGGCCGAGCGAGCAGCCGCTGCCGTTGACGTTCACCCGGTCGGGATCGAGCCCGAGCATCCCGACCGTGGCGACGCACATCGACGCGAACGCCTCGTTGATCTCGAACACCTCGACGTCGTCGGGCTTGAGCCCGGCGCGGGCCAGCGCCTTGGGGATCGCCTTCACCGGCGCGAGCCCGGTCTCGGCGGGGTCGACGCCGACCGACGCCCACGACCGGACGGTGCCGAGCACCGGCAGCCCCGCGCGCGCGGCGAGCCGGTCGCTGGCGACCACGAGGGCAGCGGCGCCGTCGTTGCTGCCGCAGGCGTTGCCGGCGGTGATGCTGAAGCCCTCGATCTCCGGATGCAGCGGCTTGAGCGAGGCGAGCTTCTCCATGGACGTGCTGCGCCGCGGGTGCTCGTCCACGGAGAACGTGCCGTGCGGCGTCTCGATGGGGACGATCTCCTCCTTGAAGCGGCCCTCGTCGATGGCGCGGATCGCGTTGCGGTGCGAGCGCAGCGCCCAGGCGTCCATCTCCTCGCGGGACACGCCCGCCTTGACGGCCGCGTTCCAGCCCACGGTGATCGACATGTCCAGGTTGGGGGCGTCCGGACGGTCCGGATGGGTGGGCGGGTTCCACGGCTCGACCCACTCGCCGCCGACGAGGAACCGCGACTTCGGCGACGTGGAGGCGGAGTTCACCCCGCCGGCGATGACGAGCTCGTCCATGCCGGCCCGGATGCTCGCGGCGGCGTCCTGGACGGCGGCCTGCCCGGCGGCGCAGTGCCGGTTGCAGGCCTGCCCGGCGACCGAGGTGAGCCCGGCGGTGATCGCGGCGTGCCGGGCCACGACGCCGCCGCCGTAGAGCCCCTCTCCGAGGATCACGTCGTCGACCTGCTCGGGATCGAGCCCCGTCGCCGCGGCGGCGACCACGTGGTGCGCCAGGTCGTAGGCGGTGGTGTCGCGCAGGGTCCCCTTGAAGGCGGTGCCCACGGGGGTGCGCAGGGCGGAGGTGATGACGGCTTCAGGCACTGGTGTTCTCCAAGGTCGTGTCCATCTCGGACAGCAGGACGCGGCGCAGCAGCTTCCCGGTGTCGGTCTTCGGCAGTTCGGCGCGGAACACGATGTCGTCGGGCGTCTTGGAGGAGCGCAGCCGTTCCCGGACCCACCGCCTGATCTCCTCCGGGTCGCCCCGCCCGACGACGACGGCGACGAGGCGCTGCCCCCATTCGGGGTCGGGCACGCCCAGCACCGCGGCCTCCTCGATCCCGGGATGCGCCACCAGGACGTCCTCGATCTCGGCCGGGGCGATGTTCTCCCCGCCGCGGATGATGGTGTCGTCGGCGCGCCCCTCGATGAACAGGTAGCCGCCGGCGTCGAGCCGCCCCCGGTCGCGGGTCGCGAACCAGCCCTCCGGGTCCAGGGCGCTCCTGCCCCCGTACTCCCCGGAGATCTGCTCGCCCCGCACGAACACGAGCCCGGTCTCCCCCGGCCCCAGGGGCTCGCCCTCGTCGGAGCGGATCTGGAACTCGACGCCGGGCAGGGCCCGGCCCACCGACCCGAGGCGCGCCCGGACATCCGGGTCGTCCGAGGTGAGAGCCGCGCGGTGGTCGTCCGGTTCCAGGACCGCGATGGACGACGCCGTCTCGGTCAGGCCGTATGCGTTGACGAACCCCGTCTCCGGGAAGACCCGCAGCGCCCGTTCCAGGACGGGCAGCGGGGTGCGCGCGCCGCCGTAGGCGAGGTTGCGCAGCGTCGGCGTCCCGGCGTCGTCCCCGGGCACCTCGGCGACGATCCGCGCCAGCATCGTCGGCACCACCAGCGCGTGGGTGATCCGTTCGCGCCGGACGGTCTCCAGCCATTCCCGCGCGTCGAACGCGGACATGTACACCAGCCGGCGGCCGGTGTAGAGGTTCGACAGCAGGTTCGCCAGGCCGGCGACGTGGTAGGGCGGGACCGCGACCAGCGCCGCGTCCTCCTCCCCCGCGGACCCGAACTCCAGGGTGTTGAGCACGTAGGCGAGCAGATGCCGGTGCCGCAGCACGGCCGACTTCGGGGCGGCGGTGGTGCCGCTGGTGTACAGCAGCACCGCGACCGCGTCCCGGTCGTTGTCGGGGACCGCCTCCAGGCCGGGCTCGTTCGCGGACGCCGCCGCCTCGGCCTCCGCCAGAAAGGAGTCGAGGTCGCCGGGCCGCAGGACCAGCGCGCCGGGGTGGCGGGCCCGCAGCTCGTCCAGCTGCCGCTCGCCGAGCCGGTAGTTGAGGGGGACGAAGGGCACGCCCGCCACGGCGGCGCCGAACAGCGCCACGGGGTAGGCGAGGTGGTTCGCCGCCAGGTAGAGGACGGCGGGATGCCGCCGGAACCGGTGGGCGGCCGCGCGGGCCAGGCGCAGCAGCCGCGCGGCGGTCAGCGAGCGGCCGTCCGCCGTCACCGCCGTCCGGTCGCCCGCCGAGGCCGCCATCTCGAGGATCATGATGATGTTCATGAGAATGCTATTCTCGCCCATTAAGATTCCTACTCGCAAGAGAGGGTAACGGAATGCACATCGAGGGCAGTTCCGCGATCGTCGTCGGCGGTGCCGGCGGGCTCGGCGAGGCCACCGTCCGCCGCCTGCACGCGGCCGGCGCGAAGGTCGTCGTCGCCGACCTGGCCGACGAGAAGGGCAAGGCGCTGGAGGGCGAGCTCGGCGTCCGCTACGTGCGCACCGACGCCACCGACGAGGACTCCGTGCTGGCGGCGATCGCGGCGGCCGAGGCGGCGGGGCCGCTGCGGATCTCCGTGGACGCGCACGGCGGCCCGGCCAGCGGCGGGCGGCTCGTCGGCAAGGACGGCTCGCCCCTGGACCTCGCCGGCTTCCGCACGACGATCGAGGTCTATCTGACCGGCGTCTTCAACGTGATGCGCCTGGCCGCCGCCGCGATCGGGAAGCAGGAGCCGGTCTCGGAGGAGGGGGCGAGGGGCGTCATCGTCAACACCGCCTCCATCGCCGCGTACGAGGGGCAGATCGGGCAGATCCCCTACGCGGCCGCCAAGGGCGGGGTCGTCGGCATGACCATCGTCGCCGCCCGCGACCTCTCGCCGCTGGGCGTCCGCGTCGTGACCATCGCGCCGGGGACGTTCCTGACCCCGGCCTACGGCAAGGCCGGGGACCAGTTGGAGGCGTACTGGGGGCCGCAGGTCCCGCACCCGAAGCGCATGGGCCGCTCCCCCGAGTACGCCGCGCTCGTCCAGCACATCTGCGAGAACGACTACCTCAACGGCGAGGTCATCCGCCTCGACGGCGCCCTGCGGTTCCCGCCGAAGTGACGGGACCGCTGGCGGGCAAGGTCGCGTTCGTCGCCGGCGCAAGCCGCGGCATCGGGCGGACGGTGGCGGTGGCGCTCGCCGAGGCGGGCGCCGCGGTCGCCGTCGCCGCCCGGTCCGAACGCGAGGGGCGGCTGCCCGGCACGATCCACTCGGTCGCCGAGCGGATCAACGGGTCGGGCGGCCGCGCCCTCGCCGTCCCCTGCGACGTCACCAGCGAGGACTCCGTGGAGGCGGCCGTCGCCGCGACCGTCGCGGAGTTCGGCGGCATCGACGTCCTCATCGCCAACGCCGGGGTCCTCTGGCTCGGCCCGATCGAGTCGACGCCGCTCAAGCGCTGGCAGCTGTGCCTGGACGTCAACCTCACCGGCGTGTTCCTGGTGACCAGGGCCGTCATCCCGCACGTGAAGGCGCGCGGCGGCGGCTCGCTGGTGGCGGTGACGACCTCGGGCGTCGGCATGACGGACCGGGGCGCCAACGCCTACTGGGTCTCCAAGGCGGCGGTCGAACGCCTCTACCTGGGGCTCGCCGCCGAGCTCGCGCCCGACAACATCGCGGTGAACTGCCTCGCCCCGTCCCGTGTCGTGCTGACCGAGGGCTGGACGGCCGGTGGCGGCGGCAGGGAGATCCCCGACGAGATGGTCGAGCCGCCGGAGGCGATGGGCAGGGCCGCGGTGCTGCTCGCCGGCCAGGACGCGGGCGGCGTCACCGGGACCGTCCAGCGCTCGGAGGCCCTGCCCTGACCCGCCCGGTCCAGAGAATTGCGTTCTCGGTCATTGAGAAGCTAGATTTCATGTATGGCGCACGACCACGGCTTCCACCCGGTCCGGATCACGCGGGTCATCGACGAGACGGCCGACGCGCGGACGTACGCGCTGGACGCGCCGTTCCCCTACCGGGCCGGCCAGTTCCTGACGTTCAAGGCCTGCGGCGTTCTGCGCAGCTACTCGATGTCGAGCTCGCCGGACACCGACGCCGAGCTGCGGACGACGGTGAAGCGCGTGCCCGGCGGGCTGGTCTCCAACTGGATGCTCGACAACCTGGAGCCCGGGGCCCTGGTCGAGGTCACCCGGCCGGCCGGCGCGTTCTGCCTGCGGGAGACCGCCGCGCCGCTGGTGGCGTTCTGCGGGGGCAGCGGGATCACCCCGATCGCGTCCCTCGTCAAGAGCGCGCTGGCCACCACGGACCGGCGGGTCCGGGTGCTGGCGGCCGACAGGGACGCCGGCTCGGCCATCTTCCGCGCCGAGCTGGCCGAGCTGGCCGGCCGCCACCCCGGGCGGTTCGAGATCGAGCGCCACCTCGACGCCGAGAGCGGCTTCGTCACCGCCGACCGGGTGCGCGGCTTCGCCGGCGCCGACCAGGACGCCGACTTCTACATCTGCGGCCCCGCCCCCTTCATGGACCTGGTCGAGCGGGCCCTGCTGTCCCTCGGCGTCGCGGAGGGCCGGATCTTCATCGAGCGGTTCGCCGCGGCGGACGACGCGCCGGCGGGCCCGGAGAAGGAGGGCACGGTCACCATCGTCCTGTCCGGCAAGCGGAAGACGATCCCGCAACGCGCGGGCGAGACGCTGCTGCAGAGCGCGCGCAGGGCGGGCCTCACCCCGCCGTTCTCCTGCGAGGCGGGCAACTGCGCCACGTGCATGGCCCAGGTCACCGACGGCGAGGCCAAGATGCGCGTCAACAACGCCCTGGAGGAGGACGAGGTCGCCGAAGGGTGGGTGCTCACCTGCCAGGGCGAGCCGGCGACCGAGCACATCACCGTCGTCTACGACGACTGACCGCGTCAGCGGGGAACGAGATGGGGGAAGGCATGCCCGTTCGCCACCGCCACTGGATCGGCGGCCGGCCCGACGACCCGGCGGGCGGCGCCTACCTGCCCACCACCGATCCCTCGACACGGCTGCCGGGCGACGAGATCGCCGCGGGCTCGGCCGCCGACGTGGACCGCGCGGTGGCAGCGGCGGCGGCCGCCCAGCCGGACTGGGCCGGCCGGTCCGGCGCGGACCGCGCCGAGGTGCTGCACCGGGTCGCGGACGCGATCGAGGCCGGCGCCGGCGAGCTCATGGAGGTCGAACGGGCCTGCACCGGGAAGACCGAGGGCCAGCTCCGCATGGAGATCGGCATGTCGGCCGGCTACTTCCGCTACTACGCCGGGGTCCTGCGCGCCCACCACGGCCGCACCATCGACCTCGGCACGGGCAACCACGCCTACACGCGGCTCGAACCGTACGGCGTCGTCGCCGCGATCACCCCGTGGAACCTGCCGCTGAACCAGGCGTGCCGGGCGCTGGCACCGGCGCTGGCCGCGGGCAACGCGGTCGTCGCCAAGCCGTCGGAGTTCACCTCGGTGTCGACGCTGTCCCTGGCCCGGCTCGCCGGCGAGGCCGGGCTTCCCGCCGGCCTGCTGAACGTGGTGACGGGCACCGGCCCGGACGCGGGCACCCCACTCGCGGCCCACCCGGCCGTGCGGCGCGTGACCTTCACCGGCTCGGTCGTCACCGGGCGGCACCTCGCCCGGATCGCCGCCGGACGGCTCATCCCCCTGACGCTGGAGCTCGGCGGCAAGTCGCCGCTGGTGGTGTTCGCCGACGCCGACATCGACGGGGCGGTCGCCGCGGCGGTGTCCGCCGTCGCGTTCAACGCCGGGCAGGTGTGCTCGGCCACCACCCGGCTCCTGGTCGAGGCCCCGGCGCACGACGCGGTCGTCGGACGCGTCGTGGCGGCCGTCGAGCGGCTGCGGCCCGGCGCCGACTTCGGGCCGATGATCACCGAGGCGCAGTTCCGCAAGGTCCTGGACCACTTCGACGACGCCGAGCGCCAGGGCGCGGTGCCGGTGACGGGAGGGTCGGCCTACGACGACGGGCCCGGGGCGCGCGGACGCTTCGTCCGCCCGACCGTCTATGCCCGCGTGCCGCCCGACCTGCGCATCGCCCGCGAGGAGGTGTTCGGCCCCGTCCTGGTCACGATGCCGTTCGCCGACGAGGCGGACGCGCTCGCCCTCGCCAACGACACCGACTACGGGCTCGTCGGCGCCGTGTGGAGCGGCGACGCCGCCCGCGGCCTGCGGCTCGCCGAGCGGATCGACGCGGGGCAGGTGTCGGTGAACGGCGGCGCGCTCGGCATCGAGACGCCGTTCGGCGGCTTCAAGTCCAGCGGGTACGGGCGCGAGAAGGGCGTCGAGGCCCTGCACGAGTACGCCCAGGTGAAGACCGTCAGCCTGTCCCTGCGCCCCTGAACCCCGGCCCCCTGAGAGGACCCATGGAAGAGAGCGAAGACCTGCGTGCGGCGCGGGCCGTGCGCCGCGCGGTGCTCGGCGACGCCTACGTCGACGGCACGGCCGCCGACCCGGACACGGTGGCCGGGGAGTTCCAGGACTACATCACCACGATGGCGTGGGGCGTGTGGGCGCGAGAAGGCGCCCTGACGTCCCGTGACCGGAGCCTGCTGGTGATGGCGATGACCGCCGCGCTCGGGCGGATGGAGGAATTCCGGCTGCATGCGAGCAGCGCGCACCGGGCGGGCGTCGGGGACGCGGAGGTCGACGAGCTGCTGTTCCAGGTCGCCGCCTATTGCGGCGCCCCGGCGGGCGTCGCCGCCAAGCGGAGCATCCAGCAGGTGCGGACGGCGCGGGAACAGAAGGGAGCGGGCCGGTGACGACCGTCGGGTTCGTGGGTCTCGGCAACATGGGCGCCGTGCTGGCGTCCAACCTCGTCGGCGCCGGGCTGACAGTGGTGACGTACGACGTCGCGGGCCCCGCCCGCTCCCCTGAGGGCGCCGCTCATGCCGACGACGTCGCTGCGCTCGCGGAGAAGGCCGACGTGGTGGTCTTCAGCCTCCCGGACGGCACCGCCTCCGAGCAGGTCGCCCGGAGCATCGCCGAGGCGCCCGTCCTCAGCGTGACGCACGTGGTCGACACCTCGACGATCGGGGTGGCCGCCGCCCGGGGCGTCGCCGACCTGCTGGCCGGGAGCGGCATCGGCTACGTCGACGCCCCCGTGTCGGGCGGCGTCGCCGGAGCCCGCGCCCGCACCCTCGCGGTGATGTACTCCGGGTCCGACGACGCCTGCGAGCACGTCGAACCGGTGCTCGCCGGGCTGAGCGACCGCCGCCACCGGGTGGGCGACCGGCCGGGGCTCGCGCAGGCGCTCAAGCTGGCCAACAACTTCCTGTCGGCCACCGCGCTCGCCGCGACCAGCGAGGCCGTCGCCTTCGGCGTGGCCGCCGGGCTCGACATGGGCACCATGCTCGCCGTGCTCAACGCGGCGAGCGGGCGCAGCGGCGCGACCGGCGACAAGTTCCCCGACCACGTGCTCACCGGCCGCTACGCCTCCGGCTTCACCAACTCCCTCATGTGCAAGGACGTGCGGCTCTACCTGCGCTCGGTCGCGGACCAGGGCGGCCCGTCCGCGGTCGGCGCGGTCACCGCGTCGATCTGGGAGCGGTTCGCCGAGGCCGAACCCGGCGCCGACTTCACCCGGATATATCCCTTCGTCCAGCACCCGTGAGGTGACGATGCGGTTCATCTACCACTACCCCGAGACGAGCGGGCTCGACGGCGACGTCCTGGACGCCGGTCCGCTGCGCGACGTGGCGGTCGCGGCGGAACGGGCCGGCTTCGACGGCCTGTCCCTCAGCGAGCACCCGGTGCCGGGCGCCCGGTGGCTCGCGGCGGGCGGGCACCAGACGCTGGACCCGTTCGTCGCGCTCGCCTACGCCGCCGGGGCGACCGAGCGGCTGCGGCTGCTCACCCACCTGGCCGTCGCGCCCTACCGCAACCCGTTCCTGCTCGCCAAGGCCGCCGCGACGCTCGACAAGCTCTCCGGCGGACGCCTGACCCTGGGCCTCGGCACCGGCTACCAGAAGAGCGAGTTCCACGCCCTCGGCGTCGACATGGACGAGCGCAACGCGCTGTTCGACGAGGCCCTGGACGTGCTCCCGCTGCACTGGAGCGGCGAGCCGTTCGGCTACGAGGGCCGGCACTTCAGCGCCCGGGACGTGATCGCGCGGCCCCGGCCCGTCCAGGACCCGATCCCGATCTGGATCGGCGGCAACTCCCGGCTGAGCCGCCGCCGCGTCGCCGAGCGCGCGCAGGGCTGGATGCCGATGACCGGCGGCGCGCAGCTGAGCGCCACCGCCCGCACCCCCGCGCTCGGCTCGCTCGACGACCTCGCCGCGGCCGTCGCCGAGTTGCGGGAGGCGGCGGCCGCCAACGGCCGCACCGACCGGATCGACGTCCTGCACTCCTACCAGGACGCGGGGCTCGCGACCCCGGCCGCCGAGGCCGACCGCCACCGCGAGGCGCTCGCCGAGATCGAGAAGGCCGGCGTCACCTGGGTGGTGGTGTCGAGCGGCACCGGTTCGCTCGCGGCCACCCTGGAGTTCCTGGAGGCCTTCGGCGCGACCTATCTGCGGGACGGGCGGTAGCGGCATGGGCTGGTTCGAGGAGCGGGGCGGCCTGGACGGCACCGTCGCCGTCGTCACCGGCGGAGCGGGCGGGCTGGGGAAGGCCATCACCACCGACCTCGCCGCCAACGGCGTCCGCCCGGCGGTCCTCGACATCGACGCCGACGCGGCCGGCGCCCTGCGCCGTTCGCTGGAGGGCCGGGGCGTCGACGCGATCGTCCGGCACGGCGACGTCCGCGACCCCGACGCGCTCGCAGCGCTCTGCACCGCCGTGGACGAGCGCTGGGGCCGCCTCGACACCCTCGTCAACGTCGTCGGCGGAACGTTCCGCGCGCCGTTCGCCGACACCGCCCCCAAGGGCTGGGACGCGCTGCTGCGCGCGAACCTGTCCCACGTCCTGCACGCCTGCTCGCTCGCCATCGAGCGGATGCGGGCGGGCGGGCGCGGCGGCAGCATCGTCAACATCACGACCATCGAGGCGCACCGCGCGGCGCCCGGCTTCGCCGTCTACGCGGCGGCGAAGGCGGCGGTGGAGCAGTTCGGCCGGACGCTCGCGGTCGAACTCGCCCCCGACGGCATCCGGGTCAACAACGTCGCGCCCGACTACGCCCCGACCGACAACCTCGCGAAGCTCGCCACCGGCGACGACGCCCTCGCCGGCGCCGACGGCGTCCGCATCGCGTTCCCGATGGGACGCGTGGGGCAGGTCACCGACATCTCGGGCTGCGTGGTGTTCCTCGCGTCGGGGCTGTCCGCGTACGTCACCGGGAGCACCCTGCACCCGGACGGGGGCACGTACGCGTCCTCGGGCTGGTTCAACTGGCCGGAGTCGGGCTGGGCGAACCACGTGCCCGTGCCCGTGCTGAAGGCCATGGCCGCCCGCGGCGAGGGCGGCTGACCGGCCCGGGGCGGTCCCGGGCTCAGTCGCCGGCCGTGCCCCCGTGGCGTTCCTTGAGGAGCCGCCTCAGCACCTTGCCGGACGGCAGGCGCGGGATCTCCTCGACGAGCACGACCTCGCGCGGCCGCTTGTAGGAGGCCAGCCGGTCGCCGACCAGCGCGATCAGCTCGCGGGGGTCGACCGGGCCGTCCGCGGCGACCGCCGCGACGACGGCCTCCCCGTTCGCGCCGTCCGGGATCCCGTACACCGCGCAGTCCGCGACGGCCGGGTGGCCGTGCAGCACGGCCTCGACCTCGGCGGGCGCGACCTGGAACCCGCGCACCTTGATCATCTCTTTGGCGCGGTCGGTGAGCCGGACCCAGCCGCCCTCGTCGATGTGCCCGACGTCGCCGGTGCGGTACCAGCCGCCGTCGAACGCGGCCGCGGTCGCCTCGGCGGGCAGGTAGCCGGCCATGAGCGAGTCCGACCGCGCCTGGATCTCGCCGGTCTCCCCCGGCCCGGCCGGCTCGCCGGTCTCCAGCGACACCACCCGGAGCGTCACGCCGGGCGCGGGCCGCCCGACGCTGTCCAGCCGTGCGCCGGAGACCGGGTTGCAGGCGATGACGGGAAGCTCGCTCGCCCCGTACGCCGGCACCCAGCCGACGCCGGTCCGCCGGGTGACGGCCTCGGCGATCTCCGGGGTCACCGGCGTCGCGCCCCACATGATGTAGCGCAGCGACGACAGGTCGAACGACTCCAGCTTCGGATGCGAGGCGATCGCCAGCGCGATCGGCGCGACGGCCATCTCCACGGTGATCCGGTCGGACTCGATGGTGCGCAGCAGCAGGTCCAGGTCGTAGCGGCGGTGCAGCCGCATCCAAGCGCCGGTCTGCAGGGCCGTCTCGATGTTGAGCAGGCCGAGGATGTGGGACGGCGGCGTGGCGATCTGGATCCTGTCCCGCGCGGTCAGCTCCAGCGTCGCGCGCCAGTTCCGGACGGCGGCGCCGAAGGAGGCGTGGGTGTGCCGGACCGCCTTCGGCAGGCCGGTCGTCCCCGAGCTGAACACCAGGAGGGCGTCGGCGTCCGGTGCCGGCTCGGGGAAGGCGGCGCCGGAGGGCCGGACGGGCTCCTCGTCCAGGTGGAGCATCGGCATCAGTCCGGCCAGGAGCGGGTGGTCGCCCACCGCGTGCGCCGGCTCGGTGACCTTCAGCGCGTGCTCGGCCTCGCCCCGCTTCCAGGACGGGCTGAACAGCACGACCGCCGCGCCCAGCCGCCAGACCGCCCGCACGGCGACGACGAACTCCGGCCGGTTCGAGGACATCAGCGCGACGCGGTCCCCGGCCCGCACGCCGCGCCGCGCGAGCGTCCCGGCCAGCCCGGCGGCGAGCGCGTCCAGCCGCGCGGCCGTGTACTCGCGCTCCTCGAAGGCGAGGGCGGCCCGCCCGCTCACGTCAGGTCTCCGTGCTCCCCCAGGCGGGGAGGGGGTCCGTAGCGGGGCTCGTAACCGGCGACCCGGATCGGGCTGCCGACCAGCCGGTATCCTCCCGCCTCCACGATGGTGTCCGGCGCGGCCGCCAGCGCCTCCGGCAGCGTCCGCACGGCCGCCGCCGGGATGCCGAGCGGGCGCAGCCGGGCCTCCCAGCCGGCGGCGGTGTCCGTCGCCAGGACGGCGGTCACGGCGGCCAGCACGTCCTCCCGCCGCGCCACGCGCTCGGCCATGGTCGCGAACCCCTCGACGCCCGCCTCCGCGCAGAACGCCTTCCAGAAGCGGTCGTGCGTGATGAACAGCGCGAGATGCCCGCCGGCCGTCGGGAACAGCTGGGCCGGGACGTAGTAGGAGTGCGCGCCGAACGGCAGCCGGCGCGGCTCGGCGCCCTCGTTCAGGTACGCGGACGCGCGGTAGTTGAGCTGGGACAGCATCACGTCCCGCAGCGACACCTCCACCTGCCCGCCGCGCCCGGAGACGATCTGGGCGAGCAGGCCCAGCGCCGCGGTGAGGCCGGCGGAGTTGTCCGCCGAGGAGTAGCCCGGCAGGGTCGGCGGCCCGTCCGGGTCGCCGGTGAGCGCGGCGACGCCGGTGGCGGCCTGGACGACGTAGTCGAACGCGGGGTGATCGCCGGCCTCCAGCCCGAATCCGGTGAGCGCGACGCAGACGATCCGCTCGTTGTGGTGCCGCAGCGCCTCGTAGGTGAGCCCCAGCCGCCGGATCGCCGACGGCTTCAGGTTCACCAGCAGGGCGTGCGCCCCGGCGACCAGCTCGCCGAGCCGCTCCCGCCCGGCCTCGGAGGTCAGGTCGATCCGGACGCTGCGCTTGTTCCGGTTGAGGCTGGCGAAGTACGCGTCGCTCACCTGCCGCGACAGGTCGCCGCCCGGCGGCTCGATCTTGGTGACCTCGGCGCCGAGGTCGGCGAGCATCATCGTGGCGTACGGGCCGGCCAGGATGTGCCCGGCCTCCAGCACGCGGATGCCCGCCAGCGGCCCGGCGCTCACCTCAGCTCCGCCGCGAGCCCCGCGAGCATCTCCCTCGTCCGCTCCTTGGAGGCGACCAGCTCGTCCCTGCCCTCGCCGATCGGCAGCAGCCGCACCGACAGGTCGGTGACGCCCGCGTCGGCGAACCGGCGCAGCCGGGCGGCGATGGCCGCCTCGTCGCCCGCCGCGCAGATGTCGCCGACGTCCCGGGCGTCGCCGTACTCCAGCAGCCGCTGGTAGTTCGGGGAGATCTCGGCCTCGCCGAGGATCCGGTTGGCGCGCTCGCGGGCCGCGTCCACCTCCGACGGCCCGCACAGGCAGACCGGGACGCCGGCGACGATCCGCGGCGCGGGGCGTCCGGCCTCCTCGGCGGCCCTGGTGATGCGGGGGACGACGTGCTCGCCGACGGCCTTCTCGTCGGCCATCCACAGCACGGTGCCGTCGGCCCGCTCCCCCGCGATCTTCAGCATCACCGGGCCGAGCGCGGCGACCAGGACCGGCAGCGGGGCCACCGCCCCCAGCCCCAGCGGGTTGTGCACGGTGAAGGTCTTGTTCTCCACGTCGACCGGGCCCGGCCCGGCGAACGCGGCGTCCAGGACGTCCAGGTAGTCGCGGGTGTACGCGGCGGGCCGCTCGTAGGGCAGGCCGAGCATGTCCCGGACGATCCAGTGGTGCGACGGCCCCACGCCGAGCGCGAGCCGCCCGCCCGTCGCCGCCTGGGCGGACAGGGCCTGGCGGGCCAGCGCGATCGGGTGCTGCGCCTGCAGCGGCACCACCGCGGTGCCGATCTCGATCCTGCTCGTCCCCGTGCCCATCAGGGCCACCGCGAGCAGCGCGTCGAAGTCCGTGGGCACCTGCGGCACCCACACGGTGTCCAGCCCGGCGGACTCGGCCCACCGGGCGTCGTCGACCATCCGGCTCGCCTTGCGCGCGGAGTCCCCGCGCTCGGGCCCGCTCATCACACCGATCCGCACGGCTCCTCCAAGTTCGCAGGGGTTGGGCTATGCGCACGCGGCCGGGCGCGCCGGCCCGGCCGCATGCGCCTCCGCGCGCGCCGTGCGCGGAGGGTCTCGGGTCACACCGGCGGCGCGGCGAAAGTCCGCCGCCGTGCGGTGGTCATCCGGTCGTGGCCGGCGGGGCGGCCGTCAGGGCGCGCACCTCCGCGACCAGGTCGTCGAGCGCGGTACCGGTCGGGAACACCGCGGCGGCGCCCGCCTCGCGCAGCCGGGGGACGTCGGCGGCCGGGATCGTGCCGCCGACGATGACGGTCATGTCGGCGGCGTCGGCGGCGCGCAGGGCCTCGACGGTGCGGCCGGTCAGCGCGAGGTGCGCGCCGGACAGGATGCTCAGGCCGACGACGGCGACGTCCTCCTGCAAGGCGATCGCCACGATGTCCTCGACGCGCTGCCGGATGCCGGTGAAGACGACCTCGAACCCGGCGTCCCGCAGCGCGCGGGCGACGACCTTCGCGCCGCGGTCGTGGCCGTCCAGGCCCGGCTTGGCGATCAGTATGCGCGCGGGCATCAGAACACCACCGGCTGCTGGAACTCGCCCCAGACCGCCTTGAGCGCGGCCACCATCTCGCCGACCGTGCAGTAGGCGCCGGCGCAGTCGATCAGCGGGCCCATCAGGTTGGCGTCCCCCTCCGCGGCCCGGGACAGCTCGGCGAGCCGGGCGCGGACGGCCGCCGGGTCGCGCTCCGCCTTCACCCGCGCCAGCCGTTTGAGCTGCCGCTCCCGGCCCTCGGCGTCCAGTTCGTAGCCGTCGATGTCGGGCGCGGGCTCGTCGGAGGCGAACCGGTTGACGCCCACCACCGGGCGGGCGCCGGACTCCAGGTCGCGCTGGATCCGGTACGCCTCGTCGGCGATGAGGCCCTGCAGGTAGCCGTCCTCGATCGCGCGGACCATGCCGCCGTGCCGGTCGAGGTCGTCCATGATCTCGACGATCCGCTCCTCGGTGGCGTCGGTGAGCGCCTCGACGAAGTAGGAGCCGCCGAGCGGGTCGGCGACCCGGGCGACGCCGGTTTCGTGGGCGAGGATCTGCTGGGTGCGCAGCGCGAGCGTCGCCGACTCCTCGCTGGGCAGCGCGAACGGCTCGTCCCACGCGGCGGTGAACATCGACTGCACGCCGCCCAGCACCGACGCCATCGCCTCGTAGGCGACCCGGACGACGTTGTTGCGCGCCTGCGGGGCGTACAGCGACGCGCCGCCCGCCACACAGCCGAACCGGAACATCGACGCCTTGTCGCTCGTCGCGCCGTACCGCTCCCGGACGATCGTCGCCCAGCGCCGCCGTCCCGCCCGGTACTTGGCGATCTCCTCGAAGAAGTCGCCGTGGGTGTAGAAGAAGAACGACACCTGCGGCGCGAACTCCTCGATCGTCATCCGGCCGCGCTCGACGACGGTGTCGCAGTAGGTCACCCCGTCGGCGAGCGTGAAGGCCATCTCCTGGACGGCGTTGGCGCCGGCGTCGCGGAAGTGCGCGCCCGCCACCGAGATCGCGTTGAACCGCGGCACCTCCGCCGCGCAGAACTCGATGGTGTCGGCGATCAGCCGCAGCGACGGCTCCGGCGGCCAGATCCAGGTGCCGCGCGAGGCGTACTCCTTGAGGATGTCGTTCTGGATCGTCCCGGTGAGCTTCGCGCGCGGCACGCCCGCCTTCTCGGCGGCGGCGACGTAGAACGCCAGCAGGATCGCCGCCGTCCCGTTGATGGTGAAGCTGGTGCTGATCCGGTCGAGCGGGATGCCGGCGAACAGCACCTCGGCGTCGGCGAGGGTGTCGATGGCGACGCCCACCCGGCCGACCTCGTCGGTCACCTCCGGGTCGTCGGAGTCGTGGCCGCACTGGGTCGGCAGGTCCAGCGCGACCGACAGCCCGGTGCCGCCCTGGTCCAGCAGGTACCGGTACCGGCGGTTGGACTCCTCGGCGGTGCCGAACCCGGAGTACTGGCGGATCGTCCAGAGCCTCCCCCGGTACCCGGAGGGGTAGTTCCCGCGGGTGAAGGGGTACCGGCCGGGTCCGGGCGGCCCCCCGCGAACGTCCTCGGGCCCGTAGACGGGGCGGAGGGGGATGCCGGAGGAGGTCCGGACGGCGTCGTCGTTCATGTCGGCCATGGCGGCGGACGCGTCAGACCGACATCAGACGGGCCAGGTTCCCGCCCATGATCTTCGCCTGGTCGGCCTCGTCCAGCCGCCCGAGCGCGTCGACGTAGCTGACCGGGTCGGCCAGGCCCTCCGGATGGGGGTAGTCGGAGCCGAACAGCACCCGCTCGACCCCGATGAGGTCGGCGAGCTCGGCCATGTCCTCCTCCCAGAACGGGCTGACGTGGATGTTGCGCTTGACCGCCTCGACCGGGTCCTCGCCGAACGCCTCCGGGGCCTTCTTGCGCACGTCGGCGAGCTGGTCCAGCAGCGGCGGCAGCCAGGACGAGCCGTTCTCGATGACCGCGATCTTCAGCTCGGGGAAGCGGGTCAGCAGCCCGTGGCAGGCCATCGAGCCGACGGCGTCGGTGACCGGCCGCCATTCGGCCAGCATCCGGAAGGCGTTGGTCTTGAACGGCAGCATCTCGGCGCCGTGGCCCTCCCAGTCGTTGGCGTACCGGCTGTAGCCGCTGTCGGAGGAGTGCATCCCGATCAGCACGCCCTCGTCGACGACCCGCTTCCAGAACGGGTCGAACTCCGGCAGCGCGAACGAGCGGAGGCCGCGGTGGCCGGGGACGGGCGCGGGCCGGATCAGCACCGTCTTGGCGCCGCGCTCCAGGCACCAGTCGAGCTCCTCGATCGCCTTCTCGACGATCGGCAGGCTGATGACGGGGGTGGTGAAGATGCGGTCCTTGTAGTTGAAGGACCAGGTCTCGTGCAGCCACTGGTTGAGGGCGTGGACGACCACGTGGATCAGGTCGGGGTCGTCGCGCATCCGCTCCTCGATGAGGCTGGCGAGGGTGGGGAACATCAGCGTGCGCTGGATGCCGAGCTCGTCCATCAGCTCCAGCCGCGGGCCGGGCTCGCGGAAGGCGGGGATCGCGCGCATCGGCTCGCCGAAGATCTCCCGCTTGCTCTTGCCGTCGGGGTTGCCGTGCCGGAAGTAGTCCTCCATCGCGCCCGGGCGGGCGACGACGTCGAAGGTGGGATTGGGGATGTAGTCGCTGATCTGGCCGCGGATGGCGATCTTGGTACGGCCGTTCACCTGGACGTACTGGATGGCCCCCGCGTACTGCTTCGGCAGGTGGCGCGTCAGCGCCTCCTGGGTCTCGTAGAGGTGGTTGTCCGCGTCGAACAGCGGATACGGCAGCGCGCGCGACGGCATCGATATCCTCCTTAGGCGATATTGAGAATAGTATTCTCAGTGAGCGCGTACCGCAATGTCCCGGCGGAGCCGGAACTTCTGCACCTTGCCGCTCGCGGTGCGCGGGAAGTCCTCGACGACGTGCAGCTCCTCCGGCCACTTCTGCCGGGCCAGCCCGACCCGCTCCAGGTGGGCGCGCATCGCCTCGATCGTCGGAACCGGCTCGCCCGGCTTCGCCCTGACGACCGCCGCGGCGTGCTCGCCGAGCCGGGCGTCGGGCGCCGGCACCACCGCCGCCTCGGCCACGCCCGGCAGGCCGAGCAGGGACTCCTCGACCTCCAGCGCGCTGATGTTCTCCCCGCCCCGGATGATGATGTCGGACTTGCGGTCGGTGATCGTCAGGTAGCCGTCCCCGTCGAGCACGCCGATGTCGCCCGTCCGGTACCAGCCGTCCTCGTCGAACGCGCGGGCGGTCAGCTCCGGATCGGTGTAGCCGACGCACAGGTCCGGGCCCCGGCTGTAGATCTCCCCGTCCTCGCCGAGGCGGATCTCCACGCCCGGCAGCGCCGCGCCGTCGGTGTGCAGCCGCTTGGCCGCGGGCGCGGTGAAGTGCGAGCCCGTGATGGACGGGTGCTCGGTGCTCCCGTACGACCGGAAGACCGTGATGCCGAGGTCCTGCAGCCGGGTGGTGACCGCCACCGGGACCGCCGCGCCCCCGAGGCCCGCGAACCGCATGTTCGCCAGATGCTCCGGAGTGAAGTCGGGATGGTCGAGCAGGCTCGTCATGTAGTACGGGACGCCGCCGCACACGGTGAGGTCGTCGCTCTTCATCAGCGCCAGCACCCGGCCCGGGTCCCAGACGTCGGCGATGTTCACCGCCGCGCCGCTCAGCACCGGGATCAGGTACGCCGAGACCATGCCGATGAAGTGGCCGACCGGGGCGGAGATGATCTGCCGGGAGACGTCCGGCGGGTAGCGCTCGGAGAGCTGGCGGGTCTCGAACCCGAGCGTCCGGTGGCTGTGCACGACCCCCTTCGGGTCGCGCGTCGTGCCGGAGGTGAACGCGATCACCGCGGGGCCCGCCGGGTCCACGGCGGCCGTGCCGGGCAGCGGGTCTTCGGCGAGCAGGTCGTCGAAGTCGCGCCCCACCACGCCGACGACCGGCACGTCCGCGCACACGCCGGGGTCGAACTCCAGGCGGCCGAACCGCTCGGCGCCGACGAACACCTTCGGCCGGACGGCCTTCAGGATGTAGCCGACCTCCTTGCGGCCGTAGAAGTGCACGATCGGGACGACCGTCGCGCCGAGGAAGGCCGACGCCCAGAAGACCGCCGCCGCCTCCATCCAGTTGGGCAACTGGAACGCGACCACGTCGCCGGGCCGCACGCCGCGGGCCCGGAGCCCGGCGGCGAGCCGCCGGGCGACCCGCTCCACGTCGCGGAACGTGCCGGTCCACGGCCGCACCGCCGAGTGCACCCGGAACACCGTGCCGGGAGCCCCGGCGAGCCCGCGCGCCAGCATCTCCCCGAGGGTCTCGCTGGTCCACCAGCCCTCCGCCTCGTAGCGCTTGACCAGTGCGTCAGGGATCGTTCGCATGGTGATGGCTCCCAGTTCGCGATGCGGACCGCCGATGGCTTGTGAATATCACGTTCTCAGTCGAGAGAACAGTCATCTCTCGACGGGGAAGGAGAGCCGGATCGACCCGGTGGGGCACGCCTCGGCGGCGTTGCGGACGTCCTCGGCCGAATCCGCCGCGGAGTCCTCGCCGCGCTCGGCCCGCAGCCGGACCGTCCCCTTCCCGTCCAGCTCGAAGGTGCCGGGCGCGTAGAAGGCGCACACGCCGGTGCCGGCGCAGGTCCGCGGCGTGACCGCGACCTCCGGCCGCTCCCCGGCCCGCCCGGCCCCGGCCGTGCCGCCGCTCATCCGAACACCACCGGCAGCCGGGCCGGGCCCCGCATCTGCAGGCCCATGAGGACGGGGCGGGGCGCGTCCGGGTCCCAGCGCAGGTTCGGCAGCCGGTCGAGGATCGCGTTGAGGGCCACCGTCATCTCCGCGCGGGCGAGGTGCATGCCGAGGCACACGTGCGGGCCCCCGGCGAACGACAGGTGGGGGCGCAGCGGCCGGAAGAGGTCGAACGCGTCGGGGTCGTCCCACCGGGCCGGATCGTGGTTCGCCGCGGTGAGGCAGAGCGCGACCCGCGCGCCGGCCGGGACGCGGACCCCGCCGAGCACCGTGTCCCGCGTCGCCATGCGGAAGAACGTCGGGTCGGTGACCTCCCACCGCAGGGACTCCTCGATCGCCGCGCGGACGAGCGAGCGGTCGCGGCGGACGGCGTCGAGCTGGGCGGGGTTGTTCAGCAGCGCCCACAGCGTGATGCCGAGCTGCCGCCACGTCGTGCCGGACCCGGCGGTGAGGATCAGCCGCGCGAACGCCAGCACGTCCTCGTCGGCGAGCCCGTGGAGGTTCCCGTCCTCGTCGCGGACGCGCTCCTGTACGAGCCTGCTGATCAGGTCGTCGCGCGGATGCTCCCGCCGGTCGGCGATCACCGGGAGCAGCAGGTCCGCGGCGGCGGCCGACGCGGCGAGCTTGTCCTCGCGCGCGACGTCGGCGCCGATCATCCGCTCGATCAGCTCGCGCAGCCGCAGCGTCTCGGCCATCCGGACGCCGAAGCTGCCGGTGATCGTCAGCAGCGGCAGCAGCGCGCAGAAGTCGAGGTTCAGCTCCGCCCGCCCCCGCCCCTCGACGCGGCTCAGCAGGGCGTCGGTGATCCCGGCGATCCAGCGGTCGATCCACCACTGCGTCGCGGCGCGTCCGAACGAGGGCTGGACGACCGCCCGGTGCCGGGCGTGCTCGGCCCCGTCCATGCCGAGGATGTTCGGGCCGAAGGTGGCGAAGGTGCCGCGGAGGATCTCGGAGTTGAACGTCTCCGAGTCGCGGAACACCGCGTTGACCGTCCCGTAGTCGAAGACGGAGACGACCGGCTCCGACCACCGCCGCGCGTACTCGGGACGGGGCAGGCCCAGCGCCTCCTCGACGCTGCCCTCGTGCACGGGCCCGCTCTCACGGGCCCGCCGCAGGTCGGCGTGGAAGTCCTCGACGTAGTCCCCGCCGGAGATGGCGCGGCGGTACTCGCCGCCGGTGTCGAACAGCGTGCGGATGCCGTCCGGGTCGAGCCCGGCGATCTCCTCTAGCAGCATGCGTGTCTCCCGTTCGGTCGCGGGCCGGTCACCGGCTCACCGCCGTGAGGTGCTTGACCTGCTGGTAGGCCCGGATTCCTTCGCGTCCGCGCTCCCGCGAGCGGCCGCTGTGCCGCCACCCGCCGGAGGAGGCGAACGGCCCGAAGTAGCCGCCGTTCACCAGCACCGCGCCGGAGCGGATGCGGCGCGCGACGGCCAGCGCCCGGTCGGCGGCGCCGAACACCGCGCCCGACAGCCCGTACACGGTGTCGTTCGCCAGTTCGACGGCGTGGTCGAGGTCGCGGTAGCCGATCACCGACACGACCGGTCCGAAGGTCTCCTCCTGGGCCAGCGGGTTGGCCGTGTCGTCGAGGTCGACGACGGTCGGCTCGAAGAAGTGGCCGCCGAGGTCCCGGCGGGCGCGGCCGCCGGCGACGACCCGGCCGCCGTGCGCGAGGGCGGCGGCGACGTGGTCCTCGCAGCGCCGCACCTGGGCGTCGCTGATGAGCGGCCCCACGTCGGTCGCCGGGTCGCGCGGGTCGCCGAGCCGGAGCGCGGCGACGCGGTCCGCGGCGTCGCGCAGGACGCGCCCCTTGCTCTCCTGCGGCACCAGCACCCGGGTCTGCAGGACGCAGCCCTGCCCGGCCATCGCGCGCATCACGACCGCGATCCCGTCGGCCGCCGCTTCCACGGCGTCGGGCAGGTAGACCCCCGCGGACTTGCCGCCGAGCTCCAGCATCAGGCGCTTGTGGGTCGGCGCGGCCTGGATGGCGATCGCGGCGCCGACGGCGCTGGACCCGGTGAACGACACGGCGTCGACCTCCGGCGCGGTCGTCATCAGCACCGCCCCGGCGGTGCCCTCCTCGGCGAGCACGTTCAGCACGCCGGGCGGGAGCCCCGCCTCCTCGGCGGCCTCGCCCGCGGCCAGCACCGCCATCGGCGCGAGCGGGCTGGGCCGCAGCACCACCGTGTTGCCGGTCAGCAGCGCCGGGACGACCTTCCACAGGGCCAGGAACAGCGGCACGTTGTAGGCCGGCATGGCCGCGACGACGCCGAGCGGTTCCCAGCTGAGGACGCTCGCGGCCACCCGCCCGCCGGCGACGAGACCGTCAAGCGGCACCGGGTTGTGCTCCTCCTCCGGCAGGGACGCGTGGATCCGGACGGCGGCGCGGGCGTGCTCGATAGCGCCCGCGACCTGGAGCGTCCGCGCCGACGACAGCAGCGCGCCGGTCTCGGCGACGATGGTGTCCTCCAGGCGCCCGCGCCGGGCCTCCAGCGCCGACAGGAATGCCAGGACGAGCGACGCCCGTTCGGCGGCCGGCGTCCGCGACCATCCGTCGAAGGCGCGCCGCGCGGCCCGCACGGCGCGCTGGAAGTCCGCGGGCTCCGCCGTCGGCACCTCGGCCACCGTGGACAGGTCCGCCGGGTTCGTGACCCGGAGGAGCGGACCTCGGCCCAGGCGGACGCCGTCCACGAACGAGCACGGGGCCGACGCGTCCGTGATGCCCGCCCTCACAGGCTGACGCCGGCGTCGAGGGGGAGCGCCACCCCGGTCACGGCGTGCGCGGCGTCCGACACCAGCCACAGGATCGCCTGGCTGACGTCGGCGGGCTGCAGCCGGTCGATCGGCAGCACCCGGGTGAGCGCCTGCGCGTCGCTGGCCCGCGTCATCGGCGAGTGCGGATTGTTGATCATGTAGGTGTCGACGGCGGTCGGATGGACGACGTTGACCCGGACGCCGTGCGGGCCGAGCAGCCGGGCGAAGCCCTTCGCGAGGCCGACGACGCCGTGCTTGGCCGCGTTGTAGCCGGACATGCCGCCGGAGCCGTCCGTCATGCCCTTGAGCCCGGCAGTGGACCCGGTCACCACGATCGAGCCGCCGCGGCCCTGCTCGACGAGCGGCCGCTGGACCACCTTCAGCGTGTTGAAGACGCCGGTGAGCATCACCCCGACCGCGTCGTCCCAACGGGCCGCCGCCTGCTCCAGGGTGGTCTCGGTGCGGTCGCTGTGCAGCACGCCCGCGTTGGCGAGCACGATGTACACGCCGCCGAGTTCGGCGATGCCGTGGTCCAGGGCCTTCGCCAGTGCGCCGATGTCGCGAACGTCGGCGATCGCGGTGACGCACCGCCGCCCGGCCGCCTCGACGAGGCGCGCCGTCTCGGCCAGGTCGTCCGCCGTGGCCATCGGATAGGGGACGGTCGGGATGTCGGCGCAGATGTCCACGGCGATCACGTCGGCCCCGTGCTCGGCCAGGAGCGCCGCGTGCGAGCGTCCCTGCCCGCGGCCGGCGCCCGTGATGAACGCGACCTTGCCGTCCAGTTGCCCCATTGTCGTCGGCCTCTCCTCGGTGATCGCTGCCGTTCGGCCCTGCCGAAAGGCATGCCGGACCGTCCGGCGGGCGCGCAGTCGTTCCGCCGCCGGACCGGTCGGGATTGGACCCGGCGAGGTGAACAGGCCGGGCTTTTCGAAGGTAAGCACGGCTGGTGAAAAGCGTCAAGAGAATGAGCTTCTCCATAGGTACTCGCAGCTGGTCAAGCCATCAAGCCGTGCATCGATCGCATGCGAGGGATTCTCATCTTCACTGTCGAGAACGATCTTCTCGCACTTATGGACATATGCGCTTCTACTGGTTACGTTGAGGTCGCGATGCCACCGACGAGGCGTCGCCCGCACCGCCGGCGCACCGCGCCGCCGAGACCATTCCGCCCCGCCGTTCAGTCCCGGTTTCCCTGCGTCCCGCGGCGTCCGCGCCGCGGCGGCGCGAGCCCGCGAAGGAGAGCCCCATGCCCCACCGGCCGGCCGGCCCGCCGCCCGTCTTCGACGGCGTCCAGGTCCTGGAAGTGGCGCAGTGGACGTTCGCGCCGGCGGCCGCCGCGGTGCTGGCCGACTTCGGAGCCTCGGTCATCAAGGTCGAGGATCCGGTCACCGGCGACCCGCAGCGCGGGCTCGCCACCTCCGGGATCGTCCCGAAGGCCGGCGAGGTCAACCTGGTCACCGCCCAGACCAACCGCGGCAAGCGCAGCATCGGGCTCGACCTGCGCAAGCCCCGCGGCCGCGAGCTGCTCATGGAGCTGGTCGACCGCGCCGACGTCTTCGTGACGAACTTCCGCGGACCCGCGCGGGTGAAGCTCGGGTTCGACGAGGACGCGGTCCGGGCCCGCAACCCGCGCATCGTCTACGCCCGCGCCACCGCCCAGGGGGTCCGCGGCCCCGACGCCGACCGCGGCGGGTACGACTTCACCTCGTTCTGGATGCGCAGCGGCATCGCCGCCGCGCTCACCGCGCCGGACGCCGACCGGCCGCTGCCCCAGCCGCCCGCCTTCGGCGACAAGGCCGGCGCGATGAACCTGGCGTTCGGGATCGCCGCGGCGCTGTTCCGCCGCGAGCGGACCGGCGAGGGGGCGTGCGTGGACGTCTCGCTGCTCGGCTCCGCGCTGTGGCAGCACTCCAGCGCGATCCTCTACTCCTGGGGGCTCGGCCGGGAGTTCCCCGTGGCCACCGGGCGTTCGGCGAACCCGATCGGGCGCGGCTACCGGACGGCCGACGGCCGCTGGATCGCGCTGATGATGATCGAGTCCGACCGCTGGTGGCCCGACCTGTGCCGGCACCTGGGCCGCCCCGACCTGATCGCGGACGAGCGGTTCGCGGACGCCGCGTCCCGCTCCGCGCACCACGACGCGTGCACCGCCGTGCTGGAGGACGTCTTCGCCGCGCTGCCGCTGGCGGAATGGGAACGGCGCCTCGCCGGCCTCGCCGGGCCCTGGGCCGTCCAGCGCACGATGCTCGAGACCGCCGACGACCCCCAGGTCGCCGAGAACGGATACACCGTGCCCGTCGACCACGACGGCACCGCGGTCCGGCTGATGAGCGCCCCGGTGCAGTTCGACGAGCGCGTCCCCGAACCGCGCCGCGCCCCCGAGCACGCCGAGCACACCGAGGAGGTGCTGCTCGAACTCGGCCACGGCTGGGACGCGATCGCGGCGCTCAAGGAGTCCGGCGTGGTCTGACGACCGCGCGGGCCGGAACCGCAGCTCCACCCACCCCACCCCCTGGAGGACCCGGTGACCGCGCGACCCACGCCGGATCGGCCCCCCTTCCCCACCGAACGCGCGGCGACGGCCCTGCTGGTCGCGCTGATCGCCATCGAGGTCTGCGCCGTCTTCGAGACCGCGATGGCGGTCGCCGCCATCCCCACCTTCATGAAGGTCTTCTCGGCCGACGCCGCGACCGTCGGCTGGAGCACGACCATCTACCTGCTGGTGGGCGCCGCGTCCGCCGCCACCAGCGGGCGCCTCGGCGACATCTTCGGCCGGACGCGGGTCCTGATCGCCGTGCTGGCGGTCGCCGCGCTGGGGTCGCTGATCAGCGTCCTGGCGGGCGGGCTGTGGCTCGTGGTGGTCGGGCGCGGTGTCCAGGGCATGGCCGCCGGCGCCCTGCCGCTGTCGTTCGGCCTGGTCCGCGAGCTGCTGCCGGAACGGCGGGTGCCGCTCGCCATGTCGCTGCTCGGCGGCGTGGTGCCGGTGTGCACCGGTGCCGGGGCGCTGCTCGCCGGCCTGCTGATCGACCACAGCGGATGGCGCGCCATGTTCCTGGTGGCCACCGTCCTCGGTGCGGCGGCGACGGTGATCGCGGTCTTCGGCCTGCCGCGCACCCCGGGGATCACACCGCGGCCGACCATCGACGTCGTCGGCGGCGTGCTGCTGGCGCCGGCCGCCGGGGGCGTGCTGTTCGGCGCCACCCAGGGCCGCACCTGGGGCTGGGACGACCCGCGGGTGATCGCGGCGTTCGTGCTCGGCGTCGCGGCCTTCCTCGTCTGGGCATGGTGGGAGCGGCGCGTCCCGGAGCCGATGGTCGACCTGAGGCTGTTCGCCGCCCGCAAGGTCCGGCTGACGACGGCGGCGACGGTCATGGTCGGGCTCGGGCCCATGGGGGCGATCGCCATCCTGTCGCAGATGGTGCTGCAGCTCCCCGAGAAGGCACCGGTCGGCCTGGGGCTGTCGCCCACGAGGTCCGGATGGCTGCTGCTGGTCGTCGCGGTGTTCGGCTACGGGGGCGCGGCGGTCAGCGGCCGGATCGCCCAGGCGGTGGGGGCGCGGTGGCCGCTGGTCATCGGGACCTGCACCTACGCCGCCGGCATCGTCCTGTGGATCTTCCTCGCCAAGAGCGTCGCCGGCACCCTGCTCTGCCTCACCCTCACCGGCATCGCCACCGGCTTCGCCGCGACCGCGCTGCCCGTCCTCATCGTGGAGGGGGTGCCGGCGGAGCACACCGGCGAGGCGACCGGGATCAACCGGGTGACCCAGAACATCGCCGTGGCCTGCGGGCTGGCGCTCACCTCGGTCATCCTCGCGGCCTCGACCGTGCCCGGCACGGAGCTGCCGACCCGGTCGGCGCTGGTGGCCGCGCTGCTGTCGGTCACCGTCCTGGCGCTCGTCGGCACGGTGATCGGCCTGATGATCGGCGGCCGCCGTCCGCGCGCGGCGGCGGAGCCCGCCGGCGGTCTCGGCGTGGAGCCGGCGGAGGCCTGATCCGGCGGCGACCCGCCCCGGCGGCGACGAAGCCGGGCGACGAACGAACCCCGGCGCCGGGCCCACCGGCGCCCCGACGGAAGGACGGACCATCATGACCGGCACGAACCCGGACCTGAACTGGCTGATCTCGGTCGACGACCACGTCCTCGAACCGGGCCACCTGTGGGAGACGTGGCTGCCGCGGAAGTACCGCGACCGCGGGCCGAAGCTCGTCGTCGACGGGGACGGCAAGGGCACCTGGCACTACCTCGGCGCGAAGCAGCGCGCCAGCGGCCTGTCCGCGACGGTCGGCCGGGACAAGAGCCTGATCAGCCCGGAGCCGCTCGGCTACGACGAGATGCGGCCCGGCTGCTACGACCCGCGGGCCCGCGTCGAGGACATGAACCAGGGCGGCATCCTCGCCTCGATGACGTTCCCGACGTTCCCCGCGTTCTGCGGCCAGACGTTCTACCGCGGCGAGGACAAGGAGCTCGGGCTCGCCTGCGTCAAGGCCTACAACGACTGGATGGTCGACGAGTGGTGCGCGAGCGCGCCGGGCCGGTTCATCCCGCTCACGCTGATCCCGCTGTGGGATCCCGAGGCCGCGGCCGAGGAGGTGCGGCGCGTCGCCGGCCGGGGCGTGCACGCGGTCGCGTTCAGCGAGAACCCCGAGCCGCTCGGGCTGCCGACGATCAACGACCCCGGCCGCTACTGGGACCCGTTCTTCCGGGCCGCCGCGGAGTGCGGCGTGGTCATCTGCATGCACGTCGGCTCGTCGTCGCAGATCCCGTCGATCAACGCCGACACCAACTTCATGGCCAACCTGTCGTGGGGCGCCGTCCGCACGTCCGGCACCATGCTCGACTGGCTGTTCAGCGGCGTCTTCGAGCGCTTCCCCGACCTCAAGATCTCCCTGGCCGAGGGCAACATCGGCTGGATCCCCTACTTCCTGGAGCGGGCCGAGCAGGTCATCGACAAGCAGCGCTTCTGGTTCCAGCGCGGCATCGACTACGACCCCGGCAAGGGCAGCAAGCAGCAGCGCACCGACGGCGGCGCGCACAGCATCGACTACCTGAACTTCGACATCCGGCAGAGCTTCCGCGACCACGTCTACGGCTGCTTCATCGACGACGTCGCCGGCCTGCGTAACCTCGACCTCATCGGCGAGGACAACGTCATGATCGAGACCGACTACCCGCACTCCGACACCACCTGGCCGAACTCGATGAAGCTCGCGCACGACCGGCTCGCCGGCTTCGCCCCCGAGGTGCAGTACAAGGTCCTGCGGGGCAACGCCGAGCGGCTGTTCCAGTTCACCCCGGCGGACACCGCGGACCTGCCCGTCCCCGGCGGGGTCTCGTGACGGACGCCCGGTCCGCCGTCATCGTCGGGCTCGGCATGAGCCCGCAGGGCCGCCGGCTCGGGATCTCGCCGCGAGAGCTGCGGCGGCAGGCGATCGACGCGGCGCTGGCCGACGCGGGGATCGGGCGCGAGCTGGTCGACACCTGCGTCTGCTTCGGCGCCCAGCCCGAGGACCTGCGCTACGCGGGCCTGTCCCCGCGGGCGTCGTTCGCGCTGAACTCGGGGGGCGCCTCCCCCGCGCTGTCGGTCGTCGTCGCCGCCGGTCTCATCGCGACCGGGCAGGCCGACCACGTCCTCAGCGTCTACGGGGAGGCGTTCACCGGGACGGCGCCGCGGCCGGAGCCGAACCACGGCGTCGCCGGACGGTCCGACATCGGCGGGTACAGCTACGGCTACCCCTACCTGTACGGGCTGGTCGGCCCCGGCGCGGTGTACGCCATGGCCGCCCGGCGCTACCTGGAGGTCCACGGCGCGACCTCGCAGGACCTCGGCGCGGTAGCCGTCGTCGAACGGGCGTACGGGAGCGTCCGGCCGGGCGCGGTCGGGTACGGGCGGCCGATCACGGTGGCCGACCACCAGGCGTCCCGGATGATCGCCGACCCGCTGCGGCTGCTCGACTGCTCCCGCCCGACCGACGGCGGCGTCGCCATCGTGATCACCTCGGCGGAGCGGGCCGCGGACTGCGCCGGCAGCCCGGTCGCGGTCCTCGGGTCGGGCTGCGGGCACAACATCGCCAACTGGTGGGACGGCACGATGGCGGGCCGGTTCGGCGCGTCGCCCGACGCCGCCCGCCGCGCCTACGCCGAGGCCGGCGTCGGGCCGGAGGACATCTCCACCGCCCAGCTCTACTCCCCCTTCACCATCGCCACGCTGATGCAGCTGGAGGAGTACGGGTTCTGCGGGGAGGGCGAGGCGCCCGCCTTCGTCCGGGACGGGCACACCGGGCCGGCCGGGAGCCTGCCCACCAACACCGGCGGAGGGCAGCACTCCGGCTTCTACGCCACCGGGTTCACCCCGCTGTCGGAGGGCGTGCTGCAGGTCCGCGGCCGGGCCCCGACGAACCAGGTACCGGACGCCGAGCTGTGCCTCGTCAGCGGCAGCGGCGGCAACGGCGGCGTGCACGGCTCGTGGGCGCACGTGTCGCTCGTGCTGGGCAGGCCGCGGTGAGCGCGCCGCGGCCGTTCCCCGGGGACGTCGCACCGGACCTGGCGGACGCGGAGTTCTGGCAGGGCTGCCGCGAGGGCCGCTTCCTCCTGCTGCGCTGCGGGACCTGCGGCCGGGCCGTGTGGCCGGCGGGCGGCTGCCCGAGCCACGGGATGGCGCCGATGGCGTGGGAGCCGGCGAGCGGCCTCGGCCGCCTCCACACCTGGACGGTCGTGCACCAGCGGTACGCGACGTCGTTCGACGACCCGCCCCCCAACGTCGCCCTGGTGGAACTGGACGAGGGCCCGCTCGTCCACTCGACCGTGATCGGCACGGACCGGCCGGTGATCGGGATGCGGGTGGAGGCCGACTTCCAGACGATCGCCCCGGACGTCGTGATCCCCGTCTTCCGGCCGGTCCGGGGGGCGGGCGATACCCTTGGCGCGTGACGCTGGAGCCGGGGTGGGCGGAGCGCATGACTCGGCACGCCGTCGAGGACCGCCCCGCCCGAGGAGGGTTCGTCGGGCCGCGGGCCAAGCTCATCGCGGCCGGCCAGCGGCTGCTCCTGGAGAAGGGCGACTCCGACTACACGATCGAGGAGCTCGTGCGCCGGGCCGGCGTCGCGATCAAGACGTTCTACCGGTGCTTCCCCACCAAGGAGGAGTTCCTGCGGACGGTCTTCACCACGTCCGTCACGGGGGCGCTGCCGAGGATCCGCGAGTACATCCTGGCCACGTCCGGCGACCCGCTGGAGCGGCTGCGGATGGCGGTCACCTGGCCGCTGGTGTGGCACCGGGAGAACGAGTCGCTCAGCCGCGTGATCGCCTACGAGCACGTGCGGATCGCCCGGACCAGTCCCGAGACGATCGCCGTGACGGGCCGCCCGTACGAGGAGTTCGTCCGCGAGCTGATCGTCGGCGCGGCCGAGGCCGGGCTCGTGCGCCCGGCGAACCTCGACTGGGACGTGCACATCATCACCTCGATCGTCACCACGTCCTTCCACACGCTGGTCCTCGGGATGGGCGAGCCGCCCGAGCCCGACCGCGGGGCGCTCGCCGAGAACGTCTGGCGGTTCTGCCTGACCGCGCTGCACGGGCCCGGCGCCGGGCCCGCCGGCCCGGCCGCCGCCTGACCGCGCGTCCGCACCGGTCCGCCCGGCCCCGCCGGGGGTTGCCTGCGCCGTGACGGGCGAATACGCTATTTCCACAAATGAGAATGTCAATCTCGCCTCATCTGGAGAAGCCCGCATGGTCGATCTCGAGCTGGAGCGGGGCGTGGCGGTCATCACCATCGACCGCCCGCAGGCCCGCAACGCCATCGCACCGGCCACCATGGACGAGCTGGACAAGGCCCTCGACGAGGCCGAGGGGGCCGGCGCGCTGGTCGTCCGGGGCGGGGGCGACCGCGCGTTCGTCTCGGGCGGCGACCTGAAGGAGCTCGCCGCGATCCGCACCGAGGACGAGGCCGTCGCGATGGCCCTGCGCATGCGGGGCGTCTGCGACCGGATCGCGGCCTTCCCCGCCCCGGTGATCGCCGCGCTGAACGGGCACGCGCTGGGCGGCGGGGCCGAGGTGGCCGTCGCCGCCGACATCCGGGTGGCCGCCGACGACGTCAGGATCGGCTTCACCCAGTCGACGCTGGCGATCATGCCGGCGTGGGGCGGCGCGGAACGGCTCGCGGCGCTCGTCGGCCCGGGCCGGGCGCTGCTGCTCGCGGGCGCCGGGACCGTGCTCGGCGCGGCGGAGGCCGAACGGCTCGGGCTGGTGGACGTGGTGCTGCCGCGCTCCTCCTTCGAGGAGGGCTGGCGGTCGCTGGCCGCGTCGCTCGCCACCGGCGCGGCGCGCGAGATCAAGCGCGTCGTCGCGGGCGGCCTGAGCGCGGACGAGGCCGCCCGCGCCTTCGCCCGGCTGTGGGTGGCGGACGAGCACTGGGAGGCGGCGGAGAGGGTGATGAACCGTGCGCGATGACGTGCGGCGGTCCGAGAGCCCGGTCGGGCTCATCGTGCGTCCGGCGGGGCCGGCCGAGACGACCGTCCTCTACCTGCCCGGCGACGGCGGCCCGCACGGCACGCCGGAGCCGGTGCTCGACCTGGCCGGGCGCCTCGCGACCCGGATGGCGGCGACCGTCGTCTGCGGCCGGTACGGGACGTCGTTCGCCACCGCCCTGGACGATGTCCGCGCGGCCTACGAGCACTGCCGGGCGTCCGGGCCGACGGTGGTCGCGGGCGAACGGTTCGGCGCCGGGCTGGCCGCGGCCCTGCTGCTGCGGCTCCGCGACCTCGGAGCCGAGCCGCCCCGCTGCGCGGTGCTGGTGTCGGGGCTGCTGGACCTGACGCTGGAGGCGCCGAGCCTGCGCCTCAACGCCGGCGCCGACCCGGCGTTCGACGCCGCCCGGTTGCGGCGGCGCGTCGAGCGCTACGCCGCGGGCGCGGACCGGGCCGATCCGCTGCTCAGCCCGCTGTACGGCAACCTGCACGGGCTGCCGCCCATCAGGCTCCTGGCCGCGGGGACGGACCCGCTGCTGGACGACTCGCTGGCGTTCGCCGCCCGCGCCGCCCGTTCCGGCGTCACCGTCGACCTCCGCGTCGTGCAGGACCGGTCGCTGCTGCCCGCCGAGACCGTCTCCGGCATCGCGGGCTTCGCCGCCGAGTGGACGCGCGCGAACGGTTCGCCCGTCCCCTCCCGCTGACCTCGGACGGCCGCGGCCGGGCTCGGCGGGCTCATGCCCCTCCGCCCGGCCGGGCCGTTGTTCAGGTGACGGCGCCCGCGGCCTTGAGGGCGATGATGCGGTCCCAGTCCAGCCCCAGTTCGGCGAGGATCTCCTCGGTCTGGGCGGCGAACTCGGGCGCGGGGCCGAGCTCGGGCGCGGCGACGTCGAACTGCACGGGGCTGGCGACCAGGTCCAGGTCGCCGGCCCGGACGACGTACTCGTTCGCGCGGGCCTGCGGGTCGTTCCCGGCCTGCAGCGAGTCCTGCACCGGTGCCCACGGACCGGCGAGGGTGGCGAAGCGCTCGGTCCACTCGGCCAGGGTCCGGGCGGCGATGGCCTCCCGGAGGATCTTCACGGCCTGCCCGGTGTTGGCGGCGATCCGCTCGGCGTCCGCGAAGCGCGGGTCGTCGGCCAGCTCCGGCCGGCCGATGTGGCGGCACACGTCCGCCCAGAACTTGCCGGGCTGCAGCATGACGAAGGCCAGGTGCCGGCCGTCGGACGTGGCGTACAGGCCGGACAGCGGGTTGGACGGCGAGCCGTGCGCGCCCGCCGGCGGCGGGACGAGCGGCTCGCCGACGTGCAGCGACAGCGCGATCCCGTGCCCCATCGCCCACAGGCCGCTGCCGAACAGCGACACGTCGACCACCGACGGCTCGCCGGTGCGCTCGCGCCGGAACAGCGCCGCCGCGATCCCGCCGGCCAGGTTCGTGCCGGAGATCGTGTCGCCGTAGGCCGGTCCGGGCGGGCTGATCATGCCCTCCGTGCCGGCGGGCGTGAGGCTGGCGGCGGTGCCGCCGCGCGCCCAGAACGCCGTCATGTCGTAGCCGCCCTTGTCCGCCTCCCGGCCGCGCGGCCCGAGCGCGCTGCCCCGCGCGTAGACGATCTTCGGGTTGACGGCGCGGACGTCGTCGACGTCGATCCCGAACTTGGCGCGCGCGCCGGGCAGGAAGCTCGTGAGGAACACGTCCGAGCGGCGGATCAGCTCTTCGAGGACCTCCCTGCCCTCGGCCACGGTCAGGTCGAGCCCCAGGGAGCGCTTGCCGCGGTTGGCGTGCTCGATGTTGGGGTTGGGGTCGCCCTCGACGCGGATCGTGCCGATCTGCCGCAGGCCGCGCTGCGGGTCGCCGGTGACGGCGTGCTCCACCTTGACCACGTCGGCGCCCCAGTCGGCCAGCACGGCGCCCGCCGAGGGGACGAACCCGTACATCGCGACCTCCAGGACGCGGACCCCCTCCAGCGGCCTCACGCCGCCACCGCCGCGCAGAACCCGATCTCCATGAACTCCTCCAACCCGGCGACGCCCGACCTGCGAACGGTGCCCGGCGGCTCCCGGCCGCGGAAGGGCACACTGCCTGGAAGTTACATTCTCAGAATTGGAGAATCAACTCACCGGCACCGGCGGCCACCTCCGCCGATCCACGGCCGCGGGTCTTCCGGGCGGGCCGTTGGTGAGAGTAATGTTCTCATATCCGGAACGAGGGTTCTCTACCCCTGGACCGGAGTGCGCGGGCCGAGCGGCTCCAGACCGGAAGGACACCATCCATGGGACGTGTTGCGGGAAAGGTCGCGTTCATCACGGGCGCCGCCCGCGGCCAGGGCCGCAGCCACGCGGTGCGGCTGGCGGAAGAGGGCGCCGACATCATCGCGGTCGACCTCTGCCAGGACTACGAGACGGTCGGCTACCCCCTCGCCCGGCCGGACGACCTCAAGGAGACCGTCCGGCTCGTCGAGGAGCTGGGCCGGCGCATCGTGGCGGTGCAGGCCGACGTGCGCGAGGCCGCGCAGCTGCGGGACGCGGTGGAGCGGGGCATCGCCGAGCTCGGCCGGCTCGACATCGTCGTGGCGCAGGCCGGGATCGCCGGGATGAAGGGGCGGCCGCCGCTGCAGGCGTGGACCGACGTCGTGGACACCAACCTCGTGGGCACGATCAACGCGGTCCAGGCGGCGCTGCCGCACCTGCCCGAGGGCGGCTCCATCATCGCCACCGGATCGACCGCGGCGCTCATGGTCATCGGCACCATCGACGAGCCGGGCAAGGACCCCGGCGGGCACGCCTACATGTACGCCAAGCAGGCGCTCTCGCAGTACATCCACGAGCTGGCGCGGAACGTCGCCCCGCTGCGGATCCGGGCGAACGTCGTGCACCCCACCAACTGCAACACCGACATGCTGCAGAGCGAGCCGATGTACAAGTCGTTCCGGCCGGACCTGGAGCATCCGACCCGCGCGGACGCCGAGCCCGCGTTCAGCGTGCAGCAGGCGATGCCGATCCCCTACGTCGAGCCGAGCGACATCAGCGACATGGTCCTGTTCCTGGCCTCGGACGAGTCCCGCTACGTCACGGGCATGCAGATGCGCGTGGACGCCGGCGGCTACCTCAAGTGGCATGACTACAAGGTCTGAGCCCCGCAGGTCCCAGCCCGAACAGCCGGAGTCCCCGGAGGAGGAGACAACGTGAAGGTGAAGGTCGACTTGGAGCGCTGCCAGGGCCACACGCTCTGCGCCATGAGGGCGCCCGACGTCTTCGAACTCGACGACGTCGACGGCCACTCGTCGCCGGTCAGCGAGGAGGTCCCGGCCGACCAGGAGGCGAAGGTCCTGGAGGCCGTCCGGTCGTGCCCGGAGCGCGCGATCTCGGTGTCCTGACCCGCCCGTTCCCTGCCCAGCGAGGATGACAAGGAGTCCATGTGGCCGGACCGTCGGGCCGCCCCCTGCCGTCGATCACCGATGAGAACGCCTTCTTCTGGACGTCCGGGGCGGACGGCCGGCTGCGCTTCCAGCAGTGCGAGGCGTGCGAGGCGCTGATCCACCCGCCGCAGCCGGTGTGCCGGTACTGCCGGGGCACCCGGCTGCGGGTGCGGGCGGTGTCGGGCTCCGCCACGCTCATCGGCTTCACCGTCAACCACCGGTTCGCCCTGCCGGGGCTGCCCCCGCCGTACGTCGTGGCGCAGGTGGCGATCGAGGAGGACCCCCGCGTCCGGCTGACGACCAACGCCGTCGGCTGCGATCCCGGCGACCTCGAACTCGGCATGCGGATGGAGGTCGCCTTCGAGCAGGCCGAGGACGTGTGGCTGCCGCTGTTCCGCCCGGCGGCCGAGCAGGGCGGGCCGGCGGAGCCGGTCGCGGACGCGGTGGAGCCGGAGCGGATCGGCCGGCACGTCCGGCCGATGGCCGCGGCGGACAAGTTCGAGGACCGCGCCGCGATCACCGGCATCGGGACCTCGGAGATCGGACGGCGCCTGATGGTCGCGCCGCTGTCGCTGACCGTGGCGGCGTGCGAGCGGGCGGTCGCGGACGCCGGCCTCACCCTCGACGACATCGACGGCCTGGCGACCTACCCCGGCGCGGGCGCCTTCGGCGGGTTCGCCGAGGGCGGGGTCACCGCCCTGGAGTCGGCGCTGGGCATCCGGCCGACCTGGTACAACGGCGGCGCGGAGACCTTCGGCCCGGGCGGCTCCCTGATCGCGGCGATGCTCGCGGTCGCGGGCGGGCTGGCCCGGCACGTGCTGTGCTTCCGCACGCTCTGGGAGGCCACGCACACCGAGCTGATGCGGCAGGGGAAGATCACCCCGCCCGGCGGCGAGCGGGTCTCCGGCGGCTCCGCGTGGACGCACCCGTTCGGCGCGATCTCGGCGGCGCACACGCTGGCGCAGAACGCCCAGCGGCACTTCGCCCGGTACGGGACGACCCGGGAGACGCTCGGCTGGATCGCGCTGAACCAGCGGGCGAACGCCGCGCTGAACCCGGCGGCGGTCTACCGCGACCCGATGACGATGGACGACTACCTCGGCGCGCGTCCGATCACCACGCCGTTCGGGCTCTACGACTGCGACGTGCCCTGCGACGGCGCGATCGCCGTCATCGTGTCGGCGGCCGACGCCGCGCGCGACCTGGCCAAACCGCCCGTCCGCGTGGAGGCCGTCGGGACGCAGATCATCGAGCGGCTGGAATGGGACCAGAGCACCCTCACCCACGAGCCGCAGGTCCTCGGGCAGGCCGCGCACCTGTGGACGCGCACCTCGCTGCGGCCCGCCGACGTCGACGTGGCGCTGCTCTACGACGGCTTCACCTTCAACTGCCTGTCGTGGATCGAGGCCCTCGGCTTCTGTGGCATCGGCGAGGCCAAGGACTTCCTCGACGGCGGCAAGAACATCGCCCGCGACGGCGTCCTTCCCCTCAACACCCACGGCGGGCAGCTCTCGCACGGGCGCACCCACGGCATGGGCCTCGTCCACGAGGCCGTCGCGCAGCTGCGCGGGGAGGGCGGGGAACGGCAGGTGCCGGACGCCCGGGTCGCGGTGGTCAGCAGCGGCGGGCTCACACCGAGCGGAGCCATCCTGCTGCGGTCGGACGCGTGACGGCCGCCGCGGACCCTGTACCGTCCCGCCTGGTCGCCGACGTCGACGGTGTCCCGATGTCGGCGCTGCTGGCGGAGGCCCCCCGGCCCCGGGCCGTCGTCGTCGCCCTGCACGGCGGCGCGACGACCTCGGTGTACTTCGACGCGCCGAACCGGCCCCGGCTGTCGCTGCTGCGGACCGGTGCGGCGCTCGGCTTCACCGTCCTCGCCCTGGACCGTCCGGGCTACGGCGCGTCCGCGGTCCGCCCCGAGCGGATGACGACCGCCGAGGAGCGCGTCGACCTGGCGGACGCGGCGGTGGACCGGTTCCTGGGGTCGCGCCCCCGCGGCGCGGGCGTCCTGCTGGTGGGGCATTCGCTGGGCTGCGAGCTGGCCGTCAGGATGGCGGCCGGCGAGCGCGTCCGCGACCTGCTCGGGCTGGAGATCTCCGGGACGGGGCGGCACTACCGGCCGTCCGCCGCGGAGATCCTGACGGGCCGGTTCCGGGGCGGCTCGTCACGGACGTCCCAGGCGAGCGGGGTCCGCGACCTGGTGTGGGGCGGCGACGGCCTGTACCCGGAGCGCATCGCGAGTGAGGCGGGCGTCCTGGTCCCCGGTCCGCCGCATGAGGGCGCCGTGGCGCGGAGCTGGCCGCACGACTTCCCGGCGGTCGCCGCCCGGGTGCGCGTCCCGGTGCACTACACGCTCGCCGAACACGAGGGCGTGTGGAGATCCGGTCCGGCGGGACTCGCGGACGTCGCGGCCATGTTCACCGCCGCGCCGCGCGTCGAGGCGGAGGAGCAGGCGGGCGGCGGGCACAACCTGAGCCTCGGCCTGTCGGCCATGGCGTACCACCTGCGCGTCCTGGCCTTCGCGGAGGAATGCGTCCTGGCCCGGGAGCGGTCGGATGGCCGGCGCCCGTCCGGGCGGGCCCACACGGTGGGCGAGGAGACGCCGCGCTGAGCGGTCGGGCCCTCAGGCCGGGACCGCGGCGGTCAGTCCGCGGCCTTCGGGGTCCGGGACCCGATGGCGGCGCCGGCGATGCCGCGGAAGCAGAAGTCCCAGACCTCAGCGGAGGTGAAGGGCACGGCGCGCCCGTCGACGGAGACGCCGTTGCCCTGCGCGGCGAACATGATCGTCTGCATCACGAGGGAGGCGCGGCGCCGCGGCCGGTCCGCGGGGATCGCGCCGGCCTCGGCCGCCTGCTCGATGAGCTCGGTGAACACCGAGAGCAGCGGCAGATGGGCGGCCGCGACCTGGGCGGGATGCCGGACGAGCAGCTGCTGCGCGAAGTCGCTGAACAGCGGGCGCCGCACGTGCGGCTTCGGGCGGGACTGCTCGTAGAGGAGCTCGACGGCGCCCCGCAGGCGGCGCAGCGGGTCGGCCTCGGACACGGCGGCGTGCCTGATCTCCAGCGCCCCGGTGGCCAGCGCGTCCTCGAACAGCGCCAGCAGGAGCTCGTGCTTGCCGTCGAAGTGCTGGTAGAAGCTGCGCAGCGACTGCTGGGACCGTTCGACGACCTCCTGGACGGTGAAGTCCGTCGTCCCGTTCTCGACGATGAGCTCCTGCGCCGCGTCCAGGAAGCGCTGCACGCGCTGCTCGGCGCGGAGCTTGGCGGCTCGGGTGGATCGCTCGACGGCCCGCCTGCGCCACGCCGGCTCTTCGGAGACTTCGGTCACGTGCAGAACGATACTCTGCGCTATCGATAAAGCCACACTCATGATGGACTTAAAAACGTCTCCCTCAAGAGACTCTTACTATCGATTCTTGAGAATGCTATTCTCTCGCCATGCACCACCTGGGCTGGCAGGCGCGGGAGCGCCCCGACGCGCCCGCCGTCATCGAGAGCGGCGGCAGGACCGTGACCTACGGGGAGCTCGACGCCCGTTCCCGCCGGCTGGCCGCCGCGCTGGACCTGGCCCCGGGCGAGCGCATCGCCGTCCAGATGCCCAACGGCGCCGCGCTGCTGGAGGTCGCCTGGGCCGCCCAGCGCTCGGGCCTGTACTACACGCCGGTGAACACCCACCTGCGGCCGTCGGAGATCGAGGAGATGACCGACGGCGCGCTGCTCGTCACCACGGAGGTCTACGAGCGGCTGCTCGCGGCCCCGGCGAACGGCGAGTCCCGCGAGTGCGAGGGACGCGAGCTGCTGTACTCCGGGGGGACCACGGGACGCCCCAAGGCGATCCGCAAGCAGCTCACCGCCGGCCCGATGGGCGACCCGTCCGCCGACTGCGTCCGCGTCGCGATGGGCCTGGAGCGGTACGGCATCGGCCCCGGGAGCGTCTACCTCTCCCCCGCCCCGCTCTACCACGCCGCGCCGCTCGTGTACTGCATGTCGCTGCTGCGGCTGGGCGCGACCCTCGTCGTCATGGACCGCTTCGACGCGGCCCGCTGCCTGGAGCTGATCGAACGACACCGGGTCACCCACGCGCAGTTCGTCCCGACGATGTTCATCCGCATGCTGAAGCTGCCCGCCGGGCAGCGCGACCGCGACCTGAGCAGCCTCGAGCTGGTCTTCCACAGCGCGGCGCCCTGCCCGGTGGAGGTCAAGCGGCGGATGCTCGACTGGTTCGGGCCGATCATCCACGAGTACTACTCGGGCACCGAGGGCTACGGGCACGTCGCCATCGGCCCGGAGGAATGGCTCGCGCACCCCGGCTCGGTCGGCAAGGCCGGCGACGACGTCAGCATCCGGGACGGCGTCGTCTACTTCGGCGACCGCACGCTCGGCGACGTCGGCCGCCTGGACGAGGACGGCTACCTGTACCTGACCGACCGCGTCGCCCACATGATCGTGTCCGGCGGGGTCAACATCTACCCGCAGGAGGCGGAGAACCTCCTGGTCATGCACCCCCGCGTGGCCGACGCCGCGGTGATCGGGGTACCCGACCCGGAGATGGGCGAGCGGGTCCTGGCGGTGGTCGAGCCGGCGGACGGGCAAGGCGGCGACGAGCTGAAGGACGAGCTGCTCGCGTACTGCCGGGACCGCCTCGCCCACTACAAGTGCCCGCGCGACGTCGACTTCGTGCCCGCCCTGCCGCGGGACCCGAGCGGCAAGCTGCGCAAGGCCCTGCTCCGGGAGGGCTACTGGCAGGACCACGAAACGAGGATCGTCTGAATGGCACCGGCCTCCGGCGATCCGAAGACGGCCCATCACGGCGAAGCGGTCCGGCGCGGGGCGGCCGACGCCGCCGGGCCGGCCGCCACGACACTGCTCTGAGGCGAGGGCGCTCATGGATTTCGAGTTCGACGAGGACCAGCGGCTGCTGCAGGAGATGGTCCGCGACACGGTGGCCAAGTCGCGGTCGCAGCCCGAGGAGAAGCTCTGGCGGACCTACCAGGAGCTCGGCTGGCTGGAGACCCCGCCGGTCGAGCTCGCGATCATCCTGGACGAGCTGGGCTACGTCGCCGACCCCACCCCGTTCCTCGCCACGGCGACCTGGTTCGCGCCGCTCGCCGGGCGGCTGCCGGACGGCTCCGGGACCGGGGTGTGCGACGGCACCGGACGCTTCGTCCTGGACGCCGACCGCGCCGACGAGGTGGCGCTGCTCACCCGTGACGGCGTGGTCGTCGTCGCCGGGGCGGAACTGGACGTCGAACCGGTCCCGGTCTTCGACCCGACCCTGCGCGTCGCGCACGTCGCGGCCCCGGACCTCGCCGCCGGGATCCCGGACCTGACCCTGATGGGCCTGGCGATCACCGCCGTCGGGGCGTGCCGCCGCATCCTGGACCTCGCGCTGGCGCACGTGAAGCGGCGCGAGCAGTTCGGCGTGCCGATCGGCTCCTTCCAGGCCGTCAAGCACAAGGCGGCGGACATGCACGTCGCGATCGAGCGGGCGAAGGCGCTGGCCTACTACTCGGCGCTGACCATCGCCGAGGACGACGCCCGCCGCCGCGAGGCCGCGCTGATGGCCAAGGCCGCCGCCGGGGAGTGCCAGCGGATCGTGTTCAAGCACGGCTACCAGCTCTTCGGCGCCATGGGCTACACGTGGGAGAACGACCTGCAGATCTACCTCAAACGAGCCAAGGCGTGCGACCTGCTGCTGGGCGGAGCGTCGGTGCACCGGCGAGCGCTGCTGGAGGAGTTCGCACAGAAGGGAGCCGTCCGATGAAGCTGGCCCCCGACCCCGAGGTCGAGGAGTTCCGCGCGGAGTTCGCCGCGTTCCTCGACGCGAACCTGCCGAGCGCGGAGGAGGCCGCGGTCCGGCCGAAGTCCAGCGCGGACATCCCGGAGTGGGCGCGGCGCTGGCAGCGCACGCTCTTCGACGCGGGCTGGCTGCTGCCGGGGAACCCGCCGGAGTACGGCGGCCGCGACGCCACGCTGCCGCAGCAGCTCGCCCACCTGGAGGAGCTGTCGCGGCGGCGGATCTACCACAGCTTCAACCCGCAGGGCCTCGGCATCGTCGCCGCCTCGCTGCTGACGTTCGGCACCGAGGAGCAGAAGCGCCGGTGGGCCGTCCCGATCCTGCGCGCCGAGATCACCGCCGCGCTCGGGATGAGCGAGCCGGGCGCCGGCTCCGACCTGGCCGGGCTGCGCACCCGCGCCGTCCTCGACGGCGACGAGTTCGTGGTCAACGGGCAGAAGGTGTGGACGTCCGGCGCGCACGACGCCGACATCCTGCTGACGTTCGTGCGCACCGATCCCGACGCGCCCAAGCACAAGGGCATCAGCGTCCTCGTCATCCCCACCGGCAGCGAGGGTCTGGTCCGCAGGCCGTTCGGATCGATCGCCGCCCCCGACGACCACGACTTCAACGAGGTGTTCTTCACCGACGTCCGGGTCCCCCGGGAGAACCTGATCGGCCCCCTGCACGGCGGCTGGGGGGTGGCGCACGGCTCGCTCGGGCACGAGCGGACGCTGCTGTGGCTGAGCTACGCCGACTGGATGAGCTACCTGATCGAGGACTCGCCCAGCAGCGAGGAGTGGTACGCGACGCTGCTCATGGACCTCCAGGCGATCCGGCTCCTCGGCTACCGCCAGCTCGCCGGCGGCCGGGACCCCGCCGAGCTCTCGGTGCTCAAGCTGTTCGGGTCCGAGGCCGTGCAGGAGGCGTCCCTGCACGCGCTGGAGGAGCACGGGCCCGACTCCCTGGTGCATCCCACCCTGACCGCGCCGTACAACCACATGGACCTCGCCGACCACTACGCGAGCTGGTTCGAGCGGTACGCGCGCAGTTTCGGCGGGACGATCGCCGGCGGCACGTCGGAGATCCAGCGCAACATCATCGCCGAGCGCATCCTCGGCCTGCCCCGCTAAGCATCGGCCCGCGCAGGGCCGCGACCTGCAAGAGCACATCGATCTCAGTGAGGAGGGGCGTATGAGCGCCTCGGGCATGCGCGTCGGTTTCATCGGGCTGGGCAGCCAGGGCGGCCCCATGGCGCGGCGGATCGTCGACGCCGGGCACCCGACGACGCTGTGGGCGCGCCGCCCCGCGACGCTGGAGCCGTTCGCCGGCACCGCCGCGGCCGTCGCCGCGTCCCCCGCCGAGCTGGCCGCGGCCAGCGACCTCGTCTGCGTCTGCGTGGTCGACGACGCCGGGGTGGAGCAGGTCGTGGCCGGTGAGGGCGGTGTGCTGGCGGGGCTCGCGGACGGCGGGGTGATCGCCGTGCACAGCACCGTCCACCCCGACACCTGCCGCCGCCTGGCGGCCGAGGCGGACAAGGCCGGGGTCTCGCTCATCGACGCGCCGGTGAGCGGGGGCGGCCCCGCGGCGTCCGAGGGCCGCCTCCTGGTGATGGCGGGCGGCGAGCAGGAGACCGTCGAACGCTGCCGCCCGGTGTTCGCCTCCTACGGCGACCCGATCGTCCACACGGGTCCGCTCGGCTCCGGGCAGGTCGCCAAGCTGCTGAACAACCTGCTGTTCACCGCCAACCTCGCGACGGCGTCGACCGCGCTCACCCTCGGCCGGGCGCTGGACGTGGACCCCGGGAGCCTGGCCGAGGTGATCTCCCACGGCAGCGGCGCCAGCTTCGCCCTCGACCGGGTCGCCCCGACCGGGGGAAGCCTCGACCGCCTCGCCGCCTACGCCGGCGCGCTGCTCCGCAAGGACGTCGGGCTGATCGCGGGCGTCGCCGAGGCGGCGGGCGCCGAGCCGGGCGCGGTCCTGGACGCCGCCGACGCCACCCTGGCCCTCATGGACCACCGCAGATGACCGGGTCCCGGTCCGCGCCATGACGCCCGGCGACGCGGCTCCGCAGACCCCCCCGCAGAGGAGGAACCGATGGACCAGATCTTGTACGACGTCAAGGACCGCGTCGCGGTCATCACCCTGAACCGCCCCGAGGTCGCCAACGCGCAGACCATGGAACTGCTGGACGACCTCGACGCCGCGTGGAGCCGCGCCGCCGCCGATGACGAGGTGCGGGTCATCGTGCTGAAGGGCAACGGCAAGCACTTCTCGTCCGGCCACGACCTGAAGAGCGGCGGCCCGCCGCCCGCGAAGATCACCCTCGAGTCGATCTACGCCGTCGAGGCGCGGCGGTACCTGGAGTACACGCTGCGGTGGCGCAACGTCCCCAAGCCGTCGATCGCGGCGGTGCAGGGCAAGTGCATCGCGGGCGGGCTCATGCTGTGCTGGCCGTGCGACCTGATCGTGGCCGCCGAGAACGCGCAGTTCTCCGATCCTGTGGTCCACATGGGCATCGGCGGCGTGGAGTACCACGGCCACACCTGGGAACTCGGCCCCCGCAAGGCCAAGGAGATCCTGTTCACCGGCCGTCCGGTCACCGCGGACGAGGCGGAGAAGGTCGGCATGGTCAACCGCGTCGTCCCGCTGGACGAGCTGGAGCCGACCACGATGGAACTCGCCGGGCAGATCGCGCAGATGCACCCCTTCGCACTGCGGCAGGCCAAACGCGCCGTCAACCAGACCCTCGACGTGCAAGGCTTCTACGCTGCGATCCAGACCGTGTTCGACATCCACCAGACCGGGCACGGCAACGCCCTCAGCGACGTCGGGTTCCCCGTCCTCCTGCGGCACGCGGGAATGAAGGACAAGCTCAAGAGCGAGTGAGCGCCGCGCGGCGTCAGAGCGCGGTGGACGGGTCCGCGAGCCGGCCGGTCGGGGGCCGGATCATCCCCTGCACGGAGTAGGAGGCGACCAGGCGCGCGTCCTCGCTGTACACGCGTCCCTCGCTCTGGGTCGTTCCGCGGCCCGTGTAGACGACCCGGGTCGCGTACAGCAGCCACTCGGTGACGTCGACGTCCTCGTGGTAGGCGACCGTGACCTTGGATATGCCGGTGGAGATGGTCCTGTGCGCCATGGCCTCGCTGTATCCGGCGTGCGGACGCAGCGCCGCGGCGATCGTCCAGTGCGCGACCGGGTGCGTCATCAGGGCGCTGTGCAGGTAGGCGGCCGGCGGCGCGTCGGCGAAGCGCGTCCACACGAACAGCTCGGGCGGCCCGACGCTCCGCGGGTCCTCGTCGTAGGCGTCGTCGACGATGCGCAGCTCGCGGCCCTGCACCCGCATGCCCGGCCGCTCGAAGGGACGCGCCGGCCGGGAGACGTCGGGCATCGGCGCCGTCGAGCCGATGAGGTCGTCGGCGTCGGCTCCCATGAGGATCAGCCCGGCGCAGCAGAACCGGCCGTCCTGCGACACGCGCGCCTGGACGGTCGAGTAGGTCCGGCCCCTGTGCGGTACGTCCAGCTCGACCTCGATCCCCGCGTCGTGTCGGGCGGCCCGCGAGAACACCATGGACGCCGACGCGACCCGCTGATCGGGGATCTCCTTCGACGCCGCGACGACGGCGTCCGCCAGGAGCTGCCCGGCCTCCACGACGTTGCGGACGGCGACCCCGTGGGCCGGGGCCCTGTACCGCCCGGGTCCGGCCGGCCGGACGTCCATCAGCCGGAGCAGCTCGTCCTCGTCCCAGGCCTTCTCCGGCTCTCCCCCGGTGGCGGGCTCCGCCCCCGCGGTCCCCAGGTCCCTCACCTTCCGGCGGAGGTGACCGGGTCGGCCGCGCCGATCTGGACGACGGCCCGGTCCTGGTAGAAGGCGATGTGGTCGCGCAGGACGGCGACCTCGGTGTACGGCTCCGGGTACTCCCAGGCGATGGGCTCAGCGCCGTCCCGCCGCCGCCAGTACTTCGCCTGCCCCTTGAACGGGCAGCGCGAGGTCAGGTCCGACGGCGCGAGATGCTCGGTCCGCACGTCCGCCCTCGGTATGTAGAGGACGAGCCCGTGGTCCTGCTCGTCGACGACGAGGGCGGCGGTGGTCTCGGCCAGAGTCACGCCCTCGTGGGTCACGCGGACGAGGTTGCGCTTGCGGCGCACGTCCACCAGGTAGTCCGGCCGGTCGATGTATCCCGATGCTTCCAAGGCTTCCTCCTCGGGGCGCGTCACAGCGCGTCCGGCAGCGAGCCGCCGCGGACCTGTTCGCGGAGGCGGAACTTCTGGATCTTTCCGGTGGCGGTGCGCGGGAAGTCCGCGACGAGGTGCACCGACTCCGGCCATTTCGGCCGGGCGAGCCCGGCCGCGGCGAGGTGCGCCCGCACGTCGTCCACCGTCACCGGGCGCGCCGGATCGCGCGGGCGGATCACGGCGCAGGCGTGCTCGCCCAGCCGCGCGTCCGGCTCGGCCACCACGCTCACCTCGGCGACCCGCTCCATCCTCAGCAGCAGCGCCTCGACCTCCTGGGCGCTGATGTTCTCGCCGCCCCGGATGATCACGTCGGCGACCCGGTCGGTGATGGTGAGGTAGCCGTCGCCGTCCACCTCGCCCATGTCGCCGGTGCGGTACCAGCCGTCGGCGTCGAACGCCCGGGCGGTGAGGCCGGGGTCGGTGTAGCCGATGAAGCAGTCGGCGCCGCGGGTGAGGATCTCGCCGTCGCCGTCCAGGCGGAACTCGGCGCCCGGCAGCGCCCGGCCGTCCGTGCGCAGGCGCTTGCCCGGCGCGTCCTCCAGCAGGCTCGCCGTGACCGACGGGTGCTCCGTGCTCCCGTACGACCGGTACACCGCGATGCCCTCCTTCGTCGCCCGCTCGGTGAAGGCCTCCGGCACCGTCGCGCCGCCCAGCCCCATGTACGGGATCAGGGCCAGGTGCCCGGGGGTGAAGTCCGGGTGGTCGAGCAGGCTGGTCAGGAAGTAGGGCGGCCCGCCGGCGATGCCGACGCCCCGCTCGCCCATCAGCGCCAGCACCTCCGCCGGGTCCCAGACGTCGATCAGGTGCACGGGCTCCGAGCGCAGCAGCGGCAGCAGGAACGCGTTGATCATTCCCATGAAGTGGCCGACCGGGGTGCCCACCACCTGCGGCGGCCCGCCCTTGCCGTAGAAGTGGTCGGCCTGCCGCGCCTCCCAGCCGATCGTCTGGTGGCTGTGCACCACGCCCTTGGGCTTGAGCGTCGTCCCGGACGTGAAGCCCACGATCGCCGGGGACGCGGGGTCGACGGGCTCCGGCGCCGGCAGCGGGTCGGCGTCCAGCATCCGGTGGAAGGGGACGGCGTTCCTCGGCAGCTCCCGCTCCGGGCGTTCGCTCACCACCAGCCACAGCGGTTCGCCGCCGCGCGCGGCGAACAGGTCCTCGTACTGGCGGAGGTGGTCGGTGCGCCCGAAGGCGTCGGGCGTGACGACCACCGCGGGACGGGTGTCGTCCAGGATGTGGCCGACCTCCTTGGGGCCGTAGAAGTGCACCACCGGGACGACGATCGCACCGACATAGGCGGCGGCCCAGAACGTCACGGCGGCCTCGACCCAGTTCGGCAGCTGCAGGACGACCACCGAGCCGGGGCCGACGCCGCGGGCCTTGAGGGACCGGGCCAGCGACCGCGCGGCCCGGTCCACGTCGGCGAGCGTGCCGCTGTAGGGACGCACCCGGGAGCGGACGTGGAAGGGCAGGTGCGGGGCCCGGCCGAGCCCGGCGGCCACCGTCGAGCCGAGGGACTCGCCGGTCCACCGGCCTTCGTCGCGGTAACGCCGCACGAGCGCGGCGGGCACCGTCCGGAGGCCCCAGCCGTCGAGAGCAGAGCTTGGAGTCATCGTTCCGCCTTCAGTACGACTTCGGCAGGCCGAGGACGTGCTCGCTGATGTAGTTCAGCACCATCTCCTGGCTGACCGGCGCGATGCGCATCAGGCGGGACTCCCGGAAGTAGCGCTCGACGTGGTACTCGCGGGCATAACCGAACCCGCCGTGCGTCTGGACGGCCGCGTCCGCCGCGGCGAAGGCGGCGTCGGCGCACAGGTACTTCGCCGTGTTCGCCTCCTTGCCGCACGGCTCCCCGGAGTCGTAGCGGGCGGCGGCGTGCCGCGCGGCCAGCTCCGCCGCGTCCAGCCGCATCGACGCCTCGGCGAGCGGGAACGCGATCCCCTGGTTCTGGCCGATCGGACGGTTGAACACCACCCGCTCCCCCGCGTACCGGACGGCCCGGCGCAGCGCCGCGCGGCCGATGCCCAGCGATTCGTGCGCGAGCAGGATCCGCTCGGGGTTGATGCCGTCCAGCAGGTACTTGAACCCGCTGCCCTCCTCGCCGACGAGCGCCGATCCGGGCACGCGGAAGTCGTCGATGAACAGCTCGTAGGAGGACACCGCGTTGCGGCCGAGCTTCGGGATCGCGCGCATCTCGACGCCGCCGCCGGTCAGGTCGACGACGAACATCGACAGCCCGTCCGTCGGGCGTTTCCCCTCGCGCGGCTCGCTCGTGCGCGCCAGCAGCACCGCCTTCTGCGACTGCGCCGCCTTGGTGATCCAGACCTTGCGCCCGTTGATCACGTAGTCGGAGCCGTCCCGGCGGGCGAAGGTGCGGATCCGGCTGGTGTCGGAGCCGGCGTCGGGCTCGGTGATGGCGAAGCAGACGTGCAGGTCGCCGGTGGCGGCGGCGGGGAGCAGCTCGCGGCACAGCCGGTCGCCGCCGTGCCGGGCCACCAGGTTGAGCCCGAAGATCGTCAGGTGGAAGGGGCTGCAGCCGTTCATGCCCGCCCCGGACGCCGCGATCTCGTACATCATGGACGACGCCGCCGAGATCCCCATGCCCGCGCCGCCGTACTCGCGCGGGATCGCGATGCCGAGCCAGCCCGCCTCCGCGAACGCGTTGTAGAACTCCCAGGGGAACCGGGACTCCTGGTCGGCCTCGGCCCAGTAGGCGTCGTCGAACCGCCCGGCCACGTCCCGGACGGCCGCGCGCAGTTCCTCGTCGGTGAGCGCCTCGTCGGCGGTGGCGCCGGAGGGCGCGGTGTCCTGGCTCATCGAATGCTCCCAGATCGGTTTCCTGCGTCAGCGCACCGAGCGCCCGCCGTCGACGTACAGCACCTGCCCGGTCACGAACCCCGACTCCTCGGCGGCGAGGAACAGGGCGGCGTTGGCGATGTCGGCGGGCTTGCCGACCCGCCGCATCGGCAGGGTGGCCGCGACGTCCGCCAGCCGCCGCTCGACCGGGACGCCGAGGCGCTCCGCCGTCGCCCGGGTCATCTCGGTGTCGACGTAGCCGGGGCCGATCGAGTTGACCGTGACGCCGAACGGGCCGAGCTCGATGGCGGTCGTCCGGGTGAAGCCCTGGATGCCCGCCTTGGCCGCGGAGTAGTTCGCCTGGCCCCGGTTGCCGAGCGCCGAGGTGGAGGAGATGTTGACGACCCGCCCGTACCGGCGCTCGACCATGATCTTCTGCGCGGCGCGGGTCACCAGGAACACGCCGCGCATGTGCACGTTCACCACGGTGTCCCAGTCGTCCTCGGTCATCTTGAACAGCAGGTTGTCCCGGGTGACCCCGGCGTTGTTGACCACGATGTCGAGCCCGCCGAGCTCCTGGACGACCCGCTCCACCGCCCGCTCGACCTGCGCGGCGTCGGCGACGTCCGCGCCGAGGCCGAGGGCGCGTCCGCCCTCCTTCCCGATCGAGGCCACGGTCTCCCGCGTCAGCTCCTCCTCCAGGTCCAGGACGCCGACGCTGGCACCGGCGCGGGCGTACGTCCGGGCGATCTCCGCTCCGATGCCGCGGGCGGCGCCCGTCACCAGCGCGACGCGGCCGTCAAGATTCGTCATGATGCTCGGCTCCTGTGTTCTCGGGGACGGACGGGGCGGGCACGGCGCGGGCGCGCCCGATCGCGCGGACCGCGTCGCGGTGGGCGCCGGACTCCAGGAGCCGGACGTGCCACTCGGCCTCGGCGTCCGCGCACTCGGCGAGGTCGTGGTCGTGGGCGCGGGCCACATGGCGCTTCATCGCCTTCACCGCGTCCGGGGAGACGGCGGCGAGGCGTCCGGCCACGCCGGCGACGTGGCCGTGCAGTTCGTCGTCGGGGACGGCCTCGGTGACCAGGCCGAGTTCTTCGGCTCGCGCGGCGGGCAGGGGCGGCGACAGGTACAGCAGCTCCAGCGCCCGGGACGGGCCGACCAGCCGGTTCAGCGCCCAGGTGCAGCCGAAGTCGCCGGCGAGCCCGAGCCGGCCGAACCCCGTGCGCAGCGTCGCGGACGCGGCCGCGTAGCGCAGGTCGCAGGCGAGGGCGAGGCCGAGCCCCGCACCGACGGCCGCGCCCTCGACCAGCGCCACGGACGGCTTGCCCAGCTCGCGGAGCCGGACGACGGTCGCGCGCTGGAGCGCCTTCTGGGCCGCGAGCCGCACGTCGGGGGCGTCCGGCGGGCCGAAGATGCTCTCCCCCGCCGCGAGCCTGGCGAGGTCGCCGCCGGCGCAGAACGTGCCGCCGGCCCCGGCCAGGACCACGACCCGGACGTCGTCCGCGCCGGCGGCGAGGTCCAGCATCGCGGCCAGGCCGTCGAGCATCTCCCGCGAGAAGGCGTTGCGGACCTCCGGCCGGTTGAGCGTGAGGGTCAGCACGCCGCCCGCCCGCGCGGCGCGCAGGTGCGCGCTGCCCGTCGCCACGGCCCCGCCCGAATTACTTGACATAGACGTCGAAATTATAATGAGCTGATCGCCAGGTCAATGCCCGTCACCGAGCCGCCCCGCGCGCCGGCCAGCTGTCATCGACATTGACGTCAAAGTTAGACTCAGGTGAAAGCCGGCCCGATCCGCACCCGCGCCGCACGTCCTGGAGGACCCCGATGCCCGACCGGCCAGGCAGCCGAGACCCGGCCCGCGCCCCCGCACCGCCCCTCGCCGGCACCGTCGTGGTGAGCTTCGAGCAGGCGGTGTCGGCGCCCTACTGCACGCGGATGCTGGCCGATCTCGGCGCCGAGGTCATCAAGGTCGAGCACCCGCGCGCCGGGGACCTCACCCGCTGGTTCGACGACGCGGCCGACGGCATGGCGACCTACTTCGTCTGGCTCAACCGCAACAAGCGGTCGCTGGCGCTGGACTGCAAGCGGCCCGAGGCGCGGCCCGTCCTCGACCGGCTGCTGGAACGCGCCGACGTCGTCGTGCAGAACCTCGCGCCCGGTTCCGCCCGCCGCCTCGGACTGGACGCGACGACGCTGGTCGAGCGGTACCCGTCGATGGTCGCCGTGGACATCTCCGGGTACGGCACGGGCGGCCCGCTCGACCACCGCCGCGCCTACGACCTGCTCGTCCAGGCCGAGAGCGGGTCGTGCGCCGCGACCGGCCGGGCCGACGCGCCCGCCAAGCCCGGCATCCCGATCGCCGACATCGGGACGGCGATGCAGGCCGCGTCCGGCATCATGGCCGCGCTGCTCGGGCGCGCCCGCACCGGCACCGGCGCCGCACTGCAGGTGAGCATGTTCGACACGGCGGCCGACTTCCTCGGCTTCGCCCTCCTGTACGCCCGGTACACGGGCGAGGAGCGCGCGCCGATCGGGATGTCGTCGCCCATCGTCGCCCCCTACAACGCCTACCCGACCAAGGACGGCCGCACGGTCGTGCTCGGCACGACGAACGACGCCGAGTGGCAGCGCCTCGCCCGCGACCTCATCGATCGTCCGGACCTCGCCGACGACCCGTCCCTGGCCACCACCCCGCTGCGGTGCGGGCAGCGCGCCCGGCTCGATGACGCCATCGCCGCCTGGACGTCCACCCTCGACCTCGCCGAGATCTGCGCGCGCGCAGACGCGGCGGGCATCGGCAACGCCGAGTTCAACCGGGTCACCGAGGTCGTCGACCACCCGCAGCTCACCTCGCGCGGCCGATGGCGGGAGGTCGGGTCCCCGGTGGGGCCGCTCGCCTCGCTGCTGCCCCCGATCGTCACCCCCGCATGGGGCACGCCGCTGGAGGACGTCCCGGCCCTCGGCGAGCACACCACCGCGATCCTCACCGACCTGGGCTTCGACTCCGGCGCGCAGGACGGGCTCCGCAAGGCCGGCGCGGTGTGACCCCGCGGCCCGGCTCACCAACAGTCAGGAGAGACATGAACGAGGCTGTGATCTGCCGGCCGGTGCGGACCCCGATCGGCCGGTTCGGCGGCGCGCTGCGGACGGTCCCCGTCCAGGACCTGGGCATGACCGTCGTCAAGGCGCTGCTCGGCGGCACGGAATCCGACGGCGGCGGGCTGGACGGCGCGCTCATCGACGACGTCGTGTTCGGCCACTGCTACGGCACCGCCGAGGCGCCCGCGATCGGACGGGTCATCGCCCTGGACGCGGGCCTGCCGGCCACGGTGCCCGGCGTACAGATCGACCGGCGCTGCGGGTCCGGCCTCCAGGCCGTGGTGTACGCGGCCGCGATGGTGCGCTCCGGCGCCGCCCGGGCGATCATCGCGGGCGGCGCGGAGAACATGTCGCAGGCCCCGCACTACTCGCTGACCGCGCGCTGGGGGTCGCGCGCCGGCGACATCACGCTGACCGACACGCTGACGCGCGGCCGCACGACCGCCGGCGGCCGGCACCACCCCGTGCCGGGCGGCATGCTCGAGACGGCCGAGAACCTGCGCCGCGAGTACAAGATCGGCCGCGAGGAGCAGGACGAGCTGTCCCACACCTCGCACCGGCGGGCACTGGACGCCCAGGACCGCGGCGCGTTCGCGGAGGAGATCGTCCCGGTGACCGTGCGCGGCCGCAAGGGCGACGTGGTCGTCGACACGGACGAGCACCCGCGCCGCGACATCTCCCTCGAGAAGCTCGCCGCGCTCCGCCCGGTGATGGCGAAGGACGACGCCGAGGCGACGGTCACGGCCGGCAACGCCAGCGGCCAGAACGACGGCGCCGCCGCGTGCCTGGTGACGACGCCCGAGTTCGCCGCCGAGCACGGCCTGCGGCCGCTCGCCCGCGTGGTGTCCACCGCGATCGCCGGGGTCCCGCCGCATCTGATGGGCATCGGGCCGGTGCCGGCGACGCGGAAGGCGCTGGACGCCGCCGGGCTCACGCTGGCCGACGTGGACCTCGTCGAGCTGAACGAGGCGTTCGCGGCGCAGGCACTGGCGGTGACGCGGGAATGGGGCTTCGCGCGCGACGACTTCGAGCGGCTCAACGTCAACGGCTCGGGCATCTCGCTGGGGCACCCGGTCGGGGCCACCGGGGCGCGGATCGTGGCGACGCTGCTGCGCGAGATGGAACGGCGGGACGCGCGCTACGGCCTGGAGACGCTGTGCATCGGCGGCGGTCAGGGCATCGCCGCGGTGTTCGAGCGGGTGCGCGGCTGAGCGCGTTCCGCCGCCGGGGGCGGAAGGGTCAGGTCCGGGCGGCCTTCTTGGCCTTTCCGCCCGCGGCCCTTCCGCCTGCTGCCTTTCCGTCCGCGGCGGTCGTCTTGCCGTCGGCGTCCGGGTTCAGGCCCAGCGCGTTGGCCCACAGCAGCGTGAGCTGCTCCACCGCCTCGTTCATGGCGAACCGGGCGCCGCCGACGAACATCATCTCGGCGAACTTGGCGACCATGCCGCCGAGCGCGGTGGCCGCGTACCGCTCGTCGACGCGCGCGTCGGCCAGCCCCTCCGCCTGCAGCCGCTTGATCGCGGACTCCAGCCGGGCCGCCAGGTAGTCGTCGCGCTTGGAGCGCACCCGGCGGACGTCCTCGTCGTAGCGGCTGACCTCCTCGATGACCCGCATGATGCGGGCCTCCTTGCGGTAGGCGGTCAGGTAGGCCTTGTTGGCGGCGCGGATGCGGTCGATCGGCCCGGCGTCGTCGGCGAGGTCCTGCGCGATGTCGTCCATCGACACCAGGCGCACCTCGACCTCCTCGGCGATCTCCCGGAAGAGCGATTCCTTGGAATCGAAGTAGTGGTAGAACGACCCGTGCGACACCTCGGCCTCGGTGGCGATGTCGGTGATCCGCGCCTGGAGGAAGCCGTCGCGTTCGAACACGGTCTTGCCGGCGGCGACCAGGCGCGCCCGCGTCCGGCGGCCCTTCGCCGAGCGGGGCTCGGGATCCATGCTGCTCTCCAAACGGATGAATTCGACGTCGGAAACACCTCAACGTCGAGAATATCAACGTCCCCGGCCACGATCACCTGACCCGGGACGGCCGCGCCGGCCCGGCCGCCGCCGCGCGACCACCGGCACTTTATTTGACATCGACGTCAGTATAGAATGATGGGCCACGGTAGCCCCGCCCCGCGCGCGGGGACGCAAGGGAGATGAGATGGCACCGGTCCCCATCGCCGACGACCTGTTCACCTGGCCCGACGACGAACCCCGGCTGATCGGCGGCAGGTGCGAGGAGTGCGGTACGCACGTGTTCCCGCTCCGCGCCGGCTGCGCCCGGTGCGGAGCCGCCGCGGTGGAGCGCGCGCTGCTGAGCCGCGACGGGACGCTGTGGACGTGGACGTCCCAGGGCTTCCCGCCGAAGGCGCCGTTCCGCGGCGAGTTCGCCGGCACGGACCCGTTCGAGCCGTGGCTCGTCGGCGTGATCGAACTGCCCGGCCAGCTGCGCGTCGAGAGCCTCATCACCGGCTGCGCGCAGGGCGACCTGGAGTTCGGCATGCCGATGCGGCTGGTCACCCTGCCCTTCCGCACCGGCGAGGACGGCGCGGAGATCATCACGTTCGCCTTCAGCCCGGAAGGGGCCGAGCATGCCTGATGTCGCGATCATCGGGGTGGGGATCCACCGGTTCGGCCGCTTCCCCGGCAAGCCGGCGCTGGCCATGGGCGCCGAGGCGGCCCGGGACGCGCTGGCCGACGCGGGCCTGGGCTGGTCCGACGTGCAGTTCGCGGTGGGCGGCAGCTACGAGGTCGACCAGCCGGACGCCGTCGTCGCCGAGCTCGGGCTGACCGGCGTGCAGTTCACCAACGTCTACAACGGCTGCGCGACCGCCGGCAGCGCGCTGGCCCTGGCGAGCCAGACGATCAGGCTGGGCGAGCACGAGATCGGCCTCGTCCTCGGCATGGACAAGCACGAGTCCGGCGCGTTCACCGCCGACCCGCGCGAGTACGGCTGCCCGGCCTGGTACGGCGAGATGGGGCTGTTCCTCACCACCAAGTTCTTCGGCATGAAGATCAACCGGTACATGCACGACCACGGCATCACGCACCGGACGCTCGCGGAGGTCGCCGCGAAGAACTACCGCAACGGCGAGCTCAACCCGCACGCGCACCGGCGCAAGCCGCTGTCCCCGGAGCAGATCCTCGAGTCGCGGATGCTGAACTACCCGCTGACCCAGTACATGTTCTGCAGCCCCAACGAGGGCGCGGCGGCGCTCGTCGTGTGCAGCGCCGACGTGGCGCACCGCTACACCGACAAGCCGGTCTACCTGCGCAGCGTCGTCACCCGCACCCGGCGGTTCGGCGCGTTCGAGGTGCACACCCCGTCCGCCTCCGTGGCCGCCGACCACGTCCCGGCGCCGACCGTGGACGCCGCGAAGGCCGCGTTCGAGGCGGCGGGCGTCGGCCCGGAGGACGTCGGGATCGCCCAGCTCCAGGACACCGACGCCGGCGCCGAGGTCATCCACATGGCCGAGGTCGGGCTGTGCGCGGACGGCGAGCAGAACGAGCTGGTCGCGTCCGGGGCCACGGCGCCGGGCGGCCGGCTGCCGGTCAACACCGACGGCGGCCTGATCGCCAACGGCGAGCCGGTCGGCGCGTCGGGCCTGCGGCAGGTGCGCGAGCTGGTGCTCCAGATGCGCGGCCGGGCGGGCGAGCGGCAGGTCGCCGGCGAGCCGCGGGTCGGCCTCGCCCAGCTGTACGGCGCGCCGGGCGTCGCCGCGGTCTCCATCCTGTCCACCTGACCGGCGGGGGCGCCCCGGAAGCGGAGCGGCCCGGGGGGCGCGCGCCCCGGGCCGCTCCGCCGCTCTCAGCCCGCCGCCGCCCCGAGTGCCTGGCGGGCGATGATGACCTGCTGGATCTGGCTCGTCCCCTCGTAGATGCGGAAGAGCCGCGCGTCGCGGTAGAACCGCTCGACCGGCACCGACCGCATGTACCCGGCGCCGCCGTGAACCTGGACGGCGCGGTCGGCCACGCGCCCGACGGCCTCGCTGCAGAAGTACTTGGCGGCGGCCGGTCCGGTGCGGCGGTCTGAGCCGTCGGCGTAGGCGCGCGCGGCGTCCAGGACGAGGGCGCGGGCCGCCATGGTGTCGGTCACCGAGTCCGCGATCATCGCCTGCACCAGCTGGTGCGAGGCGATCGGCTTGCCGCCCTGCTTGCGGTCGGAGGCGAACCGGACGGACTCGTCGACCAGCCGGCGGCACATCCCGACGCAGGCGGCGGCCAGCAGCAGGCGCCCGTTGGACAGGCAGCGCATCGCGGTCAGGAACCCGGTGCCGGCGGCCGCCTCGCCGCCGACCACGGCATCGGACGGCACCCGCACGCCGTCCAGGTTCACGTCGGCCGTCCAGGCTCCGAACTGCCCCATCTTGTGGTCGCGCGGCCCCACGGTCAGCCCCGGGGTGCCGGCCGGGACGATGAAGGTCGCGATCCCCCGGGACGATTTCGCGTCCGGGTCGGTGCGGGCGAAGACCATGAACACGTCGGCGATCGGGGCGTTGGTGATGTAGCGCTTGACGCCGTTCAGCACCCACTGGTCGCCGTCGCGGACCGCGCTGGTCCGCAGGTCGGCCGGGTCGGACCCGGCGTCCGGCTCGGTGAGCGCGAACGAGGCGACCGCCTCCCCGGAGGCGAGCCGGGGCAGCCAGCGCTCCTTCTGCTCCGGGGTCCCGGCGTCCATGATCACCTGCCCGGCGATGCCCACATTCGTGCTGAACATCGAGCGCAGCGCCGGGGTGGTGTAGCCGATCTCGATCAGCAGCCGGCACTGGTCGACGACGCCGAGCCCGAGGCCGCCGTACTCCTCCGGGATGGTGAACCCGAACAGGCCCATCCGCTTCGCGGTCTCGCGCAGCTCGGCGGGCACCTCGTCCTTCTCGTCGATCTCCGCCTCGCGCGGGATCACGTCCTTGCGGATGAAGTCGCGGACGGCCTCCAGCATCGGTTCGAGGTCGTCGTCATGGGTGTCGGCCACCGGTCAGCCACCTTCCGTGAGCTTTATTTCGACGTCGGAGTCATTAACACGAGCGCGAGACGCCTCAGGTCGCCGCGCGGGTGGACGCCCGCTCCTGCAGAGCGGTCTTGAGCACCTTCCCGCTCGCGGTGAGCGGCAGCTCCTCGATCAGCTCGACGAAGCGCGGCACCTTGTAGTTGGCCATCCGCTCGCGGCACCAGGCGATGACCTCGCCGGCGGACGGCGCGGGCGGGCGGGGCACGACGAACGCCATGCCGACCTGGCCGAGGCGCGCGTCGGGGACGCCGATGACGGCGACCTCCCGGACGCCCGGATGCTCGAGGAGCATGGCCTCGATCTCGGCCGGGTAGGCGTTGAAGCCGCCGACGATGAACATGTCCTTGGAGCGCCCGGCGATGCGCAGGCAGCCGCGCTCGTCGAACCGCCCCAGGTCGCCGGTGCGCAGCCAGCCGTCCGGGGACAGCACCTCCGCGGTCGCGTCCGGGTCGTCCAGGTACCCGGCCATGACGGTCGGCCCGCGCAGCACGATCTCGCCTACCTCGCCCTCCGCGGCGTCCTCGCCGGCGCCGTCGACGACGCGGATCTCGAAGCCGGGCCGGGCGCGCCCGACGGTGGTGGCGATGGTCTCGGGGTCGTCGCCGGGCCCGGTCGAGCTGGCCGTTCCCGCCTCGGTCAGGCCGTATCCGGCGACGATCACCTTGAACGGCAGCTCGTCGCGGATCCGCCGGATCAGCTCGACCGGGATGTCGGCCGCGCCCGTCACCGCGACGCGCAGGCTCGACAGGTCGTACCGGCCGCGGTCGGGGTGCTCCAGGATCGCGTGGTACATGGTCGGGGCGCCCGGCAGGACGGTCGCCCGCTCCTCGGCGACCAGCCCCAGCACCGTGTCGACGTCCAGGACGGCCTGCGGGTACATGGTCGCGCCGGCCGACAGGCAGGCGAGGATGCCGGCCTTGAAGCCGAACATGTGGAAGTAGGGGTTCACCATCACGTACCGGTCGCCCTCGGAGAGCCCGGTCATGGCGACCCAGTCGGTCGCCACGCGCATCGTCCGGCCGTGGGTCATGACGACGCCCTTGGGCTCCCCGGTCGTCCCGGAGGTGAAGAGGATGTCGGACGCGTCGCCGGGCCCCAGGGCGGCGCGCCGCCGGTCGACCTCGGCGAGCGCCTCGTCGGTGGCGCGCGCCAGGAAGGCGTCCCACGCCACGCCGGTCCCGGACGGGCGGCCGCGGGCGATGACGATGGTCCGCAGGTCCGGCAGGGCGATGCCCGAGCCGGCGAGCATCTCCACGTAGTCGTTGCCGAGGAAGTCGGTCACCGTCACCAGGGCCTTCACCCCGGCGCGCCGCAGGATGCCGGCGGCCTCCCGTCCCTTGAACCTGGTGTTGACCGGGACGAGGACGGCGCCCGCCTGCTGCAGCCCGAGCAGCGCGGCGATCCATTCGCGGCTGTTGAACGCCCAGATGCCGACGCGGTCGCCCGGCTCGACGCCGCTCGCGACCAGCGCGGCCCCGAACCGGCGGGCCTCCTCGTAGAGCTCCCGGTAGGAGACGCGCCTCCCGCCGTCCACGACGGCGGTCCGGTCGGGGAAGCGCTCCGCTGCGGACGCGGCCATCGCCGCGATGCTCGGCCGGTCCGGCCCGGGGTCGTCGTCGCTCATCTCGGCCTCCATGATTGACATCGACGTCAGTATAGACTTTTATCGGGAGCAGAGAAGAGCTCCTCCGCATCCGCGCCGGCGGCCCGCGCGGCACACCCCCCGCGGGCCCGGCGCGCCTCCCCCGAGGTGGCCGCCACATGATCACCGAGTCCGACCGTCTCCCGGCCGCCGCCGTCGCGACCCGCACCGCGCCGCGGAGTGAGCGCTGATGGACGTCCGCCTGTCCGCCGAACAGCGGGCGCTGCGCGAAGCGGCCGCCCGGCTCGTCGACGACCACGCGCCCGGCTCCGTCGCCGCGCTGGCCGACGCCCCCCGCGCCGCCCGGCTGGACGCGGCGCTGGCCGGGTCCGGCTGGCGCGAGCTGCGCGTCCCCGACGCCGGCGACGGGAACCGGCCGCCCGCCTCGGCCGTCGAGACCGCGATCGTGGCCGAGGAGCTCGGCCGCGGCCCGGCCGACGCGTCCTTCCTGGGGCCGACACTGGCCGCCGAGCTGCGGCGCCGCGCGGGCACCGAACCCGCCGCCGAACCCGAGACCGTCCTGCTGCGGCCCGACCTGTCCGGCCTGGCCGTGGTCGAGGACGGGCAGGCGCGCTGCTCCGGCGTCGCGATCGACGCGCAGGGCGCCACGGCCGCGCTGGCGCTCGTCCGGACCGGCCACGGCTACGACCTGGCGAGCGTCCCGGTGTCCGGCACGTCGCCGGGACGCGACCTCACCCGCCCCGCCGCGACGGTTCAGGACGCCGAGGCCGGACGGCTGCCCGGCACGAGCCGCGGCCCGCTCACCGCCGCGGACGTCGAGGCCTGGTCGGCGTTCGCCCTGGCGCTCACCTGCGCCGACCTGGTCGGGACGATGCGCGGCGCGGTGGAGCTGGCCCGCGGGTACGCCGGCCTCCGCCACCAGTACGGCGTGGCAATCGGCACCTTCCAGAGCGTCCAGCACCTGCTGGCGGACGCGTTCGTCTCGACGGAGGGCTCCAGCAGCATCACCCGGCACGCGGCCTGGGCGGCCGACACCCTCCCGCCCGGGGAGGCGTTCGCCGCCGCCGCGGTCGCCAAGGCCTACTGCGCCCGCGCCGCCCGCGAGGTGTGCGAGACCGCCGTCCAGGTGCACGGCGGCATCGGCATGACGTGGGAGTGCCTCGCCCACGTCCACCTCCGGCGGGCGCTGCTGTCCACCCAGCTGCTCGGCGACGCGGGCGTGAACCTCGCCCGCGTCATCGCGCACCGCAAGATCGGAGGCCTGCACGATGGACTTCGCTGACTCCCCCCAGGAGGCCGCGTTCCGCGCACGGCTGCGGGCGTGGCTCGCCGAGCACAACCCGAAGCTCCCCCATTCGTCCACGGACGACGCGTACTGGGACGGCCAGGCGCCCTGGCACCGGGCGCTGTACGACGCCGGGTTCTTCGGGCTGTCGTGGCCCGAGGAGGTCGGCGGGCACGGCCTGCCGAGCGTGTACGAGGCGATCGTCGACGAGGAACTGGCGCAGGCCGGCGCGCCGCCGCGGCCCAGCCTGGGCTACCTGGTCCAGGGCATGATGCGGCACGGGAGCGAGGACGTGCAGCGCCGCTTCCTGCCCGGCCTGGTCAGCGGCCGGGAGCGGTGGTGCCAGGGGTTCAGCGAACCGGACGCCGGGTCGGACCTGGCGGCGCTGCGCACCCGGGCGGTCCGGCAGGGCGACGAGTACGTCATCACCGGCCACAAGGTCTGGACGAGCTACTCCGACGAGGCCGACTGGTGCCTGGTGCTGGCCCGGACCGACCCCGGCGTCCCCAAGCACAGGGGGCTGTCGGCGTTCGCCCTCCGGATGGACCAGGCCGCCGTCGAGCAGCGCCCGCTCAAGATGATCAACGGGGTGACCCGGGAGTTCGGCGAGGTGCGCTTCGACGGGGCGGTCGCGAAGGCGTCCGACATGGTCGGGGAGCCGGGCGAGGGCTGGCGGCTGGCCATGACCGTGGTCAGCCACGAACGGGAACCGGGCGAGCTCGGCTACGTCGCGCGCTACACCAAGGCGGTCAACGAGCTGGCCGACGTGCTGCGCGCCGAGCCCGGCCGGTTCACCGAGGAGAACGTCCGGGACGTGGCGTGGGCGGTCGTCGAGGCCGAGATGCTGCGGCTGCACGTGTGCCGGCGGCTCTCCGACCGGCTGGACGGCACCTCGCACGGGCCCGAGGGCTCGGTGGACAAGCTGCTGATGACGCGGGTCGAACAGGCCGTCGGGCACGCCGCGCTCGGCATCAGCAATCTGACCGGCGGCATCGAGGAGGACACGTGGCTGAAGACGTATCTCTACAGCCGGGCGCAGAGCATCATGGGCGGGACGTCGCAGGTGCAGCGCAACCTGGTCGCGACCCGGATCCTCGGGCTCCCGGTCGCATGAGCGGCGCGTACGGGATGCCCCCGGAGATCGAGGTCACCGCGGACGGGCCGATCAGGATCGTGACGCTCAACCGCCCCGAGTCGCTGAACGCGACCAACCACGCCCTGCACGCGGGGCTCGGCGCGCTGTTCGGCCGGCTCGACGACGACGAGGAGGCCCGCGCGGTGGTCCTCACCGGCGCGGGCCGCGCGTTCTCGGCGGGCGGCGACTTCTCCTACATCGACGAGCTGGCCAAGGACGACGGCCTGCGGCGGCAGACCCTCGCGGACGCGCGCCGCATCGTCACCGGGATGGTGCAGTGCCGGCTGCCGATCGTCGCGGCGGTCAACGGGCCGGCCGTCGGGCTGGGATGCAGCCTGGTCGCGCTCTCCGACATCGTGTACATCGCGGAGAGCGCCCACCTCGCCGACCCGCACGTCATGGTCGGGCTCGTCGCGGCGGACGGCGGCCCGGTCACCTGGCCGCTGCTGACGAGCCTGCAACTGGCCAAGGAGTACGCGCTCACCGGCGACCGGATCAGCGCCCGCCGGGCCGCCGAGATCGGCCTGGCGAACCACGTCTGCCCCGACGGCGAGGTGATGGCGTCCGCGCTGGCCTGCGCCCGCAGGCTCGCGGCCCTGCCCCGCCGGACGATGGAGGACACCAAGCGCGTTCTCAACCTGCACCTGGAACGCGCCGTCCTCGCCACGCTCGACTTCGCGATCGCCGCGGAGGACCGGTCGTTCCTGTCGCCCGAGCTGCGGGCGACCCTGGACAGGCAGCTGTCCAAGCAGAAGAAGCCGGACTGACCGCCGCAGGGCCTGGTCCGCCGGTGGCAGGGGATCGCCGTTCCCTGCCACCGGCGGCGTCTTTCACAGGAGCGGCGCGGCCGGCAGGCGCCGGGTGCGGAGCAGGTCCTCGCCGAGTTCGCGCGTCAGCGTCCTGGAGTCGCCGAAGAGGCCGTCGAGGGTGAGCACGCGCCGGAAGCAGTGATGGAAGCCGTGCTCGTCGGTGAAACCCACCCCGGCCAGCACCTGCTGGCAGTGGCGGGCCACCGTGCGCGCGTTCCGCCCGGCGAGGGCCTTGGCGATCCCGGCGAGCAGCGGGGACACCCGGTCGCCCGTCTCGACGGCGGCGGTCGCGGCGGCCTCGGCGGCCTCGATCGCCACCAGGCACTCGGCGAGGCGGTGCCGGACGGCCTGGAACGCGGCGATCGGCCTGCCGAACTGGACGCGGGTCACGGCGTGCTCGCGCGCCAGGCGGAGCATCGTCCGGCTCACGCCGATCAGCTCGTACGCGACGGCGGCCCGTGCGGACGCGAGCGCGTCCTCCCACGCGGCGGCCGTGATCGCCGCGCCGCCGGACGCGGGCAGGCCGCGGCCTTCGATCGCGACCAGCCCGAGCCGGGGGTCGACGCCTCCGATGGGGCGGGTCTCGAGCTTGCCCGTCTCCACGGTGAAGGCGTGCAGCGCGCCGTCCCGCCCGGCGGCGAGCACCACGGCGCGGGCGGCCCCCGGCATCCGCGCGGTGCCGAGGCCCCGCACGGTGAGTGCGCCGTCCTGGACGGAGCCGGGCGCGGCGTACCCACCGAACTCCGGCAGCACGAACGCGGTATCCGCATCGGCCGCGAGCCCGAGGGCCGTCGTCACCAGGTCGTCCAGCGCCCCGGAGGCCGCGTTCGCCATGCCCTGCCGGGTGAACAGCAGCGGGATGACCGCGGTCCCCTCCTCCGCCAGCGCCTCCCGCCAGCCGACCTCGTCCAGCGACGCCTCGACCGCGGCGACGGTGGCGTGCCGGAAGGCCCGTTCGAGGCTCTCCCCCAGCAGTTCGGCGGTCTCGGCGTCCATCATCGGCCCGTCCCGAGGTCGAGCAGGCGGCGCGCGATGATGTCGCGCTGGATCTCGGCGCTGCCGCCGTAGATCGTCGCCGCCCGCGAGTACAGGAACCCGGTGCGCCACCGGTCGGCGTCCGCGTCGTCGCCGACCGCGACGGCCGCCGGCACCGCGTCCGCCGCCAGGTCGAACACGGCCTGCTCGGTGGTGGCGAGCAGCACCTTGTCGATCGAGGTCTCCGGCCCCAGCCGCTCGCCGCGCGCCATCCGGTGCTGCGTCCCGCGCGACCGGGCGTGGAACGCGAACGCCATCTGGACGACCTCGCCGAGATCGGCCGGGTCGAGCGCGCCGTCCGGCGCCGTCGCGAGCAGGTGCCCGAGCCGCTGCCGCAGGTAGGCGCTGCGGTGCCAGAGCGAGGTGCTGCGCTCGTAGGGCAGCAGGTCCATCGCGACGGCCCAGCCGCCGTCGACCTCGCCGAGCGTGCGGTCGACGGGGACGCGCACGTCGTCGAAGAACACCTCGCAGAACTCGTCCCGGCCGTGCATCGCGCGGATCGGCCGCACGGTGATGCCGGGCGAGTCCATGTCGACGAACAGGGCGGTGATGCCCCGGCTGCCCGACTCCGGCGTGCCGGTCCGCGTCAGCAGGACGCACCGGTGGGCGTACTGGGCCAGGCTCGTCCAGACCTTCTGGCCGGTGACGCGCCAGGAGTCGCCGTCGCGGCGCGCGCGGCACGCCAGCGAGCCCAGGTTGCTGCCGGTGCTCGGCTCGGAGAAGCCCTGGCACCAGGTCTCGTCGCCGCGCAGCAGCCGCGGCACCGTCTCCGCGGCCAACTCCGGACGGGCGAACTCGATCATGGTGGGGGCCAGCACCTCGGTCATCGAGTAGATGCCGGGCTCGATCAGGTCCCGGGACGCCAGCGCCTCGCCGAGGTAGGCGCGCATCAGCGTGGACCCGCCGAGCCCGCCCACCCGCTCGGGCCATCCCCGGCGCATCCAGCCCGCGTCGTAGGTCATGCGCTTGACCAGGGAGAGGTGCTCCACCTCCTGGTCGAAGGCGACGTCCGGGCCGGACGCGGGGCTCAGTTCGTGCTCGTGCTCGTCGAGCCAGGCGTCCAGGCCGGCGCGGAACTCCTGCAGATCCATCGGGCGCGCGTTCAGTTCGCGGACTTCTGCTTCGGCGCCGGACGCAGCGGGTCATGGGCGCGCCCCGAATCGCGCGCGCCGCTGCGCCGCAGGAAGGTCATCGCCCTGGTCCGCAACCGCCACCCGTCCGGGGTGCGGGTGTAGGCGTCGGTGTACCAGCCGATCCGCATCGAGTGGTCGTGCTGGGCGACGAAGCACAGCGGCTGCTCGCCGCTCGCCGATCCGTCCCCGTCGAACGTGATCGCCGGCGTGCCCACGGAGAACAGGCCCTTGGGGGCCGCGGCGACCAGTTCGGGGAAGTCGCCGACCCCGTACGTCTCGCCGAAGGCGCTGTAGGTGCCGTCCGGCGCGAACACGGCCACGACCTCGTCCACGTCGTCCTTCGTCATGCCGACCGCGTAGCGCGCGAGCAGTTGCTCGATCTCGATGATGTCGGCAATGCGCGAGCTGTCCACGCTTCGACCTCCTTGGTGGGAGTCAGGGTGACGGCCGTCCGGCCCGCGCCCGCCGGGGCGGACGTTCCACGCCGGATGCTATCTCGACTTCGACGTCAAAACCAGTATCATCCGAGAATGCCATTCTCACGCGTGCTGGGGCGGAGGCCGGGCCGATGCCGGTGATCGACATGGACGGGGTCCGGGACCTCGGCCGCGAGCTGAGCAACTGGGGACGCTGGGGCGACGACGACCAGCGCGGAACGCTGAACCTGATCACGCCGGAGTGCGTGAGCGCCGCGGCCGGGACCGTCCGGCGCGGCGTCACCTTCGGCCTCTCGATCCCCGCCGACGAGACCGGCCCGTACAGCTCCCCGGACAGCGGGCGCTTCAACCCGATCCACACGATGACCCGGTACCGCGGCGACAACCCCCAGGGCGAGTTCTGGGACTTCTGCTCGTCCGAGGACATGCTGATCCTCGGAACGCATTCGTCCACGCACTTCGACGCCCTCGCCCATCTCTGGTACGACGACCTGCTCTACAACGGCCGCCACCACGACGACGCCGTCACGGCGTGGGGCGCGGTGCACTGCTCGATCCAGAACCTCGTGGCGGGCGTCGTCTCGCGCGGCGTGCTGCTCGACATCCCGCGCCTTCGCGGCGTCGAGCATCTCCCGCCCGGAAGCGAGGTCGGACCGGCCGACCTCGATGCCGCGTTCGACGCGGTTCGGCTCGCCCCGCGGCCGGGCGACGTGCTGCTCCTGCGCACTGGCACCTACCCCCGCCAGCGGCGCGGCGCGGACGTCGGCCAGGGCGGATCGCCGGGCCTCACCTGGGAGTGCGCCCGCTGGATCCGCGACCACGGGATCGCGGCCGTCTGCGCCGACAACTTCGCCGTCGAGGCGCTCGGCGCGAACCCCGGCGGCCCGATGATCCCGTTCCACATGCTCGCCATCCGCGACATGGGCCTCCTGCTGGGCGAGATGTTCGACTTCGAGCAGCTCGCGGAGGACTGCGCGGCCGACGGCGTCCACGAATGCATGTTCGTCGCGTCCCCGCTGAACATCCCGGGCGGCGTCGGCTCGCCCCTCAACCCCGTCGCCATCAAGTGAGACCAACGAGGAGACCCCCATGCCCAAGGCGTACGTCATCCTGACCGAGGCCATCAAGGACCAGGCCGCGATGGCGGCCTACGGCAAGGCCGCCGCCCCCGCGATGGCCGGCAGCGGTGCGCGCGTCCTGGCGGTCGACCCGGACCCGCAGAACCTGGAGGGCGACTGGCACGGCGACCGTACCGTCCTCATGGAGTTCCCCTCGGTCGAGGCGGCGCGCGCCTGGTACGACTCGGCCGCCTACACCAGTGCCAGGGCCCTGCGGCAGGCGGCCGCCGACACCAACGCCGTCATCATCACCGGATTCCCCGCCCCGGGCGGAGAATGAGCGTTCGCCATCGCACACGGATCCCCCGGCTGACGCCGGGGGACGGGCGTGCTCGTCCCCCGGCGTCAGGAATCAGGTTCCGTTGGCCGGTTGCCGGTAGGTCCGGCCGTCGATGGTGGTGGTCATGGTTCCGGTGGCCTGGAAATCGCTCTGCAAAGAGGACGGGGACAGCACGAAGCCGCCCGGTTCGCTGGTGACCTTGCGACCGGTCTCACGCCCGCTCAACCACAGGTCTTCATGGAAGGTGAGGGTCTGCGCGATGGCGGGGCCCGTGCCGGCGACGCTTTCCGTGCCGTTGATGATGTGGACGCCGTCATCGCTGTAGCCGGTGTAGGCGGCCTGGATGGAGGCGATGGCCGTCCTGCCGGCGTTCTCGGTGATGACGACCTTCGCCGAGCCGCGCGCCTTGCCCTTGATCGTGTAGGTGCCCGCCGGGAGGTGCGGCCGGACGGGCAGGGATTCGCCCGGCGTGTACGGCGTGCCCCAGGCCACGGTGTCGGGGACGGGCGGGACGCGGCGCACGGGCGCCGGCGCGCGATCCGGGAACCGCGCGATCAGCAGGCGGCTCCGGCGCCCACCGGGTTCGGTGGACGGAGGGCACGGCAGCGGGTTGGCCCCGCCGCACGCAGGCGCGGTGACCAGCGACTCCCACCAGACGACGCCCGTGCCATCGGCCAGCCACGTCGGGTCGGCGCGGCCGTTCCAGTTCGGGTCGCCGTCGTAGCTGAGGCGCGTGCCGCGTCCGGTACTCGTGCTGACCAGGTACGGCAGGAAGAAGCGGCGGTCTCCGTTGTTGCGGATCCCCGAGATGTGCCCGGTGGTGGGCAGCTGGTCGGTGATCGGCGGGATGCCCTGCATCGCCGAGATGAAGTCCAGGCGTCCCGACCCGGCGACTTCCATGGCGAGCGCCCACCGGTCGTCGGGCGAGACCCGGATGGGGTCGGTGTACTGGGCGTGCCGGGTCAGCGGACGCGACCGGCCGGTGGCGTTGCCGGTGGCGAACGCGTCGATGTTCGCCGACTCCTGCAACTGGATGCCGATCGCCGAACGCCCGTCGCCGGTCCACCCGCGGAACTCGCCGATCATGCCTGCCGGGTTGTAGCTCAGCCGGTGCGGGTCGCGGGGGTCGACGCGGTAGGGCTGGTACTGCGGCGCGGCGTTGAACAGTTCGGTGACCTTTGTCAGGTCGTAGCGCGGGGCCTTGGGCGTGCCGGTCGTTGGCGAGGGGTCGAACACGAGCCGTCCCATGAAGGCGAACTCGTCGTACTGGGTGCCGGTGAGGACGACGTGGTTCCAGCCCAGGTGAACGCCGTCGGGGTTGATCCGCAGCTCGCGGATGCTTCCGCCGGCTCCCGAGCCGTCGGCGGTGACGTTCCAGCGGATCGGGTAGATGTGCGTCCTGGCCGGCGTGCAGCGCGGGTCGGTCACGCGGTAGGGCGAGCAGTCCAGGACGTTGCCCCCGATGAGGACCCTCTTCCCGTCCGGGAACCCCTGCGGGTACGAGCTGCGGTCGGCGTCGAGGCCGACCGCGTTGGCCGCCGGGACGCCGCAGGTCAGGCACTTCCACGGGTCGCCGCCCGGGAACGCGCGGCCGTCGGTCCGGACGACGATCGTCTGCTGCCCGGAGTAGGCGCTCGCCGGGTCGGGCGCGGCCGGGGCGCCGGCGAAGGTGACGCCCGCGAGGACGAACCGGCCGTCGGGCAGCGAGCCCGGTCCCGACGAGACGCCCTCGGCGCCGGGGTCGAGGCAGCCCGTCCCGCGCGGGTTGACCGACGCGGTGCAGGCGCCGGCGGCGGTCGAGGGCGCGGCCGGCGGCAGCGGCAGTTCCCTGATCACGACGGCGGGCTCGCGGCCCGGGCGGGCGGCGGCGGACGGGGCCAGGGCGGCGATGGTGACCAGCGCGGCGATCGGCGCGAGCGACCGCGCCGCCGCGCTGCGGCTGAGCCGGATCACGGCCGCTCCGTCCTGGGGCGGGGTGGGAGACAAGGAGCCACGAGACGACCTACCTTCCGAGAATCGGATTCTCAAGAGCGAGCATGATGCTACGGCAGCGGTCCCGGCGCGGCGAGCCGTCGCACGTGCGAGAATGACCTTCTCATAAATAGAGATCCTTGCTACCATCGGCACGTCGACCCGACCGGAGAGGCAGACCACATGGCGCACTTCCCCAAGCCCGCCGAGGGCAGCTGGACGGAGCACTACAAGATCGACAAGGGGCCGCTCTCCTACGCGGACTCGATCACGCCGGAGCACTACGAGCTCGAACGCGACGCCATCTTCCGGCGTACCTGGCTGAACGTCGGCCGCGTGGAGCAGCTGCCGAGGAAGGGCAGCTACTTCACCAAGGAGCTCGACGCCGCCCGCACCTCGGCCATCGTCGTCCGCGGCATGGACGGCGAGATCCGCGCCTTCCACAACGTGTGCCGGCACCGCGGCAACAAGCTCGTGTGGAACAACTTCCCGCGCGAGGAGACCAGCGGCGTCTGCCGCCAGTTCACCTGCAAGTACCACGCCTGGGGCTACAACCTGGAAGGCGACCTGACCTACGTCCAGCAGGAGTCGGAGTTCTTCGACCTGGACAAGTCCGACTACGGGCTGGTCCCGATGCGGGCGGAGGTCTGGGAGGGGTTCATCTTCGTGAACCTCGACCGCGAGAACACGACGCCGCTGCGCGAATACCTGGGCAAGTTCGGAAAGGGCATCGAGGGATACCCCTTCGACAAGCTGACGCAGGTGCACAAGTACCGGGCCGAGATCGGCAGCAACTGGAAGCTGTTCATCGACGCGTTCGCCGAGTTCTACCACGCGCCGATCCTGCACGCGGGCCAGTACATGCCCGAAGAGGCGCAGAAGATCAAGAAGTACGGCTACGAGGCGATCTCCTACGACGTCGACGGCCCGCACGGAATGGTGTCGTCGTGGGGCGGAATCGCGCCGCCGCACGACCAGAAGATGGTCAAGCCGATCGAGCGGGCGCTGCGCAGCGGGCTCTTCGGCCCCTGGGACGCCCCCGACATCGGGCTGGCCGAATGGCCGCCGAGCGTGAACCCGACCCGGCACCCCCACTGGGGCATGGACTCGTTCGTGTTCTTCCCGAACTTCATGCTGCTCATCTGGCGGCCGAACTGGGTCCTCACCTACCACTACTGGCCGACCTCGTACAACACGCACATCTTCGAGGGGACGGCCTACTTCGTCCCGCCGAAGAACGCGTTCCAGCGCCTGCAGCAGGAACTCGCGGTCGTCTCGTTCAAGGAGTACGGGCTGCAGGACGGCAACACGCTGGAGGCCACGCAGACGATGCTCGAATCCAGGACGGTGACGGACTTCCCGCTCAACGACCAGGAGGTCCTCCTGCGCCACCTGCACAACACCGCGGGCCGGTACGTAGACGACTACCAGCAAGAGCGCGCCGGGACGCCGGTCGCCTCGTCCTGACCGAAGGAGACACCCTAATGGCCAGCAAACTGCCGTCCGAATTCGCCGACCTGGAACCGTTCGCGGACTGGGCGCTCCCGACCGAACGCGAGCGCTATGCCAAGCGCATTGCGAGCAGCATGGAGGAGCTCCAGGCCTTCTATGACGCCGCGTACCCCCGCCTGGAAAGCGCCACGCCCTACCTCGAGCGGCTCGAACTCGACGGCATCTCCGATGCGGACAAGCATCTGCTGTGGCTGTTCTGCGCGCTGGTGACCGTCGCCTTCCCGGTGGAGGCGTGGAGCCAGCCGACGGTCCCCGACAGTGGCGCGTCCAGCATCGACTCCGTACTCGAACCGGCCGTCTGAGCACGCCCCTCCCACGGCCCGGCCCGCCGGCCGTCCCCCGGCTCTTCCCTGTATCCGTCACCCGACGCCGAAGGAGCGCGAATGGCTCGCCCGAGGAAGCCGCAACCGCCGATCCACCTGCTGAGCGCGCGGCTGCTCGACATCGACAAGGGCGAGCTCGTCGAGCCGGGCTCCCTGCTCATCGTCGGTGACCGCATCGCCGAGACGGCACCGTCCTCGGTGCCGGACGACGCGGTCCGGATCGACCTCGGGGACGTGACGGTGCTGCCGGGCCTCATGGACATGGAGGTCAACCTGCTGCTCGGCGGGCCCGACCACCGCAGCCCGCTGAACCCCGTGCAGGACGACCCCGCCGTCCGCACGCTGCGGGCCGTGGCGAACGCCCGCCGCACGCTCCGGGCCGGGTTCACGACCGTGCGCAACCTCGGCCTCTTCGTGCAGACCGGCGGCCTGCTCCTCGACGTCGCGCTGAAGAAGGCCGTCGACCACGGCTGGATCGACGGGCCGCGGGTCGTGCCGGCGGGCCACGCCATCACGCCGACGGGCGGCCATCTCGACCCGACGATGTTCCAGGCGTTCGCCCCGCACATCATGCCGCTGACGGTGGAGGAGGGCATCGCCAACGGCGTCTCCGAGGTGCGCAAGGCCGTCCGGTACCAGATCAAGCACGGGGCGCGGGTCATCAAGGTCTGCGCGTCCAACGGGATCATGTCGCACACCGGTCCCGCCGGCGCCCAGCAGTACTCCAACGAGGAACTCCGGGCGATCACCGACGAAGCCCACCGCGCGGGCCTGAAGGTCGCCGCCCACTGCATGGGCGACGAAGCCGTCCGCAACGCCGTCGAGGCGGGCATCGACTGCATCGAGCACGGGTTCCTCGCGGGCGACGACACCCTCGACCTCATGATCGAGCGCGGGACGTTCCTGGTGGCGACCACCTACCTCACCGACGGCATGGACGTCTCGCGGGCGGCGCCCGAACTCCAGGAGAAGGCCGCCGACGTCTTCCCGCGGTCCCGGGCGACGATCAGCAGGGCCATCGAGAAGGGCGTCAAGATCGCCTGCGGCACCGACGCCCCCGCCATCCCGCACGGGAAGAACGCCAAGGAGCTGCTCGCGCTGGTCCAGCGCGGGATGACGCCGCTCCAGGCGATCCGCGCCGCCACGACGGTCGCGGCCGACCTCGTCGACGCCACCGACCGCGGGCGCCTGGCGGAAGGCCTGCTCGCCGACGTCATCGCGGTTCCCGGCGACCCGCTCGCCGACATCGGCGTGCTGGAGGACGTCCGGTTCGTCATGAAGGGCGGCCAGGTGTACCGCCACGACGACCCGCGCCCCGGGGACTGACGGATCCCCGGACGGACGGGCTCCAGTCGTCACGGGGGCGCTTGCCGGCCGCCTACTTGAGGACGGGGTGGTTCGCGCGGAAGACGTCGTGCGGGTCGCGTGCGCGCTTCAGCTCGCGCAACCGGGCGAGGACCGGTCCGGCGAACGCGTCGGCCGCGGTCTCCCCCGGGGTCAGCAGCGTGTACGGCTTGCGGCCCGCGATGACGGCCCCGAACCGCTCGACGATCCGGGCCTGCGCGGCGCGGACGGCGCGCGCACGGTCCGGGTCCGGTCCGGTGCCGACCATCTGGAGGAGGTACGGCTCGGGCAGGGCTCCGCTCGCGCCGGAGCCCGGCTCCGCCAGCGCACCGGCCAGGTGCCGGACCTGGATGGAGAGCAGCGGATCGATCGGCTCGGTGGCCAGGTCCTCGTCCAGGCGGGTCAGGAGCTCCGCGCGGGGCAGCGAGGCGGCCGGCGCGGTCGGCTCGGCGGCGATTGCGCCGAGGTCGGCGACCGGCACGACCCCGCGGCCGTCGCTGATGGCGCCGCCGATCTCCTCGATGCCGCGCACCAGGGCCGCGCCCTCGCGCGGATCGCCCAGGTAGGTCAGATCCAGCGCCACCATCGGCGGGGGCCCGGGAAAGGCGAACCGGTTGAACCAGACGGTCAGCTCGGGCGGCGCCCCGTCGGTGAGCTTCCGGAAGACCTCGAACACCTCGCCGGCGCGGGCCTGCGGCCAGACCACCCGTCCGCCGTACACCGAGGGCGCCGGATGCAGGTCGAACTCCAGCGACGTCACCAGCGCGAAGTCGCCGCCGCCGCCTTTCATCCCCCAGAACAGCTCCGGGTCGGACGCGGCGCTCACCCGCGCCCGGTCGCCGTCGGCGTCCACGATGTCGAAGGCGCGCACGCTGCCGGCGGCCCACCCGTACCTGCGGCCGAACCAGGACAGACCGCCGCCCAACGTGTACCCGGCCACGTTGACGACGGGCGAACTGCCGGCCAGGCCGGTCAGGCCGTGGGGCCCTGCCTCCGCCAGCACCCGCCCCCAGTTCACCCCGGCTCCGACCTGGGCCGCCCGTTCCCGCGCCGACACCCGCAGACCGTCCAGCCGGCCGGTGCGCAGCAGGATCGCGCCTTCCACGTCGCCCGCGGCGTCGTGGCCGCCGGCCTGGGCGGTCACCGCGAGGCCCGCCCGCCGCGCGTAACGGACCAGCGCGGCCACGTCCGCGGCGTCCGCGGCCTCCACCACGGCCGCCACGGGCTGGTCGACGGTCAGGTTCCATGCCCTGCGCGCCACGTCGAAGCCGTCGTCACCGGGCCCCAGCACCCGCCCTCTGATCACCTTGCGCAGGTCGGCGCTCGTCATCCGGCCCCCCTCTTCATCATGGCTAAATTACTAAGATGCTAGCATCCTTGCAGCGGCGACACGGGGTGCGAGCAGTTCGGGGCGCAACCGGCTCCGACGCCCCTGCCGCCGCCGGCGCCGGTCAGCGGGGGGTGAGCTGGAGAGTGGTGTCGCGCGGGCCGGGCCGGGTCATGGGCTCCGCCCACGGGGTGGTGCCGTACTTGGCCAGGTAGGCAGCGTCGATCTGGTCGTTGACGGCCGGGTCGGTGGCGGCGGCGAAGTCGACGTCCCTGGTCAGCCCGGCGGCTTCGATCCGGCCGCGGTGGGTGCCGCCGGCGGTGCGGTACCAGTGGCCATCGGGGCCGTTGACCGACCGGACGAACAGGTCGTCGCCGTTGCGGACGATCCAGATGGTGGTCGGCGGGCGCAGGGTGCCGTCGCCGTTCTCGGGTGCGATCCGGATCTCCTGGGCGTCGCCGATGCGGTCCAGGTCGTCGCTGCTCCATGTGGTCATGCTCCGGTGCTTCCCCGCGGACGGGCCGATGTGTGCGGTTTGGCAGTGAATTGGCGTTGTCCAGGGACGCAGCAGGACCTTGACGCCCCTAGGACGCTGAGGGGGCGCCGCCCCGAGTGATCACTTGTAGCGGGCGGCGATGCGGCGGCGGTGGGACGAGGGGGAACCGAACAGGGAGCGGTTGAGCGCGGCGCGTTTCAGGTAGACGTGGATGCCGCTCTCCCAGGTGTAGCCCATGCCCCCGTGCAACTGCATCGCCTTGCCCGTGACGTCCACCGCCACACCGCAGGCGTACGACTTCGCCATCGACGCCGACACTCCGGATTCGGGGTCGCCGCAGGACAGGGCTCCCGCGGCGGCCTCGACAAGACGGCGTGCCACGGTGATCTGGACGAGCATGTCGGCGCACGCGTGCTTGACGGCCTGGAACGAGCCGATGGGACGGCCGAACTGCTCCCGTACACCGGCGTAGGCGACCGTGGCGTCCAGCATGGCCTCGCTGAGCCCGAGACTGTCGCAGGCCAGGGCGACGGCGGCCCGGTCGGCCAGGCGGCGGAGGGCCGCCTCGGGGTCGCCGGCGAACCGCCGCACCGAGTCCTCCTCGACCGGCACACCGTCAGCGGTCACATGGCCGAAGTGCCGGGTCGCATCGAGGAGGGGCTGTCCCGCCGCGCTGAGCCCGGCGGCATCCGGTCCGGCGTCGACGAGAACGAAGGTCCCGCCGGGGGCGAGCGCCGGGAGCAGGAGGCGGTCGGCTCCGACCGCGTCGGGCACGAACGCCGCACTGCCATGCAGGAGAAGTCCCTGTGGCGACTGCTCCAACCGGAACGACGGTTCGGCGCACGCGGCGCCGGTATCCCCCGGCAGCGCGACGGCTGGCACGGCGGCCCCGGACGCGGTGTCGCGGAGCAGGGCGTCCCGTCCGGGTCCCGGTTCCAGCAGCGCGAGGGCTCCGACTCCCAGGACCACCGCCCCCAAGTAAGGGGTGCACGCCGCGGCGCGGCCCATCTCCTCAAGGACGATGGCGACCTCGGCGAAGGTGGCGTCCGCGCCGTTCAGCGCCTCCGGCACCTCGAGCCCGGTCCACCCTGATTCGGCGATCCGCTTCCAGGCGACCTCCCGCCCCGGGTCCGCTTCGCCGAGCAGGTCGCGCGCCACGGCGCGCAGTTCGTCATGGACGCCGGAGAGCTCCGCGGTCATCGGGCCGTCCTCGGTTCGCGGGGCAGCCCGAGGCCGCGCTCACCGATGATGGTGCGCTGGATCTCGCTCGTCCCGCCTGGGATCGTCCACTCCCACGAGCCGATGAAGTCCAGCGCCCAGGCGCCCGACTCCCATCCGCTGGACAGGGGTTTGCGCAGCTCGGCGTGGGCGGCCGGGCCGGCGACGTCGGTGCCGAAGTCGGTCGCCCGCTGCAGCAGTTCGCTGTAGTACAGCTTGACGATGGACGCGTCGGCCGGGCGGGCGGTGCCGGCGTCGTGGCGCTCCACCAGCTCGCGGCAGAGCGCGCGGAGACCGGTGAGCTCGGTTTCGAACGCGGCGAGCCGGTCGGCCACCAGGGAGTCGTCGATGGGACGCGCACCCGTGGGGCCCGGGCGGGTGCACGTCTCCACCAGCCACCGGAAGCCGGCGTTGCCGAGCCTCTCGGCCAACTCCAGCATCGTCATGCCGCGTTCGGCGCCCAGCGTCTCCTGCGCCGTCCGCCAGCCGTCGTTCTCCCGCCCCACCAGGTCGGACGCGGGGACAACGACGCCGTCGAGGAAGATCTCGCAGAAGTGCGACTCGCCGGTCGCCTGCCGGATCGGGCGGACGTCGATCCCGGGCGCGCTCATGTCCAAGAGGAAATAGGAGATGCCGTGCCGTTTCGGGGCATCGGGATCGGTGCGCGCCAGCAGCAGGCAGCGGTCGGCGTGCACCGCGCCGCTCGCCCACACCTTCTGACCGTCGACGACATAGGAGCCGCCCCGCCTGCGGGCGGTGGTCCTGAGCGCGGCCAGGTCGGACCCGGCCCCGGGTTCGGAGAAGCCCTGGGCCCAGATCTCGCCGTCCAGGATCGCGGGGAGATGGCGGCGGCGCTGCTCGTCGGTGCCCGCGGCGAGCAGCGTGGCGGCGGCGTGGTGGATCGCGACGAACGCCAGCACGAGCCGCGGCGCGTCGTGCACAGCGAGTTCCTGGTGCAGGACGATCTGCTCAGCGACCGCCATCCCGCCTCCCCACTCGCGCGGCCAGTGCGGAACGGCGAACCCGGCACGGCGCAGTTCCTGGAACCACGCCTTCTGGAACGCGACGAACTCCTCCTCCGGAACGCCCGTCTGCGCTCGCCGCCAATCGGCGGGAACGTGCTCGTGGCACCACTGGCGCACGGAAGCACGGAACTCGTCGAGATCCCTCACCGCCGTAGCGGCAGACCCGGCCTGCACGGCCCCGGTCATGGCGCTGCCCGCGCCGGCAGGTCACCGAACGGTCCGGTCAGGCCGCGCCGTTCCAGCCGGTCCGTCAACCGCTCGCGCGTCCCGGACAGGCCCAGCGGCAGGCGCCGCAGCGGCTGGCTGTAGCGGGACAGCCACGACAGGACCGCCTCGTCGCAGAAGCCCAGGGCACCGTGCAACTGGTGGGCGATCCGGAACACGACCTCGGCCGCCTCGACGGCCGCCAGCCGCAGCGCGAGCGCGTCGTCGAGCGCCTCGTCGCGGCGGCTCTGCACGCTCCAGAGCGCGTACTTGGCCAGCACCTCGACGCCGCTGCGCTCGACCTCCGCCTCGGCGAGCTGGAACCGTACGCCCTGGAACCGCGCGAGCGCCTGCCCGAACTGCTCGCGGACCAGCACGTGCTCCCGGGTGAGGCTCATCGCCCGGTCGAGCATCCCGAGGAGGGTCCAGCAGGGCAGGACCAGGCCGAGCGCCGCGTCCAGCGCGCCGCCGCCGTCGACCGGCCGCAGGTCGAGTCCGGTGACGAACGCCGACGTGCGGGGCGGGGCGTCCGGTGACCGCGCGACGGCGACGCTGCGCCGGCCGTCCAGCGTCACCGCGACCCAGCGCAGGTCCAGCCCCTCCACGGCGCCGGCGGGGTGGGCGTCGTCGACCACCAGCAGCCCGTCGGCGTCGAGGTCGGCGGGCCGGGCGAGCCGCTCGGCCACCGGAAAGGGGACGGCCCAGTACCCCGCGCCGCGGCACAGCGCGGCCGCCGCCTCCAGTTCCCCCGCGTCGCCACGAGGGTCGAGGTCCCAGGCGCCGAGCCCGTCCAGCACCGGCGCGACGAGGGCGCCCCTGCGCTTGGCGTCCCCTTCGGCCGTCCGGACCAGCTCGTCGCCTCCGGCGGCCTCGAACGCCCGCAGCGCCTGCCGTCCGTACTCGGCGGCCTCTTCGCTCAGGTCGATGTCCATGCTCGCCGTGTCCATGCGGCCGGTCACGATGCCAGGAGCGCTCGGGACAGCAGGATCTGCTGCATCTCGACGCTCCCCGACGCGACGGTGGACGCCCGGGAGTAGCGCCAGTGGTCCTCCACCTGGAGCCGGAACCGGCGGGCCTCCGCGCCGTCCGGCGCGGCCGACGCGACGATCTCCATGAGCACCTCGGCGCTGTCCTGGTCGAGCCGGGTCACCGCGATCCGGTACGCCGCCGCGTCGCCGGGACGCACCGTGCCCCGGCTCTGCGTCGACACCACCTGGTAGGCCAGCAGCCGGGCGCGCCGGCAATGCGTGAGCATCCGCGCCCACCGTCCGCGCAGCTCCGCGGGCAGGCCGGCCCACCGGTCGCCGAGCACCGACGGCGCCGCCCGCAGGAGGCGCTCGCAGCGGGCGTAGCGGGCGATGCCCACGCGCTCGAACGCCAGCACCTCCTGCACGACCGCCCAGCCCTCGTCCACGGTGCCGAGGACGTCGCCCTCGGTCACCCGCAGGTCGCTGAAGAAGACCTCGTTGAGGTGGTGCGGCCCCATCATGGACGGGATGGGCCGCACCTCCACGGCGGGGTCCGCCATGGGCACCAGGAAGACCGTCAGGCCGTGCTGCTTCCTGTCCCCCGTGGAGGTCCGGGCGAGCAGGAAGCACCACTGGGCCATCGCGGCATAGGAGGTCCAGATCTTCTGACCGGAGACGCGCCAGCCGTCGCCGTCGCGCCGCGCGGCGGTGCGCACCGCGGCCAGGTCGGACCCCGCGTCGGGCTCGCTGAAGCCCTGGCACCAGATGACCTCGCCGCGCGCGATCGGCGGCAGGTGCCTGCGCCGCTGCTCCGGCGTGCCGTGCCGCATGATGGTCGGGCCGACCCAGTTGACCCCCATGTACTGCGCGCCCCTGGGTTCGTGATGGGCCCACATCTCCTCGCGGACGACCGTCTGCTCCCAGACCGAGGCGCCCCGGCCGCCGTACCGCTCGGGCCACGCCAGGCACAGCAGGCCCCGTTCGGCGAGCAGCCTGCAGAAGCTCTGGGCGATCTCCAGATCGGCCGGATCGTCGGTGAACGCTCCGAGGAAGTCGGGTGGGACGTGCTCGTCCACCAGCCCGCGCAGCTCACCGCGCAGGGCCCGGGCGGACGGTCCCATCGTGAAGTCCATGGCGTCGACGTTATTTCAATCCTTGAAAGGATTGCAATACTGAGTTTCCTTGTCCTGACTGGTTACACTGAGGCGTCCGGTCCCCGAACCTGCACAGGAAGCCGCCTGCGTGACGACCACCCGACGCACCCGCGTCCCCCAGCACCGCATCGCCGAGTCCGTCGCCGCCGAGCTGCGCACGCGCATCCTGGGCGGCGAAGACGACTACACGCTCCCGACCCAGGACCAGCTGGTGCGGGAGTTCGGCGTCAGCTACCCCTCGATCAGGGAGGCCATCCGCATCCTGGAGACCGAGGGCCTGGTCACGGTCCGCCGCGGCAAGGTCGGCGGCGCCGAGGTGCACCGCCCCGACCGGTCGTCGGCGGCCTACCATCTCGGGCTCGCGCTCCAGGGCGGCCGGGTCACGCTCGGGGACCTCGCGGGCGGGCTGCGGATGCTGGAGCCGATCTGCGCCGCCGAGTGCGCCCGGCGGGAGGACCGCGCGGAGGAGGTCGTCCCGGTCCTGCGCGCCAATATCGAGAAGTGCACCGCGCTGGTGGACGACGGCGTGGCGTTCACGCAGCTCGCGCGGGAGTTCCACGACCTGCTCGTCGCGTTCACGCCGAACGCGACCGTCCGGCACGTCGTCGGCAGCCTCGTCGCGCTGTGGTCGGCGCAGGAGGAGGCGTGGGCGGAGGCGCTGACCCGGCGCGGCGAGTACCCCACCCGCGACGAGGCGATGACGGCCGTCCGCACCCACCGCCGGATCGTCGACGACATCGCCGCCGGACGCGCCGGGGAGGCCGAGCGGCACGCCTGCGCCCATCTCAACGCGACGCAGGCGCTGCTTCTCGAGCACTTCGACGACGGCGTCGTGAACGCCGCGTCGCCCGCCGCCCGGCGGGCGATCCACTCCAGCCTCCCGGCGCGGCACTGACGGCGGGCCGGTCCGCTACCGGGCGGTCCATCCGCCGTCGACGACGACCGTCTGCCCGGTGACGTAGCTCCCGGCGTCGCCCGCGAGCCAGACGACGGCGCCGACGATGTCGCCGGCGCCACCCTCCTTCGGCAGCGGCGTGTTGCGGCGCAGGTACTCGGCCGGGCGTTCGTTCTCGTAGAGCGGGCCGGTGATCTCGCTGCGGAAGAAGCCCGGCGCCACCGTGTTCACCCGGATCGAATGCCGAGCCCATTGCACCGCCAGCTCGGCGGTGAGGCCCGACAGCGCGGCCTTGCTCGCGGCATAGGACGCTTGCGGGATCCCCGGGATGCCGACCCGGCCGCTGATGGACGAGACGTTGACGATCGAGCCACGTCCGACGGCGCGCATATGGGGGAAGACGGCCTGAGCGAGCAGGAACGGTGCCACCAGGTTGAGGTCCAGGGTCCGGCGGACGGCGTCGAGCGGTTCGGATTCGGCGCGCTCTTCGGTGAACATGCCGCCGGCGGCGTTGACGAGGATCTCCGGCGGCCCGAGGCCGTCGGCCACCGCGGGCACGACCGTCCCGACCATGCCGGCATCGGACAGATCGCACGCGACGGCGAGGCCGTCGATCTCCTCGGCGAGGCCGTCGAGCCTGTCCCGGCGGCGGGCCACCACGGCCACCCGGGCGCCGAGCTCCGCCAGGGCCCCGGCGACCGCGGCGCCGAGCCCGGAGGAGGCTCCGGTCACGATCGCCACCCGGCCGTCGAGGCCGAACATCCTCTGTGCGGCCGCGTCGCTGTCCGGCGCCACGCGAACCTCCTTTCCTCGCAGAATGCCGGCCGTCACAGGACTTTCAGTCGCGGGAAGGCGCGTGCCGTGCGACGAGCTCGGCAAGCCCGGCGCGTTGCACCTTCCCCATGGCGTTCACCGGCAGCGCGTCGACCTGCGACCAGATCTCCGGAACCTTGTAGGAGGCGAGTTCGCGCCGGCACGCCTCGGTGAGCGCCCCGGCGTCGAGCCGCGCACCGGAGCTCTGCACCACGGCGGCCACCCGCTGCCCGAGGCGCTCGTCGGGCACCCCGCACACCGCCACCCGGACGACGCCGGGATGCGTCATGATCACTCGCTCCACCTCGAGCGGGTAGACGTTCGCCCCGCCCCGGACGATGACCAGTTTCTTGCGGTCCAGCACGGTCAGCCATCCGTCGCCGTCGACCGTACCGACGTCCCCGGTCGGCACGGGACCCGGCTCCGGGGGGCGGACGCGGCCTTGCTCCCAGTACCCGAGCAGCGGCGTCCACGCACCGGCCCAGGGCCCGTCGACGGCAGGGCTCAGCCGCAGTTCACCGAGCTCGCCCGCGGGGAGGCGGCGGCCCTCGTCGTCGTAGGCGGCGACGTCGAGGTGGGGCAGCACCCGGCCGCTCGCGCCGGGTCGCCACTCCTCCCCCGGCGGGTCGATCGACACGACCGTCGGCGCCTCGGTCAGTCCGTACGTCGAGCGGGGCACCGACCCGTGCGTTTCGGCGAACGCCCGGCGCAGCGCGTCCGGCGTGTCACCGCCGCCGCTCCACACCTCCCGCAGCGGGCCGAGGTCGACTTCAGGACGCGCGGCGAGGTCGTACAGCTGAGCGGGGGCGGCGTTCCACACCGTGACGCGCCGCGTGGAGATCCAATCGGCCACGCCCTCGACGTCACGCCGGTCCATCACGACCGCGCACCCGCCGGCCTGCGCGGTGAGCAGGGTGGACAGGACCAGCAGGTTGAGGATCGTCAGCGGGAAGCTGTCGCCCTTGCGCAGTTCCGGCCCCCACCCGCGGGTGCCGACGAGGACCGCGCCCGGCAGGAGCAGGTTGCGCTGGCTGTGCACGACCGCCTTGGGACGCCCCGACGTCCCGCTGGTGAACGCGATCCCGGCGGGGGCGTCGAGGTCCGGCTCGACCCGCGGGGCCGGCTCGTCCCCGGCCATGAGATCCGCCCACCGGTCGAGGTCGATACGGCCCGGGACGCCCAGCCGGCAGCGCGGTCCGGCCAGGACGACCGCTGGATCGCAGATGCCGTGCAGTTCCTCCTGCTCGCTCGCCACGAGGGCTTCCCCGATCCCCGTCCAGACGGCACCGATCCGCTGGGCCCCGTGGAAGGCCGCGACGATGTCCAGGTCGTTGGGCAGGCTCGCGGCGACCCGGTCGCCGGGACGCACGCCGAGCGACCACAACGCGCCGGCGGCGCGCCGGGCGCGGTCGTCCAGTTCCGCGTACGACCAGGCACCGGACGCCGCCTCGACCGCCGTCGCGTGCGGGCGCGCGGCGAGCGGGGCGTCGAGCACCGCGGCGATGGAAAGGGGGAGGTCGGCTGCGGTCTCCCTGCTGCTCATGACCCTTTGATATCACTATCCTTGCAAGGATTGATAGCATCGCGGCGAGCGAAGCGCGACGATCCGGTGGGAGTGGCCGATGCCAGACGAGCGTGAACGCCATCCGGGACCGCTGTCAGGAGTCCGGGTAGTCGACCTCACGGCGATGGTCATGGGCGCGTACTGCACCCAGATCATGGCCGACATGGGCGCGGACGTGATCAAGGTCGAGCCTCCCGCCGGCGACAACACCCGCTACATCTCCGTCGGGCCGGAACCGGGAATGGGCGGCGTCTTCGTCAACGTGAACCGGGGCAAGCGCAGCGTTGTACTGGATCTGCGTTCCGGCGAAGGCAAGGACACCCTTCGCGGGCTCATCGAACAGGGCGACGTGTTCATCCATTCGATGCGCGCTAAGGCGATAGCCGACCTGGGATTCGGCTATGACGATGTGGCCGCCCTCAACCCGTCGATCGTCTACACGAACTGCTACGGGTACGGCCGCCGCGGTCCCGACGCCGACCGCACCGCTTACGACGACACGATCCAGGCGGAATGCGGGCTGCCATTCGTCCAGGAACAGCTGACCGGGCAGTCCGGCTATGTCGGGACCATCATGGCCGACAAGGTGGCCGGGATGACGGCGCTGTACGCCACCATGATGGCGCTCTTCCACCGCGAGCGGACCGGCGAGGGCCAGGAGGTCGAGGTCGCCATGTTCGAGACCATGGCGTCCTTCATGCTGGTCGAGCACGCCAACGGCGCGATGTTCACCCCTCCCCTGGGTCCCGCGGTGTACCCGCGCGCCATTTCGCGCAACAGGAAGCCCTACCGCACGCAGGACGGCCACATATCCGCGCTGGTCTACAACGACAAGCAGTGGTCGGCGTTCGTGGCCGCCGTCAAGCCCGAGTGGGCGGACGAGCGGTTCGCCACCCTCGAACAGCGGGCACGGCAGATCGACACCGTCTATGCCCTGCTGGCGGAGACCTTCACGCGCCGAACGACCCGGGAATGGCTGGATCTGCTCCGGTCGCTGGACATTCCCGCCGCGCCGGTCCGCACGCTCGATGAACTCTTCGACGATCCGCGCCTGAACGCCGTGGGCTTCTTCGAGACCGTGGACACCCCGAACGGGCCGACGCGCTTTCCCGGCACGCCGGCCTGGTTCTCCCGGACGCCGGGCCGGATCGCCGGTCCCGCGCCCGGGCTCGGCGCCCACACGGCGGAGGTGGTGGACGAAGCCCGGCGGCTCGGCGGACTCGTCAACGGCGAGAAGAACTGAGATGAGAACCGAAATGACCGGCACCGCAGAAGCCTTCAGCGCACGCTCCTGGCTGTTCGCCCCGGGCGACAGCGAAAGAAAGACGGAAAAGGCCGCGGCCTCCCCCGCGGACATCGTCCTCCTCGACCTGGAGGACGCGGTGACCGAGGAGCGCAAGCCCGCGGCCCGGACGATGGTCGCCGAATTCCTGCGAAGCCGCCTCGAGGAGGGCAAGGAACGGCTGTGGGTGCGGATCAACCCGCTGGACGGCCCCCACGCACTGGCAGACCTGGCCGCGGTGATGCCCGCCCGTCCCGGTGGCGTCATGCTCCCCAAGTCACGCGGCCGCCAGGACGTCGAGCGGCTCGACCACTACCTCTCCGCGCTGGAGGTCTCCGCGGGCATCGAGCAGGGTTCCACCAAGGTCATCGCCCTGGTGACGGAAACGGCCGAGGCGATGTTCACCACCGGCACCTACAAGGGGGCTCCGCGGCTGGCCGCCATGACCTGGGGCGCCGAAGACCTCGCCGACGCCGTGGGCGCCGGCGCCAACCGCACCCCCGACGGCGAGTACGGCTTCACCTACGAACTGGCCCGGAGCCTGTGCCTCCTCGGTGCGTCCGCCGCCGGAGTGGCGCCCGTCGACACCATCCACGGCGACTTCCGCGATCCGGAGGGGCTGCGCAAGCGGGCCGAGAAGGTGCGCCGCGACGGCTACCGCGGCATGCTCGCCATCCACCCCGCCCAGGTCGACGTGATCAACGCGGCCTTCACCCCCACCGAGGACGAGCTGGCCGCCGCGCAGGAGATCGTCGACCTGTTCGCCGCCCACCCGGGCGCGGGCGCCCTCGGCCACCGGGGCGCCATGCTCGACCGCCCGCATCTCGCCCGCGCGCGGGCCCTGCTGGCCTCGGCCGGACGCGCATGACGGCCGGCACCGATGCCGCGGGCCTGGACCTGAGCCGGTTCCTGCGTCCCGGCGACCACATCGTCATGGGACAGGCGTGCGGCGAGCCGACCGCTCTGGTCGAGGCGCTGATCGCGCAGGGCCGCGACATCGGCGGGCTGTCGGTCTTCATCGCCACGAGCTTCTCCGGCCTCTTCACCCCGGACGCGGTGGACGGTCTCGCCGTGTCCAGCATGGGGGCGATCGGCGCGCTGCGCGCGCTGACCAAGGAGCACCGGCTCGGCGTGATCCCCTGCCATGTCGGCCAGGTCGGCCCGATGATCGAGGCGGGGCTCATCCCGTGCGACGTCGCGTTCGTCCAGGTCAGCCCGGCCGATGCGAGCGGAGTCCACAGCCTCGGCCTCATCAGCGACCACGTCCTGGCCGCCGTCCGCAAGGCACGCGTCGTCATCGCTGAGGTGAACGAGCAGGTGCCCTTCACCCATGGTGAAGCGCTCCCCGCGGCACGGATCGACTGCGCCGTGCACGTCTCGCGTCCCCCGGTCGAGGTCCCTCCGGCGAAGATCGGCGAAACGGACCAGGCCATCGCCGAGCACGCCGCCGCCTACATCGAGGACGGCTCGGTCATCCAGACCGGCGTCGGCGCCGTCCCCGACGCCCTGCTCCGCCTGCTCGGCGACCGCACGGATCTCGGCGTCCATTCCGGCATGCTCGGCGACGGCCTGGTCGACCTCGTCGAGGCGGGCGTCGTCACCAACGCGCGCAAGCCCATCGACCGCGGGGTCTCGGTCAACGGCGCCCTGATCGGCACCCGGCGGCTCTACGAGTTCGCCCACCGCGACCCGCGGATCCGCATGTGCGCCACGGACTACACCCATGACCCGGCGGTGCTCGCGCGGCTGGAGAAGCTGGTGACCCTCAACTCGGCGATGGAGGTCGACCTGACCGGCCAGGTGAACGCCGAGCAGAGCGGCCCGGCCTATCTGGGCGGCACCGGCGGGCAGGCGGACTTCGTGCGGGCGGGCGCGCGCTCGCCCGGCGGGCACGCGATCATCGCGCTGCCCGCCACGGCCCGGCGCGGCACGGTCAGCAGGATCACCGCCGCACTGTCGGGCCCGGTCACCACGCCCCGCAGCGACGCGGACGTCATCGTCACCGAGTTCGGCGCGGCCGAGCTCAAGGGGCGGTCCCTCGCCGAGCGCGCCCGCCGCCTCGTCGCCATCGCCCATCCGGACTTCCAGGAGGACCTGGCGCGCGAGGCGCACGCCATCCAGCACCGAGGATTCTGACGGCCCGGACACGACGCCGGGAGCGCGCTCACGCCCGCACCGCGATCACCCACCCCCGTCAGCCGGGGATGTTGGGCTCGCGCACGTTGATCAGCGGACGCAGGTACGACGGGTCGCGGCGGTCGCGCGACGGGGCGCCGTTGGCGTGTACGCCGGGCACGTCCGCGAACGGGATGGGCAGGGTCGGCACCAGTCCCGACCATTCGACCGCATTGGTGCGCAGGGCGATCTTCCATTGCCCGTCGCGGCGCTCCAGCCGGTCGATGTAGCGTCCGCCCGCGGCCCAGTTGGACTCGTCCCGGTTACGGCCGACGAACAGGTAGTACGTCTCGGTGTGGGCGGTGTCCCGGTCGATGTCGCAGGTGTGGTTGAGCAGGTTGTGGTGGGTCGCGGACTGCCCCTGCCCGTGCAGCCGGGACGCCCACGCGAAGAGGTCCGCGGGGCCGCCGACGAAGTCGCCCGCGGCGATCGCGGCGTCGGGGTGGAAGGCCGAGAGGAACAGGTCGCGGTCGAAGCGGTCCATCCCCCGGCTGAACCGGGTCAGGCAGTCGAGGATGTCCTGCCGGTCGAGCAGGAGTTCCAGGCGGGCCGCGCGGTCAGTGTCCATGGGGTTCCTCCGCGATCGGGCGCCAGAGTGGCGCGCCCCGCTCCGCCCGCAGCGAGGGGACGACCTCGCCGCCGACATCGGTGACGCCGTACTCCCGGGCCAGTTCGGCGGTGATGAACGTGCCGCCCGACCGCTTCATGACAGCGGGGTCGGCGGCGAGCGCCGCGATCACCCGTCCGGGGAACTCGGGCGAGCAGCCGTTCTCCGGCCGTGTCGCCGCCCCGTCCTTCAGGCCGGCGATCCGGGCGAGGTTCCGCTCCGCCCGTTCGGTGAACGTCAGGCCCTGCCACAGCGAGACGGACGCGACACCGTGCGGCTGCAGTTCGATGGCCATGTCGCGCGCCATGCGGTCGGCGGCGGACTTGGTCATGCCGAAGATGACGCCGTAGGTGTAGGCCACACCGGTGTAGCCGGAGACCGCGACGATGAGGCCGGATTTCCGCGGTGTCATGATCCTCGCCGCGTGCCAGGCGGCGACGTAGTGCGACCGGACGCCGACGTCCACCATCTCCCAGTCGGAGAGCGGCTTCTCCCAGAAGGGGGCCGGATCGGTCAGGTCCGCGGGAATCGAGAAGGCGTTGTTGACGAGGACGTCGAGCCGTCCGCGCTCCCGCCGCACGCGCGCGAACAGCGCCTCCACCTGGTCGTCCTCGGCATGGTCGACCTGGACCGCGACGCCCTCGCCGCCCCTGCGGTCGATCGCGGCGGCGGTCTCGCCGACCGTGCCCGGAAGGGGGTGGGTGCCCGGCGTGACCGTGCGCCCGGTGACGTAGACGGTCGCTCCCTCCGCCCCGAGCGCCAGCGCGATCCCCTTCCCGATCCCGCGGCTGGCGCCCGTCACCACGGCGACCTTTCCCGCCAGCGAACTCATCGGCCGAAGAAGGCTTCGCCAGGGCCACCGACGGCGCGGCCGTGACAGTGCCCCGCGGTGAACGGCGCGCGCGGCTCTGTGCGGATCGTGTCCGTCACGGGGCGGCCTCGCCGGGGGCGTAGCCGAGGATGCCCTTGATCTCCAGGTAGTCGTGGAAGCCGAACTCGCCCCACTCGCGCCCGTTGCCGCTCTTCTTGTAACCGCCGAACGGGGCGCCGAAGTCGAAGCCGTCGTTGATGGCGACCGACCCGGCCCGCAGGCGCCGGGCCACGGCGCGGGCCGCGTCGAGGTCGGCGCCCGCGACGAACCCGGCGAGACCGTACTCGGTGTCGTTGGCGATCTCGACGGCCTGGTCGACGTCGTCGTAGCCGAGGATGGTCGCGACCGGCCCGAAGATCTCCTCGCGGGCGATGGTCATGTCGTTGGTGACGTTGGCGAACACCGTCGGCCTGACGTAGTAGCCCTTCTCCAGCCCGTCGGGACGGCCGGTCCCGCCGGCGACCAGGGTGGCGCCCTCGTCGATGCCCTTCTGGATCAGCGCCTGGATCCGGTCGAACTGATCCGCGGCGACGACCGGGCCGAGCACGACGTCGTCGGCGGGATCGCCGACGGTCGCCTGCGACGCGGCCTCGCGGGCGGCCTCGATCGCCTCGTCCATGCGCGCGTTCGGGACCAGCATGCGCGAGGGCGCGCTGCAGGTCTGCCCGGAGTTGCCCATCATGCTGGTGACGCCCTTGGCGACGTTCCCGGCGAAGTCCGCGTCGTCCAGCACGATGTTCGGGCTCTTGCCGCCCAGCTCCTGCGTCACCCGCTTGACGCCGGCCGCCGCGTTCCGCGCGATCTCGATGCCGGCGCGGGTGGAGCCGGTGAAGGAGATCATGTCGACGCCGGGGTGCGCCGACAGCGGCGCGCCGACGCTCGGGCCGTCGCCCTGGACGAGGTTGAACACCCCGGCGGGGACGCCGGCGGCGTCCAGGATCTCGGCGAAGACCTGCCCGGTGAACGGCGACCGCTCCGACGGCTTGAGCACCGTGGTGCAGCCGGACGCCAGCGCGGGGAACACCTTCACGGCGATCTGGTTCATCGGCCAGTTCCACGGGGTGATGAGCCCGCAGACGCCGATCGGCTCCTTGACGATGAGCGAGGCGCCGCGCCTCTCCTCGAACGCGAAGTCCTTCAGCACCTCGATCGCCGTGGTCAGGTGCCCGATCCCGAGCTGGACCTGGAAGCCGCCGGCGAGCGAGGCGGGCGCGCCCATCTCCTCGGTGAGCGCGGCGGCGAGGTCGCCGGCGCGCTTCTGGTAGGCGTCCAGGATGCTCTGGAGGAGGTCGAGCCGGTCCTGGCGGGTGCTCGCCGACCAGCTCGGGAACGCCTTTCGGGCGGCCTCGACGGCCTTGTCGACGTCGGCGGCCGAGCCCAGGGCGACCCTGCCGGCGACCTCCTCGGTCGCGGGGTTCACCACGTCGAACGTCCGCGACTCCGCCGGGGCCGTCCACCGGCCGCCGATGTAGAACTTCAGGTATTCGCGCATGACTCGCCCATCTCCTTCTCGGACTTCCCCGACCGCCGGATCACTGCATCCCCTCGGCGTACCAGGTGCGGAATTCGGCGTAGCTCGGCATTTCCTCGGAGTTCGCCTTCGGGTCGACCGCCACGTGGACGACCCCGGGCCTCCCCGCGGCGAAGGCGCGCTTGATGGCGGGGGCGATGTCCTCGTCGCGCTCGACGTACTCGCCGTGGCAGCCGAAGCCCTCGGCGACCTTGTCCAGGCGGGTGTCGGTGCTCCAGTGCACGCCCGTCTCCGCCGAGCCCTGCCCGAAGGTGCGCTTGTAGACGCCCACCTCCAGGCCCCAGGCGTAGTCGACGGCCACGACGCAGACGAGCGGCAGCCTCAGCCGCGCGGCGGTCTCCAGTTCCGCGATCTGGAACAGGAAGGAGGAGTCGCCGGTGACCAGCATGACCGGGCGGTTCCCGCCGTCGGCGACCGAGGCGCCGACCGCGTAGGGCAGGCCGGTGCCGAGGTGGCCGAAGTTCTGGTTCCACATCACGTCGTGCGGCTTGGCCTGCGAGTACGTCCACTGGAAGATGGTCGTGGCGCCGCCGTCGCGCACCATGATCCCGTCGGCCGGGAACACCTTGGTCGCCTCGACGACCAGCCGCGCCGGGTGCACCGGCGACATGCCGGCCGGGGCGGTCTCCGCCAGTTCGGCGAGGCGGGCGGCGTCGCCGGCGATCCAGCCCTCCAGCTCCTTCGACGGCTCGCGCGGCGCGTCCTTCAGGGCGTCGACCAGTTGCGGGACGATCGCGCGCAGGTCGCCGACCAGCGGCACGTCGATCGGGCGGTTCACGCCGATCGCGGCCGGGTCCTGCTCGACGAGGATCCACTTGCGGTTCGCCTCGTTGTCGAGCCAGTGCCGTCCGCGCCCGTAGTGGACGGGCTCGCCGAGCTCGGTGCCGATGGCGAGGCACAGGTCCGACTTCACGACGGCGTCGACGGCCGACGGGGAGAAGCCGTAGGGGAAGGTGCGGTCCTCCAGGCCCCTGATGTAGGACGTCCCGCCGGACGTCTGGACGACGGGGCAGGCCATCGCGTCGGCGAGCGCCTTGACCGGCTCCGCGGCGCGGGCGGTGTGGACGCCGTGCCCGACCAGCAGGATCGGCTGCTCGGCGGCGCCGATCAACCGGACCGCCGCGGCGACCGCGTCGGCGCCGGCCGTCTGGCCGACCAGCCGGTACCGCTCGGGCGGCAGCGCCGGCGGAACGTCGAGCTCCTCCTGGATCACGTGCGACGGGTACTCGATGTAGACGGGGCCGGGCGTCCCGCTGAGCGCCCTGCGCAGGCCCTCGCGGACGATCTCGTCGGTCTGGTCGGCGTACTCGATGCTGGCGGAGTACTTCACCGAGTTCTCGAACAGGCCGGCCTGCTGGACGAATTGGATCCGCCCGCGCCGGACGCGCTGCTCGGTGATGCGGGCGCGCTGCCCGCCGAGGAAGACGACCGGCGAGTTCTCGACCTTGGCGCACATGATCGCCCCGGCGAGGTTGGCCATGCCCGGCCCGAGCGTGCCGACGCACACTGCGGCCTTGCCCGTCATCCGCGACACCGCCTCCGCCATGAACCCGGCGGACTCCTCGTGGTGCGGGGCGACGACGTTCCACCCGCGCTCTTCGGCGAGGTGGAACATGTGCACGAAGTTCGGGTCGGGAATGCCGAAGATGGTGTTGATGCCCTCGGCTTCGAAAAGCTCGAGAATGCGTTCGTAGACTTTAACCGCCATGCCGGCTCCCCTCATTGGCCATCGCGAAGCTTCTGCTGATGTGGTCGACATGGGCCGAGGGGACGACCGGCAGGATCCAGGGGTCGCGCGTGTCGCGGATGGCGGCGATCTGCTCGCCGACCTGCTCGATCGTCCAGGACGGCCGGTACACGCCCGGGGTCTCGCCGATGAAGGCCCGCGCCACCCGTCCGGCGATCGACACCAGCATCTCCCCGGTGATCGAGCAGGACTCGTGCGCGAGCCAGCCGACGGCGGGCGCCGCCAGTTCGGGCTCCATCGGCGGGTAGGCCGAGGTGTCGATGCCGCCGGCCATCCGCGTCACCGCGGCGGGGACGATGACGTTGCATTTCACGCCGTGTTCCGCGCCTTCCAGCGCGACCACGTTGGACAGCCCGATCACGCCCGCCTTGGCCATGGCGTAGTTGGCGACCTGCTGGTTGCCGTACAGGCCGCCGATGGATGAGGTCAGCACGACGCGCCCGTATCCCGCCTCGCGCATGACGGGGAACGCGGCCCGGACGACGTGGAAGGCGCCGCGCAGATGGACGTCCAGGACGGCGTCGAGGTCTTCGTGCGTCATCTCCGTCAGCGGCGCCGGACGGTGGTTCCCGGCGTTGTGGACGAGCACGTCGATCCGGCCGAAGTGGTCGAGCGCCGCCTCGACGACCGCCTGCCCGCCCGCGGCCGTCGCGACGGACGCGTGGCTGGCGACGGCCTCGCCGCCGGCCGCCTTGATCTCCCGGACGACCTCGTCCGCGGGGCCGGGGTCGGTGCCGTCCCCGCTCATCGCGCCGCCCGGGTCGTTGACGACGACCTTGGCACCCTTCGCGCCGAACAGCAGGGCGTAGGCCCGTCCCAGCCCGCGCCCGGCGCCGGTGATGACGGCCGCCCGGCCGTCGAACCGGAGGTCAGCCATGGACCATGCCCTCCATGTCGCCCGCGTCGCGCCACGCCCGCAGCAGGTCCTCCATCGCGTAGAAGCCCGGCCAGTAGGGCTCCCCCAGGTGCGACCGGATCCTCTTCTCGCCTTCGCCGTTGTAGTAACCGGGCGTGCATTCCCGCTCGAAGTTGCTGTTGTCGATCGCGGTCTCCTTGACGGTCCTGCACCAGCCGGCCTGCGCGTCGGCGGCCGGTTCCACGGTCGCGGCGCCGCGCGCGAGCGTCTCGCCGACCAGGTAGGCGATGTGCCTGGCCTGCTGCTCGAACATCGCCGTCGTGCTCGCGGTGACGCCGCCCTGCAGGAACCCGGTGAAGAACAGGTTGGGGAAGCCGTGGGTGGTGATGCCGTGCAGGGTGCGGTAGCCGTCGGCCCACCGGTCGTACAGCGACACGCCGTCGCGGCCGGCGAACGGCCGGATGCCGAAGCGGCGGTCGAGGTCGGTGGTGATCTCGAAGCCGCTGGCGAAGACGACGCAGTCGACCTCGTGCTCGACGCCCCGGGCGATGACGCCCTTGGCGGTCATGCGCTCGACGCCCTTGGTGGCCGACACGTCGACCAGGGTGACGTTGGGGCGGTTGAAGGTCGGCAGGTACTGGTCGTTGAAGCACGGCCGCTTGCACAGGAAGCGGTAGTAGGGCTTCAGCGCCTCGGCCGTCGCCCCGTCCTCGACGAGGGCGTCGACGCGCTGCCGCAGCCGCTCCATCACCCGGTAGTCCACGACTTCGCGCAGCTCCATGAACTTCGCGGGGTCGGCCATCGCGGCCCAGCCGCCGGTCCGGTCCAGGTGCGCGGCCAGGTTGCGGCTGATCTCCGTCCAGCCGTCGCAGACCAGGTCCGGCTGGCCCGGGCCGAACGCCTCGAACGCCGCGGTGTGGAAGTTGCGGCGCCGTTCCTCCTGCCAGCCCGGGCCCAGCGTCCGCACCCACGCGGGGTCGGTCGGCACGTCGCCGCGCTCGTCGATGGTCGACGCCGTCCGCTGGAAGACGTACAGGTGCTCGGCGGCACGGGCGATGTGCGGGATCACCTGGACGCCGCTCGCCCCGGTGCCGATGACGGCGACCTTCTTGCCGGCGAGTCCGTGCAGCCCGCCGCTCATGTCGCCGCCGGTGTACGCGTAGTCCCAGCGCGCGGTGTGGAAGGTGTGCCCCTGGAACTCGGTGATGCCGGGGATCCCGGGGAGCTTCGGCCGGTTGAACGGCCCCTGGCACATGACGACGAAGCGGGCCCTGAGGTCGTCGCCGCGGTTGGTGCCGATCCGCCAGCGCTTGCTCGCCTCGTCCCACTCCAGCGACTTGACGAGGGTGTGGAAAAGCGCGTTGTCGTAGAGGCCGAAATGCTTGCCGATGCGCTGGCAGTGCTCGTAGACCTCGCTACCGAAGGCGTACTTCTGCTTGGGCATGTAGCCGACTTCTTCGAGCAGCGGCAGGTAGCAGTAGCTGTCGGTGTCGCACTGGATGCCCGGGTAGCGGTTCCAGTACCAGGCGCCGCCGAAGTCGCCGGCCCATTCGACGACCCGCAGGTCGGTGATGCCGGCCCGCTTGATCTCGGCCGCGGCGACGAGGCCCGAGAAGCCGCCGCCGAGGACCACCACGTCGATGTCCTCGGACATCGGCTCCCTGGGCTGGACCGGCAGGTACGGGTCGGACTCGTAGAACTCCGCGAACTCGCCCTCGGTCACCAGGTACTGGCCGCGCCCCTCGGGGTGCAGGCGCTTGTCGCGCTCGTACAGGTACTTCTCTCTCAGGGCGTCGCGGTCGACTTCAGGAGTCTGCGTCGGCGCGCACTCTTGCTGCATCCAAGGATTCCTCGGTTCGGGGGCGGTGACTCCGGGTCGTCCGCCGTCGCGTCGATGGGGGGACCGTGGTTCAGGCGAGGCCGCGCGGTGCGCCGGTGCCCATGTACTCGGCCAGGTTGTGGTGGAGGTTCACCACGCTGCGTTCGCGGTAGGGATTGGGCTTGGGCCCGGAGAAGCCGCGCGACTTCATGCCCTGCTGGACGGCCGCCATGTTGGAGAAGTCCTGCGGCAGGACGGTGCGCCAGCCGGGGTCGTCCTGCGGCGTGTGGATCCACTCGGTCTCCGGCTCCTCGCCGGGCGGGAACAGCTCGTAGACCGCCGCCTCGAAGACGCACTTGCCGGGGTCGTGCCCGTACGGCCGGAACCGGTAGCAGAGCATGTTGTTGGGCGCGTGCCCGATCTGGAAGTTGGGGAAGATCTGCCACGCGGTCCCGGACCGGGCGGTGATCTCCGGCGGGACGGTCGGCCAGACCACGCCGCGCTCGGCGTCCCTCCTGCGGGCGGTGGCCAGCCAGTGCCCGAGCACCTCGTGCGCCGGGGTGTCCGCGGGCAGGTCCTTCACCAGCTCCTGCGCCGCCTCGACCAGCGTCCAGGTGGTGTTGGTGTTGGCGTTCTCCCAGGTGAAGTTCTGCAGCTCGGCCGTCGACACGCGGGGGTCGTCGCCGGTGCCGAGCCGCAGCTTGGCCTGGTTCTCGTCCATGTTCTTGGGGGCGTCGTAGCCGATGTTGCTGTGCCGGCCGTGCGACCTCGCCCAGCCGAGGAACCCGCCGAACCGCATGAACTCGGGGTGGGTGTAGGGGACGTGGTAGGTCTCCATGAACGCCTCGAAGGCGACCTTCCAGTTGCAGTCGAAGACCAGCCAGCGCCGCCACCGGTAGCGCATGTTCTCCAGGTGGAAGGGGTCGAGCAGGGACGCCGCGGGTTCGAGGTAGTCGCCCAGGGGCTCGCAGTCCGGATCCATGTTGATCCAGATCCAGCCGCCCCAGGTGTCGACCTCGACCTGCTTCAGGGCGATCCGCTCGTCGGTCAGCCCGCACGGCCAGTCCTCGCGCTCGGGGACGTGGGTGCAGTCGCCGTCCACGCTGTACCGCCAGCCGTGGAAGCCGCAGACGAACTGGCGGCCGTGGCCGCGGGCGTCGTGCGCGCCGGGCGGGGTGTCGACGAGCCGCCGGCCGCGGTGCGAGCAGACGTTGTGGTAGGCGCGGAACCGGTCCCGGGCGGTGCGCACCACGATGATCGAGTCGTCGACGATGTCGTAGGTGAGCCAGTCGCCGACCTCGGGCAGCTCCTCGACCCGGGCGACCTGCTGCCACACCCTGCTCCACAGCCGGTCCCCCTCGGCGCGGGCGTACTCCTCGGAGATGTACGCCTCCACGCCGATCGTCATCGGCTCCGACAGGGGCTCGGCCGGGGCGGTTGCCGGGACGTTGTCGAGGGTCTCGCTCATGACTTTCTCCAACCCGCGTCGGGTGTGCGTCGGGGAGATCGGGCAGGTGGCCGAGGCGAACGGCGTGCGGTCGGCGTGTGATGGCGGCTAGTGCGTGATGGCGTCTAATGCGTGATGGCGTCTAATGCGTGATGGCGGCGCGGAAGCCTTCGTCCTTGAGGAACAGGGACGTGTTGTCGGCGCCCAGATGGGTCCACTTGAGGTTGAGGCCGCCGTCGACCAGGAGCGTCTGCCCCGTGATGTAGGACGACAGGTCCGACAGCAGGAACAGGATCGCCCCCGCCTGCTCCTCCGGACGGCCGCGGCGCCCCATGGCGATGGCGCGGCGGTCGCGTTCCTCGTCCCGGTCGACGTAGGTGCCCGAGGCCGGGGTCTCGGTCACGCCGGGCGCGACGGCGTTCACCCGGATGCCGTCCAGGGCGAGTTCGGCGGCCATCGTGCGGGTCGCCGCCACCAGCGCGGCCTTGGCCGTGCCGTAGGCGATGTGGAACGGCGCGGTGTTCATGCCGCTGATCGACGACAGCGACACGATCGAGCCCGGACGGCCCCGCCCCTTCAGCTCGGCGGCGACCGCCTGGCTCATGAAGAACATCGTCTCCAGGTTCTGGTGGAACAGGGCCCGCCAGTCGTCCCTGGTGACGCGCGTCGCCGGCATCCAGGTCGCGGGCGCGGCGCCGCCGGCGATGTTGACCAGCCCGTGCAGGTCGCCGCCGGCCTTCGCGGCATGCTCCATCACGGCCGCGACGCCGTCGTCGGCGGACACGTCGGCCGCGACCGGCACGACGGGCAGCCCGTCCGCCAGAAGGGGCCCGACGTGCTCGTCGAGGTTCTCCTGCCGCCTGCTCACCGCGATCACGGTCGCCCCGGCGCGGGCCACCGCGGCCGCCACCGCGGTGCCGATGCCGCCGCCGCCCGCGCCGGCGACGATGACGACGCGTCCGTCCAACCCGAGGAGATCGTGCTGCATGGCGGGGCTCACCCTTCCCTGTCGAGCTTGCGCAGTGCCAGGACGCTGCCGTCGGCATCGGCGGAGACGTAGAGGGTGCCGTCCGGCCCGGCGGTGAGGCCCGCGAACAGGCCCTGGGGCCCGCTGAACGGCGGCAGGCCCTTCAGCGGCTTCGGATCGACCCCCGGCGGCGGGCCGACCGGCAGATCGCGCGCGATCGTGGTCCGGGATCTGCTGCGAAGGTCGACGCCGATCAGCGTCTTCGCGCCCGCGTCGAGGACGAAGAGGGTCCCGCCGCGGACCACGATGCCCTGCGGCGTGTCCAGCCCGTCCACCACGGTCTCCACATTGGAGCCGGCGGCCGAGACCACCCGCCCGGCGCCGGACTCGGAGACCAGGCAGGTGCCGTCGGCGCCGAACGCCACGCCCATGGGCCGGTCCAGCCCCGCGGCCAGGGTCGTCACCTCGCCGCCCCGCACCGACACCACGCGGCCGGTGCCCAGTTCGGCGGCCACCACGTCGCCGCCGGGCGCGACCGCCACGCCGTAGAGCCGGTCGAACGGCTCGGTCTCCCCTGCCAGCACTTGGTTCTCGCCGCTGCCGGGCGTCCACCGCGCGATCTGGCCGTTGGAGGTGGTGACGACGAACGCGCCGTCTCCGACGGCGGTCGCCCCGCGGATGTAGCCCGGCCAGCCAGGGCTGAAGAGCATTCCCAGCATCTGCAGGCCGCTGCCGGGCGAGTACCGGTGGAAGTAGGTTCCGTCGGCGACGTACAGGACGCCGTCGTCATCGACGGTGAGGTCCAGCGGCCAGGTCAGCCCCTCCGGCAGCACCGCCCGGGTCCGGCCGCCGCCGAGGATCTCGGTGATCTGCCCGGTGAAGCCGGAGACGAACAGGCGGTCCCCCACGAAGGTCAGGTTGTCCAGGCCGGGTGCGATGGTGGCCAGGACGGTGCGCTCGCCGCTGCGGGGATCGATCCGCAGGACCTCCCCGCTGCCCACCTGCGTGGACACGATGCGTCCCTGGGAGTCGAACTTCACCGCGTCCGGAACGCCCAGGTCTCCGGCCACACGCTCGGGTTCGCCGCCGTCCGGGTCGATCCGCCAGATGTCGTTGCCGCCGAGCGTCGGGTAGTACAGCTTGCCGTCCGGCCCGACCTCCATGGCGTTGGGCATGGGCAGGTTCTCCAGCAGCACCCGCGGCGCGCCGCCGTCCAGGTCGAGCTCCATCAGGCGCCCGCCGATCCGGCACTCGTTCACGAACAGCCGGCCCTGGTGGAAGGTGATGCCGTTCGCGCCCGGCAGGTCGTCGCGCACGACCCGCGTGGTCCCGTCCGCGCCCCGTGCGCTCACGCGCCCGTCGTAGTACTCGGTGATGTAGAGGTCGCCCAGCGGGCCGAAGTCGACGTCGTCGGGCGCGACGACGTCGCCGCCCTGGGCGCTGACGGTCTCCAGCTCGCCGGTGTCGACGTCGAGCGCGCTGATCTGGCTGCCGGCCACCTGCGCCACGTACACGCGGCCGTCCGGGCCGGTGCGCAGGCCGTTGGCGCCGAACAGGCGGCTCGGCGGCGTGAGCCTGTCCAGGCTCCACCCCTCGGCGAGGCCGACCGGGGCCGCGCCGGTGTACCGCGCCTCTGAACCCACCATGCTGACCCGACCTCCAGCAGCCGCGACGCGAGGATCACGCCTTATCGCAGTACGAGAACCGGACTCTCGTGTGTGGCGAATCTAACGACGAAGAAGGGTGAACGCAATAGTCTTGCAATCCTTGTAATGATGACGAGGTGATGCCTACGATGCGGGCCGGGCCGGTCCGTGGCAGGCGCGGCCATTTTCGCTGCGGCGCCCTCGGAGCCGGCAGGACGAGGAAGGGCGGGTCACCAGTGTTCTCGGCGATTCTCATCGAGCAGGGCGATGCGGGGCGGACGGCCGCGCTCACCACCCTGGACGAGGCCGAACTACCCGACGGCGACGTCACCGTCGAGGTCGCCTACTCGACGCTGAACTACAAGGACGCCCTGGCGATCACCGGCCGGTCGCCCGTGGTGCGCAGGTTCCCGATGGTCCCCGGCATCGACCTGGCGGGGGTCGTCACCGAGAGCGCCCACGGCGCCTGGAAGGCGGGCGACCCCGTGGTCCTGAACGGCTGGGGCGTGGGCGAGAGCCATTGGGGCGGCCTGGCCCAGCGCGCCCGCCTCAACGGGGACTGGCTCGTCCCGCTGCCCGCGAACCTCACGCCCCGGCAGGCCATGGCCATCGGCACGGCGGGCTACACGGCGGGCCTGTGCGTGAACGCCCTCCTGGACCATGGTGTGCGTCCCGACCAGGGCGAGATCCTCGTCACCGGAGCGACCGGCGGCGTCGGCAGCGTCGCGATCGCCCTGCTGAGCAAGGCCGGCTTCGGCGTCGCCGCCGCGACCGGAACACCGTCGGAAAGCGACTACCTCCAGCGGCTCGGCGCCACGGGCGTTCTGGACCGCGCCGAACTGGCCGAAGCCGGCAAGCCGCTGCAGAAGGAGCGCTGGGCCGGCGTCATCGACTCCGTCGGCAGCCGCACGCTGGCGAACGCGTGCGCGCAGACCCGTTACGGCGGCACGGTCGTCGCGTGCGGCCTGGCCCAGGGCATGGACTTCCCCGCCACCGTCGCACCGTTCATCCTGCGCGGCGTGTCGCTCATCGGCATCGACAGCGTCATGGCGCCGGCCGCGCCGCGCACGGCCGCCTGGGAGCGCCTCTCCCGTGACCTGGACCCGGGCGCGATCGACGCGATCGCGCAAGAGATCGCGCTGGCGGACGCGATCACCGCGTCCGACCGGCTCCTCGAAGGCCGGGTCCGCGGCCGCCTCGTCGTGGACGTCAACCGCTGACGCCGCCGTCCCCGCCCCACCGACCCCGGCCTACCCCCTCGGGAGCACCAGTGAGCACAGAGTCCAGCAAGCCGGCACTCGACCTGTCCGACGTCGACCACCGCGTAGGCCTGCCGGTGGGCGGGGGCCAGCTGTGGGACCCGTGCAGTTCCTCCGACATCCGCCGCTGGGTGATGGCGATGGACTACCCCAACCCCCTGCACTGGGACGAGGAGTTCGCCCGCGCGTCCGCGTTCGGCGGCATCGTCGCACCGCAGTCCATCGCGGTGGCCCTGGACTACGGGCACGGCGCGGCGCCGGCGTGCGTGGGCCGCATCCCGGACAGCCACCTCATCTTCGGCGGCGAGGAGTGGTGGTTCTACGGCTGCCGGGTCCGCCCCGGCGACAAGCTGTTCCAGGAGCGGCGCTTCCACGACTACAGGGTGACCGAGACGACGTTCGCCGGGCCCACGATGTTCTCGCGGGGAGACACCGTCCACACCAACCAGGACGGCACCCTCGTGGCGCGCGAACGGTCGACCGCGATCCGCTACCTCTACGAGGAGGCGCGCAAACGCGGCATGTACGAGAACCAGCTCGGCGAGATCAGGCGGTGGACGGCCGACGAGCTCGCCCAGATCGAGAAGGTGCGCCGAGCCTGGCTCGAATCGAACCGGATGGGCGTCTCACCGCGTTTCGAGGAGGTCGAGGTCGGCGACCGGCTGCCGCGCCGCGTCATCGGCCCGCACAGCATCGCGTCCTTCACCACCGAGTACCGGGCCTTCCTCTTCAACATCTGGGGCACCTTCCAATGGGTCGCGCCCCCCGGCGTCGAGGACCCCTGGGTCAACCAGGACCCGGGCTGGAGCGAGGACTTCCGCTTCGACGAGGAGGACGCCAGGATCGACCCGCGCAAGCGGGACGGCCTGTACCTGGGCCCGTCCCGCGGCCACATCGACGCCGACCGCGCGAGCGAGGTCGGCATGGCGCGCGCCTACGGCTACGGCGCCACGATGGGCGCGTGGTGCACCGACTACCTCGCCTACTGGGCCGGCAATGACGGCATGGTCCGCCATTCCAAGGCGGATTTCCGCGGGCCCGCGTTCGAAGGCGACGTCACGTATTTCGACGCCGAGGTCGTCGACAAGAGGACCGAGTCGGAATGGGGCGTGCCGCTCGTCCAAGTGAAGCTGCGCCTCACCAACCAGGACGGCGGGGTGCTGGTGAGCTGCACCGCCGAACTCGAACTGCCGTTCTAGCGCGGCCCGGAAGGCAGGCGATGAACGCCACGGCGAACACCGAACCCGCGCGGTCCCTCTCGATCGCGGCGGGCCCGCCGCTGAGCGGGGAACCGGGGCTCGGCCCGCTCACCCTCCCCGGCTTCCTGCGCGAGGTGACGGAGCGGTACAGCGCGCGCGAGGCGCTCGTCCTGCACGCGCCCGGCGGCGAAGCCACGCGCTGGACCTATACCGACCTCTGGGAACGCGCGATGGAGGTCGCCCGCGCACTGCACGCGTGCGGCCTGGGCAAGGACGGCCGCGTCGGCGTCCTGATGACGAACCGCCCCGAATGGGTCGCGGCCGTCTTCGGCGTATCGCTCGCCGGCGGCGTCGCCGTCACGCTCAGCACCTTCTCCACGCCTCCCGAACTCGATCACCTGCTCCGGGTCTCGTGCGTCTCGGTGCTGCTCTTCGAACGCACCGTGCTGAAGACGGACTTCGCCGCCGTCCTCACCGAACTCGAACCGGAGATCGGCAAAGCGGAGCCGGGCACTCTGCGGTCGACGCGCTATCCGTACCTGCGCCACCTGGCCATGGTCGGCGACGCCGCGCCGGACGAGACGATCGACACCTGGGACGCGTTCCTGGCCCGCGGCCTGCGGGAGCCGCGCGAATCCGTGGAGGCCGGGTTCAGAGCGACACGTCCCAGCGACACCGCGGTGCTGTTCTTCTCGTCGGGCTCCACGAGCAAGCCGAAGGGCATTCTGAGCGCGCACCGCGGCGTCTGCATCCAAATGTGGCGCTTCCGGCGCATGTACCGGTTCGAGCCGGAGGACGACGTCCGCGGCTGGACGGCCAACGGCTTCTTCTGGTCCGGCAACTTCGCCATGGCGCTGGGCACGACCCTCGCCGCCGGCGGCGCGCTCGTCCTGCAGCCCACCTTCTCCGCCGCCGAAGCCCTGGAGCTCATGGCGGCGGAGCGGGTGAACTTCCCGTTCGCCTGGCCCCACCAATGGGCGCAGCTGGAAGCGGCCCCCAACTGGGCCGACGTGGACCTGAGCGGCATGCGTTTCGCGGACGCGGCCACCCCGATCGCACGGCACCCCACCGTCACCGCCCCCGAGTGGCACGAACCCGGCCATGCCTACGGCAACACCGAGACCTTCACCATCAGCACCGGCTACCAGGCCGACACCCCACCGGAGGTGCACGCCGGCAGCAGCGGCAAGCCGCTGCCCGGCGTGACACTGAAGGTCGTCGATCCGCTCACCGGCACCGTCGTGCCGCGCGGCGAGCGCGGCGAGATCTGCGTCAAGGGCCCCACCCTCATGCTCGGCTACCTCGGCACCCCGCTGGACGAGACCCTCGACGCGGAGGGCTTCTTCCACACCGGCGACGGCGGCTACCTGGACGGCACCGACCGCCTCTTCTGGGAGGGCCGGCTCACCGACATCATCAAGACCGGCGGCGCGAACGTCTCACCGCGCGAGGTGGACGAGGCCGCGTCCACCCATCCCGGCGTCAAGCTGGCGCAGACCGTGGGCGTACCGCACGACACGCTCGGCGAGGTCGTGGTCACCTGCGTCGTGCCCCATGACGGCACCGCCCTGAAGGCCCAGGAGATCCGCGCCTTTCTCCGGGAGCGGCTCGCGAGCTACAAGGTCCCGCGCCACGTCCTCTTCTTCCACCAGGACGAAATAGCCCTCACCGGCAGCGCCAAGATCAAGTCCAGCGACCTCCGCGCCCTGGCCGCAGAACGAGTAGGAGATTGACCGGAGAGCCTTCCTCAACTGCCGCCCTCATCGCCGCCGTTCGCCAAGCCGGGACTGGAGCCCGCGCCCGACGACAACCGGCGGGTCCTGGCCGTCCTCACCTGGCTTCAGGCGCAATGACCTGCTCCCCGCCGGGGGACGCCGTCGCCGCCGGCCCGGCCGCCCAGGTGGACAGCAACTGGAGCGCGATCTCGCTCGCGCCGTCCGGAACCGGGGCCAGCGTGACCATGCGGCAGCGCGGATCGCCCGGCATCTCGAAGTTCTCGTAGTTGACCGTGATGACGCCGAGCGCCGGGTGGCGGAGGTCCTTCACCCCGGACGTCCGCAGCTCCACGTCACCGGCCGCCCAGAGCCCCTCGAACTCCGCGCCGCCCTCGCGGAGCTCGCCGATCAGGCCGGCCAGGTCGCGGTCACCGGGATGGCGCGCGGACACGAGCCTCAGCTGAGCCGCCGTGACCGCGGCGATCTCGTCCCAGGCGACGTAGAAGTCGCGGGCGGCGGAATCGAGGAAGAGGTAGCGGGCGAGGTTGCGCCCTCCCCCGGCGGGGCGGCCGGCGAGCACGTCGCCGAAGAGGCGGACGGCGAGCGGGTTGGCGGCCAGCACGTCGAAGCGGTCGTTGATGACCATGGCCGGGACGCGGTCCATCAGCGCGAGCAGCCGTTCCGTTTCGGGCCGCACCCCGTTCCCGGCCGGTTCCGCGGTGGCGCCCCGTCCGGGAGGGCCGTCGAGGGGCGGGTGGGCGAGGGTCTCCAGGTGGGCCCGTTCGACGTCGTCCAGCGAGAGCGCCCGCGCGAGGGCGTTGAGCACCTCCGGCGATGGCCGATGCGAACGCCCCTGCTCCAGGCGCTGGTAGTACTCCACGCTGATCCCGGCGAGCTGCGCCAGTTCCTCGCGCCGCAGCCCCGGTACGCGGCGGCGCGTGCCGACGGGCAACCCCGCGCTCTCCGGTGCCACGCGCGCCCGCCGCGACTTCAGGAAGCCTCCGAGTCCATCGCCCATGCCATCGAGTATCCCGGCACGGCGGTCGGTGAGGGTGGCCCTGCCGTTACCCGGATACCGCTTTCGATCCGGGTATTGACCGATCGATCGATCGATCTGTACGGTCGGCGGCAGGGCAGTACGATCGACCGATCGATCGACTGATGTCCGAGATGGCGCATCGAGGAGGCCGGGATGAGCGGGAACGCCGACGGGTCGGCGCGGGAGCGGCGCGGCCGCCGGGCCGCGGACGACGCACCCGCCAACGTCCGGCTGTCACAGGCGGCGCTGGAGCTCTTCTCGCAGAAGGGGTTCCACGCGACCGGGATCCGCGAGATCGGCGCGCACGCCGGCGTGAGCACCTCGATGCTCTACCACTACCTGAGCTCCAAGGACGAGGCCCTGAGCGACCTCGTGCTGGAAGGGCTCAGCAGGCACGGCCAGGCGCTGGAGAACGCCTGCGCCATCGTCGACCGTCCGGAGGAACGGCTCGCCGCCCTCATCGGCGTCCACATCATCATCCCCGTCAAGCATCCGCAGATGGGCCAGTTGCTGCAGCAGGAACTGCATGCGCGCGACTGGTCCGACCATCCGGCGATCAGCGGCCAGCGCGCGCGCACGAACCGGCTGTGGACCGGCGTCCTGACCAGCGGGCAGGAGGAGGGCGTCTTCACCTTCGGGTCGGCGTCGCTGGCGCGGATCGCGCTGATGCGCTCGACCACACTCGTGACCCAGTGGTACAAGGCCGGCGGCGCGCTCGGCCTCGACGCGGTCACCGCCCAGTTCGCCGACCTGGCCCTCGGTACCGTCCGCGCCCGGCGCGACGGCCGGCCGCTGCGCTTCGACGATCTCGAAGCCCCGTCGGTCGACCGGCTCGTCGAGGTGGTCGAGGACGCCCACCGGGACGTCTGGTGGTGACCGGCCGCTGAGGCCCCCGCACACCCCGTCCAGGGCGAATATCGTTTCGCCTTTTCTTCACTCCATAACACCGCGCGGCGCACCGTTCGCGTGCGCCTTCGTGCCCGCATGCCGTGATGACGGTGGACCGTCAGCGGCACTGAACACCCACCCCCTGCACTCCTTCGGCGCCTTAAGCGGTGTCGTGTCACCAAGGAGGTACCCGAATGTTCGCCAACATCGGGGAGAGCCGTCCATCCACATCATCCCGCCGGCACCGTTCACGGATTCTGGGCGCGGCCGGCGCCGCTCTGCTGCTTCCGCTGGCCGCGTGCGGCACCAGTGCGGCGAGCGGAGACGGAAAGAGCATCAAAATCGGCTACATCGCACCGCTGTCGGGCACCGCGTCGCTCTATGCGGGCGGTTTCACCGGCGGCATCGAGAGCGCGGTCGGGGTCCACGAGAAGTCCGGCGGCTGGAAGCTCGACCTGAAGAAGGGCGACGACGCCAGCGACCCGGCCACCTCCACGCAGGTCTGCCAGCGGTTCGTCAACCAGGACCATGTCGACCTCATCGTGGCCGTCCAGCCCGCCGCGAACGCGCAGGCGTGCCGGGCCGTCGCCGCCGCCCGCAAGGTTCCGTACGTCTCGTTCGCCACCGGCGCGGCCGAGTTCTGCTTCCCGAACATGTGGAACTACGGCCCCTCCCCCAAGCAGGCGGCGCTGCCCCTCATCGGGTACCTGCTCGCCCACGGGTCGAAGAAGTTCTATTTCCTGGGCACCGACTCCGCCTCGCCCAAGGCGACCTTCGCCATCGCGAAATCGCAGATCGAGGCCAAGGGCGGGACGGTCGTCGGGACCGGCTACGAGCCGCTCGGCACGTCCGACTTCTCGCCGGACATCTCCAAGATCGTGTCGTCGGGCGCCGACACCGTCTTCAGTGCCGCGGTCGCGGGCGACAACGTCACTTACCACAAGCAGTTCGCGGCGAACGCGGGCACGAAGAATCTCATCCAGGGCGACATGCAGATGGTCACCAAGACGGCCCGGGCGCTCGGCTCGGCGGCGGCGGGCGTCATCTATGCCGGTCCCTACGACCCATCGGTTCAGAATGCCGTGAATTCCACCTACGCCACCGCGCTGAAGGCGGCGGCGCCGAACGTGAGTCCCGGTGACGCCATTCTCCCCTATCAAGGGATGACGCTCGTCGACAAGGCGCTCGACTCCCTTCCCAAGGGCGAGCACCCCACGTCGGCGGCGATCGGGAAGGCCCTGTCGGCGGCCTCCGCGGAGACGCCGAGCGGCACGCTCACGGCCGGCGCGAACCGCTACGTGACGATGCCGATGCGGATGTTCAAGGTCGGCTCGGACGGCTCCTCCTCGTCGGTCCTGACCACCGTCCCGTCGGCCGATCCGTCGGTCGGCTGCAAGCAGTGAGCGGGCGGGAGGCGACATGACCGTTCTCATCAGCATGATCAATACGAGCGCCACCACGCTCCTGGTCGTCATGGGGCTGGCGATCGTGCTCGGCCTGATGCACATCGTCAACCTCGCCCAGACCGGATTCATGGCCGTCGGCGTCTACACCGGGCTGGAGGTCGGCCCGCGCCTGGGCTTCTGGACGGGCGCGCTCGCCGCCGCGGTGCTCGCCGGGCTGGTCGGCGCCGCGGCCGAGACGCTGCTGCTGCGGCGGGTCCGGGAGCGGATGCTGGAGACGATGCTGGCGACCTGGGGCCTGTCGCTGATCCTGACCCAGCTCATCCAGTTGCGGTACGGGCCCGACAGCCGCGTCATGGCCACGCCGCTGCACGGCTCGTTCCAGCTCTTCGGCACGACCTGGCAGAAGTACCGCGTGCTGCTGGTGGCGGCCGCCATCGTGCTGGTGGCGGCGATGTGGGCGGTGAGCCGCTTCACCCGCGTCGGGCTGCGGGTGCGGATGTGCATGGCCGATCCGGAGCTCGCCGAGGACAGCGGCATCAACACGCTGCTGGTGCGGCAGGCGACGTTCGTCCTCGGCTGCGCGCTCGCCGGGTTCGTCGGGGTCCTGCTCGGCCCGATCTCGGGGATCAGCCCCAACTACGCCGGGAACCTGCTCGTCCCCGCGTTCCTCGCGGTGATGATGTCCGGCCGGACGCTGCACGGCCTGGTCATCTCCGGTGTCGTCCTGGCGGTGGTGCAGGTCGGGTTCGCCTACTGGTCGAAGCCCGCGTACGCGACGGTCGCGGTCATCGCCGTGGCCGTGGTCGTCCTCGGCTTCCTGCCGGACGGCATCGACGTGCGGCGGTTCAGGAGGGTCCATGTCTAGGCCGGTCGGGATCGCCACGGCCGCGATCGCCGTGGTCGTGCTGGTGGCGCCGTACCTCACCGGCACCTACTACCAGCAGCTTCTCGCGCAGGCGTTCCTGTACGCGATCGTGGCGGTGAGCCTCGACTTCGTCTGGGGGTACACGGGCGTCCCCGATCTCGGTCACGCGCTGTGGTTCGGCATCGGCGCGCTGTCGGTCGGCCACGCCACCACGGTGCTGTCGGACGTCGGGCTGGTCACCGAGGTGCACGGGTCGTTCGGCCGCTACCTGGTCGGCACGATCGCCGGGGTGGTGGGAGCGACGGTCCTCGCCGCGGTCGTCGCGCGGCTGTGCCTGTCGTCGCGCCGGTCGAACGACTTCTACATCGTCGTGGTGACGCTCGCGCTGGCGACGGCCGCCGTCACCGTCTACGACCAGACCCCGGCGCTCGGCGGCGGCGAGAACGGGCTGTTCGGCTTCAACCTGCAGAACGTCACGCCGCTCGGCTGGTACTACATCACGGCCGCGCTGCTGGCGGTGACCGTCGCGGTGGCGCTGGTGGTGGTGCGCAGCGACTTCGGGCTGCTGATGCGGGCCGTCCGCGACAACGCGCCGCGGGCCCGCTACCTCGGCTACAACGACGTCAACGTCAAGATCGGGGTGTTCACCGCGGGCGCCGCCGTCACCGCGCTCGCCGGGGCGGTGTTCGCGATGATGACCGGCGTCGCCAACGACGGGCAGTTCAGCTTCACGCTCGCCACCTCGATGCTCGTGTGGGTCGCCGTCGGCGGCCGCGCCACCGTCGTCGGGCCGATGATCGGCGCCATCGTGATGAGCCTGGCCGGCGCCAAGCTCAACGAGCACTTCCCCGCCCAGTGGACGATCATCGAGGGCGCGCTGCTGATCGCCGTCGTGGTGTTCGTCCCCGGCGGGCTGCTCGGGCCGCCGGTCCGGCTCGCCGGGCGGCTGCTCGCCCGCCGCCACCCGCCGCGCGGCCGCACCGTCACCGCCGCCTCCGCCTCCGCCTCCGCCTCCGCCGAGAGCGGTGGTCCCGCCCGGGAACCCGGCGAGGGCAAGCCGGTGGTCCGCATCCGCGGCCTGGTCTTCGGCTACGGGTCGCTGCGCGTCCTGGACGGCGTGGACCTGGACGTCGTCGCCGGTGAGCTGCTGTGCATCGTCGGTCCGAACGGCGCCGGAAAATCGACCCTGACCGACGTCGTCACCAACCGGAGGCTGCGGTCGCGGGGAACGATCGAGTTCCTGCTGCCGGGGCACCGGCTCGGCGACCGCCCGGCCTCGCACGAGATCGCCCGCGCCGGCGTCGGCCGCAAGTTCCAGATCCCCTCGGTGTTCGCGAGCCTCACCGTCGCCGAGGCGCTGCTGCTGGCGGACCGCCGCGGCGCGCCGCCGTCGCTCTGGCGGCGCAGCGCGACCGTCACGGTCGCCCCGTCCGTGGTCGACATCGTGCGGATCGCCGGGCTGGACGGGCGGGCCGACACCCTGTCGTCCGACCTCTCGCACGGGCTGCGGCAGGGACTGGAGGTGGCGATGGCCGTCGCGGCGCGCCCCCGCGTGGTCATCCTGGACGAGCCGACCGCCGGCCTCACCGCCCACGAGCGCCACGACATCGGCCGGGTCCTGGAGCACCTGCGCGACATCGGGATCGCGGTCGTGCTCATCGAACACGACCTCGACTTCGTCGTCCGCGTCTCCGACCGCGTCGCGGTCCTGCACGGCGGCCGCGTCATCGAGGACGGCCCGCCCGACGCCGTCCGCGGCTCGGAGGTCGTCCGCAGCGCCTACCTGGGGACGGCGGTCCGATGAGCACCACGCTCGACCTGCGCGTACGGGACCTCCACGCCGGGTACGGCGCGGCGACCGTGATCCAGGGCGTGTCGTTCGACGTCGCCCCCGGCGAGTCGCTGGCCCTCGTCGGCCGCAACGGGATGGGGAAGACCACCCTGCTCAAGGCGATCATGGGCCATGCCCGGCGCTCGACCGGAACGGTCCAGGTCGGCGGCGGCGACATCACCGGCCGCGCCCCGCACCGGATCGTGCGCCTCGGCGTCGGCTACGCCGCCCAGGAGGGCAACCTCTTCGCCGACCTGACCGTCGAGGAGAACCTGCAGGCGGCCACCATGCACGCGCGCCGCGGCCGCAAGGCGGAGCGCCGCGAGGAGGTGCTCGCCTACTTCCCGGTGCTGGAGGGGCGGCTCTGGCAGGCCGCCGGGACGCTGTCGGGCGGCGAGCAGAAGATGCTCGTGCTCGCCCTGGCCCTGCTCCGCGAGCCCCGGCTGCTGATCATCGACGAGATCAGCGACGGCCTGCAGCCGAGCGTCGTCGACACCGTCGGCGACGTGCTGCGGGCCGAGCGGGAGCGGCGGGGCACGTCCCTGCTCATGGCGGAGCAGAACGTCGACCTCAGCCTGCGCGTCGCCGACCGCGTGGCCGTCCTCAAGCTCGGCCGGATCGTGTCCACCGTCGACAGCGCGGCCGAGGGCGTCCGGGACCGGCTGATGAAGGAGCTGGCACCATGACCCGCCCCGAGACGACCCCCACGGTGCGGGGCACGGTGCGGGTGGACGGCGCCGACCTGCGCTGGGCGCGGCTCGGCGACGGCGAACGGACGGTCATCGCGGCGCACCAGGGACCGGGCGGCCCGTCGCGTCCGCCGTGGCTGCGGATGCTGGCCGAGACGCCGGGTTGGAACGTGCTTTCGCTGGAACTGCGCGGGACCGACGGCACGCTGCGCCCGGACGAGGATCTCGGCGACCGCTGGTATCCGCGCTGGGCCCTGGACGTGGCCCGCGCGGCCGAGGCCCTCGGTGAAATGAGCTACGTCTATGCCGGGGCGTCGCACGGCGCGGTCGTCGGCTGGCATCTGGCGCTCGACCGGCCCCCAGCATTGCGGGCGCTGGTCTCGGTCGTCGGCGCGCCGCACGGCCGCGACGGCTCGCCCACCGGCTCGCCCGACGCCCCGTCCGGCTGGGAACAGCGCAAGGCCGCCGTCCGGGACCGGCGGCTGGCGGAAGAGGTCTTCGCCTCGATGCGCCCGCCCACGTCCGACCCGGTGCGGTTGCGGCGCCGCGCGAAGGCCCGCGAGTCCTACCTGGCAGGCCTGGAGGCGCTCGATCCCGACGCACTACCCCGGGCCGGCATCGCCCTTCCGCATCTGCGCACGGACGCGGAGGTGACCGACGAACTGCGGACCATCGCTCTGCCCGTCCTGGTCGCGGGCGGGATGCAGGACCGGCTCTGCCGGCCCGACGACAACCTCCGCGCCGCCGGCGCCGTTCCCGGCGCCCGCCTCGTCCTGTTCCAGGACCACGGCCACACCACGCTCCTGGACGAGGAGCCCGAGCCCCTGATCGACCAGATCCGGCTGTTCCTCGCCCATGCCGCATCGACGTCGGCGCCGGATCGCCGGCCCGACCCCGAGGAGAGCTCCCCATGCCTTTGATGGACCTAGAGGACGCCACGCTCCACTACGACGAGTACGGCAGCGGCGACGAGATCGTCCTGTCGTCGGCGATGGCGTTCGACCCGCACGCCTACCCGGCGTGCCTGGCGGCGCCGCCCACCGGCTACCACGTCTACACGATCCAGGCGCGCGGCTACGGCGGGTCCAGCCATCCGGACGAGCCGCCCGCGCAGGGCTGGCTGAACCAGTGGGCCGACGACGTCTGCGCCTTCGCCGACCGCCTCGGCGTCGACCGGTTCGTCTACACCGGGATCTCGCACGGCGGCGGGATCGGCTGGCACGTGGCGGCCCGCCGGCCCGAGCGGCTGAAGGCCCTGGTCTCGGTGGTCGGCACCCCGCACGACCGCGCGGGCGGCACCGGGTCGTCCGCCGGCCGCCGCCGGATGATCGAGAACCGCCGCTCCCCCGAGGTCATCGCCGAGCAGCTCCGGATCATGTACGGGCCGACCGACGACCCGGCGCGCGAGGCGGCGCGGGAGAAGGAGATCGCCCGCCGGGTCGAGCACTACCTCGCCCAGCCCGAACGGGAGACCCTCATCAACCAGGGCAAGCCGTTTCCAGACGCACGAACCGACGAGGAGCTGGAGGAGGTGCTGCGCGGCATCCGCGTCCCCGTCCTGATCCTGGCGGCGATGCGGGACGGGGTCATCTCGCCGGAGTCGGCACTGCGCGCGGCGCGTTCGGTCAAGGGCGCCAAGGCCGTGCTGTTCGAGGACGAGGGCCATTTCATCGGCACCGAGAGCCCGGAGCGGCTCGTCCGGGAGGTGCGCGTGTTCGTGGACGAACTGAACGGCGTCGCGGAGCCACTGCCCGCGACGGGGAGCGGGATCGGGATCGGCGCATGAGCGGGGAGATCACCGTCATGGCCGTCGGCGACGTCATCCTCGACGAGCCCGACGCGCCCTCGTTCTTCGACCCGGCGCGGGACACGCTGCTGAGCGCCGACATCGCGGTCGCCCACATCGAGGTGCCGCACTCCGGCACCACCGAGCGGACCAGCACCGACGTGCCCGCCCCGCCCGCCGACCCGGCCGCGCTCGCGGCGCTGCCCGGCGCCGGGTTCGGCGTCGCGACCCTCGCCGGGAACCACGTCTACGACGCCGGCGCGTCCGGCATCGCCGACACGGTCCGGCACCTGGAGGCCAACGGCCTGGCCACGACCGGAGCGGGCGCGAACCTGCCCGCGGCCCGGCGGCCGGCCATCGTCGAACGCGGCGGGCTGCGGCTGGCCGTGCTCAGCTACAACTGCGTCGGCCCGCGCGAGTCGTGGGCCACGTCGGCCAAGGCGGGCTGCGCGTACGTCCACGTCATGACCCACTACGAGCTGGACCACGCGAGCCCCGGCGGACCGCCGCGCATCTACACCTTCGCCGAGCCCGACGACCTCGACCGGCTCGCCGGCGACGTGCGGGCCGCCCGCGCCGAGGCCGACGCCGTCCTGGTCGCCTTCCACAAGGGCGTGGGCCACACCCCGGCGGCGATCGCCATGTACGAGCGGCCCGTCGCGCACGCCGCGATCGACGCGGGCGCCGACGCGGTCATCGGCCACCACGCGCACATCATGCGGGGCATCGAGGTGTACCGCGGCCGCCCGATCTACCACGGCCTCGGCAACTTCGTGACCGTCACCCGCGCCCTCACCCCGACCGGCGGCGACAGCGCCGAGATCGAGGCCTGGGCACGCCGCCGCGTCGAGCTCTACGGGTTCGCGCCCGATCCGGGCATGCCGTTCTACCCCTTCCATCCGGAGAGCCGGAACACCGCCATCGCCACCGTCCGGTTCGACACGTCCGGCATCACCGGTGCGGGTTATGTGCCCTGCTGGATCGACGACCAGGGACGTCCCGTACCGCGCGGGCGCCATGAAGGCGGCGAGGACGTCGCCGGCTACATCGACGACATCGGACGCCGCGCGGGACTGAACACCGCGACGCGGTGGCGCGGCGACACGGAGATCGAACTGACCGACGTGAACGGGGGCGCGCGATGACGGCACGACCGCTGGACGGCCGGACCGTCCTGGACCTGACGACCGCCCTCGCCGGCCCCTATGCCACGCTGCTGCTGGCCGGCCTCGGCGCCACCGTCATCAAGATCGAGAACCCGGCGATCGGCGGGGACAGCTCGCGCGGCAACTCCCCCTACGCCCGCGCGGACGGCCCGGCCGCCGAACGCGGCGACGCCAGGGACATGTCGGTGTCGATGCTGACCCGGGGCCGCAACAAGAAGAGCATCACCCTCGACCTCAAGAAGCCGGGAGGCCGCGAGGTCTTCGCCGACCTGGTCCGGCACGCGGACGTGGTGGTCGAGAACTACGCGGCCGGCACCGCCGACCGGCTCGGCGTCGGCTACCGGGCCGCGCGCGAGGCCAACCCGCGGATCGTCTACACCTCGATCAGCGGGTTCGGCGCCCAGGGCGGCGGATCCGGGACGGGCAAGGCGATGGACACCATCATCCAGGCCCTGAGCGGCGTGATGATGACGGCCGGGGAACCGGGCGACCCCCCGGTGCGGTTCGGCCTGCCCGTCGGCGACCTGCTCGCCCCGCTCTACGCGGTCGTCGGCACCCTCGCCGCCGTCATGCACGCCGACCGCACCGGCGAGGGCCAGCACGTCGACGTGTCGATGCTCGGCGCGCTCACCTCGCTGCTGTCGTGCGAGCCGTTCGACGCCTTCGAGGCGATGGGGCTGCCGACCCGCACCGGGGCGATGGTGCCCCGGCTCGCGCCGTTCGGGGTGTTCCCGGCCGCCGACGGCTGGATCGCGCTGTGCGGCCCGACCGACGCGTTCGCCCGCGGCGTCTTCGCCGCGATGGAACGTGCCGAACTGGCCGACGACGACCGCTTCGCGACCCGTGACCGGCGCGTCGGCAACGCCGCGGAGCTGCACGAGATGATCCGGTCCTGGACGTCCGGGCTGGCCCGGGCGGAGGTGGTCAAGCGGCTCGCCGACCACGGCGTCCCGGCCGCGGAGGTGCGCGAGCCGGCCGAGGCCGTCCGGGACGCCTCGGTCCTCGCCCGCCGCGAGGTCGTGGAGCTCGTCCACCCCGACCACGGCCCCACCGGCCTGCTCGGCCCCGGCATCCCGATCACGTTCTCCGCCTCCGGCACCGGCCTCGACCGCCCGGCGCCCCACCTCGGCCAGCACACCGAGGAGGTGCTCGGCGACCTGCTCGGCTACTCCGCCGGGCGCCTGGCCGCGCTCGCCGACGAGGGCGTCCTGTGAGCCCCGTGCCCTCAGCGCTCAAGGAACTCCGCGACGCCTACCACGACCGTCCCGCCGCGATCCGGCGGTGGCGCGCGACCGGAGCGCCCGTCGTCGGCTGCGTGGGCGCCGATGTCCCGGTCGAGCTCGTCACCGCCGCCGGCGCGCTGCCGGTGCGCCTGGCCGGAGACCCCGGCCGCGACCGCGCCCTCGCCGACCGCTACCTCGGCACCGGCCTGGACCCCGCGTCGCGCTCCATCCTGGCGGGGCTGCTGCACGGCGAACCGGACCTGGACCTGCTGCTGATCTCCAACGACTGCGCGGGCTCCCTGCGCCTGTTCTACACCGTCCGCGAACTCCAGCGGCTCGGTGTCGAACCGGCTCTGCCGCGCACGCATCTCGTCGACGTCCTGCACCTGCCGCACCGCACCACCACCCGATACAACCGCGTCCGGATCGCCGAGACCAAGGAACTGCTCGAACGCTGGTCGGGGCGGCGCATCGGTGAGGACGACCTGTCGGAGGCCGTCCAGCGGCATGACGAGGCCCGGCGCATGATCCGGGCCCTGCGGCGGCTGCGCACCGCCGAACGCCCCGCGCTGCGCGGCGAGGACGCACTGATCGCGATCGGCGCCGGCGCCGCGCTCCCCGCCGAGGACCACGCGGTCCTCCTCGACCGGCTCCTGTGCTCCGAGCCCGATCTGCCGCGCCATGGCGGACGGCGGATCTACCTCACCGGCAGCGCCCACGACGGTCCCGCGGTGTACCGGGCGATCGAGGACGCCGGCCATGTGATCGTCGCCGACGACCACGACTGGGGCGACGCGCTCGCCGAGCCCCTCGTCGGCGAGCCCACCCTCGACGCGCTCGCCGAGCGCTACCAGTACCGCGGGCCGACCTCCGCCCGGTCGTCGATCCACGCCCGCGCCCGCCAGACCGCCGCCACCGCCGAACGCTCCCGTCCCGACCTGCTCGTCTCCTACGTCCGCGCCATGGACGAGGCCCCCGCGTGGGACTTCCCCGCCCAGCGCGAGGCGGCCGGCGTGCCCGCGGTGATCCTCGAGCACCGCCACTACGGCGAACTGGGCGCCGACGCCCTGCCCCTCATCGCGGACGCCCTGCGCGCCGCTCCCCCGAACGGAGAAGCCCTCTGATGGCCCGGCAGAAGCTTCTGGCCTCCTCCGAAGAGGCGACCCGCTACCAGCGGGAATGGTTCGCCGAGCTCCGCGAGGCCGTGGCAGGCGGCGAACCCCTCGCCCTGGTCAACGCCGACGCCCCGCAGGAGATCTTCCGGGCGATGGGCATCCCGTACGTGGTGAACCAGTGGTGGGCGTCCGTCGTCGCCGCCAAACAGCGAACGGGCGAATACCTGCGGACACTCCGCGAGTACGGCTACCCCGACTACTCCGAGCAGTACAGCGCCACCTCCCTGGCGTCCGCGTTCACGGAGGTCGCCGACCCGCCGTGGGGCGGGCTGCCCCGCCCCTCGATCGTCCTCGGCGAGACCACCGGCGACACGTCCCGCAAGGTGTTCGACATCTGGGACGAGCAGGACGGCATCGCCTACTACCCGCTGGAGAGCGCCGCCGCCGACACCGTCCCCGTCAACTGGTGGGACCTGATGCCCGAGCAGTGGGAGGCCGCCGTCGGCACGCCCCGCCTCGACCTCATGGTCTCCGAACTGGAGGGCCTCGTCCGGTTCCTGGAGACCACGACCGGCCGGGTCTTCCGCGAGTCGCGCTTCCGCGAGGTGATGGCGCTCGTCAACGAGCAGGAGGAATGGAACCGCCGCACCCGCGACCTCATCGCCCGCACCCGTCCCGTCCCGCTGCGCGTGGACGACAGCATCTCCAGCGTGATGATTCCGCAGTGGCACCGCGGCACCGTCTGGGCCCGCGACGCCGCCAAGCGCTTCCACGACGAGGTCGCCGAGCGCGTCGCCGCCGGCGAGGCCGCGTGCCCGGACGAACGCGTCCGGCTCATGTGGATCGGCCGGGGCCTCTGGTACGACATGGACTTCTACCGCCACTTCGAGGAACGCCACGGCGCGGTCTTCGTCTGGTCGATGTACCTGGCGATCGCCGCCGACGGCTACATCCGCTACGGCGACGACCCGATGCGCGCCCTCGCCGCCCGCTTCGCCGCCTTCTCCGACCAGCTCTACCGGCCGCCGTGGTCGACCGAGTGGTACCTCAAGGAGGCGCGCCTGCACCAGGTCGACGGCGTCGTGCACCTGGTCGGCGAGGACGCCCGCAGCGGCTGGTTCATCACCGAGGCGCTCGAACGCGCCGGCATCCCGGTGTTCGAACTGCGCGCCGACAACGTCGACCAGCGCACCTACGACCTGACCGCCGTGCGCGCCGAGATCGACGCCTGGCTCACCACCCGCGTCACCACCAAAGCCCCGAAGTAGGGAGAAACCCCCGCCAAAAGGTCCGGCCTGCTGTCGGTGACGGGGTTTCAGCCGCCTAGTGCGACCGCACGGCGTAGGTCGCCGACGTAGGCCTCGGGCTGTTCCCAGGCCGCGAAGTGGCCCCCGGCGGGGTGTTCCACGTACTCGCGAATGTTCAGGAACGCCTCGGCATAGCTTCGCGGCTCCGGTTTGATATCGCGCGGAAAGACGGAGAGCACGGTCGGCGTGTCGATCCGGCCAGGGAGGGCGACCGGTTCGGCGTAGGTGGCGAAAGAGGTGCCGATCGTGCCCGTGACCCAGTAGGCGTTGACCCAGGTGAGAAGCTCGTCCGAGGTGAAGGCCGACTCGTCGGACCAGGAGTCCAGTTTCTCGACGATCCAGGCCGCGAGGCCCGCGGGCGAGTCGCCGAGGGCGATGGCGAGCGTGTTCGGACGCGTCGACTGCTCCGCGATGTATCCGCCTTCGGTCCGGAACCACCGCGCCGCCCGGCCGAGGTAGGCCGCCGCGTCGGGCGCGAGCTTCGCCGGGTCCGCCGTGAGCGCACGCTGCGGGGCGACGTTCGTGAGGTGCAGCGCGGCCACCCGGTCCGGGTGTTCGGCCGCGAGGAGTTCCGCGACGGTACCGCCCACGTCGCCCCCGGACACCGTGTACCGCGAGTAGCCGAGCCCGCCCAGCGCGTCCGCGACGATCCCGGCGATCCGGTTGGCCGACATACCGGGCGTGGTGAGCGGGGCCGCGAAGGGGAAGCCCGGCAGCGCGGGGACCACCACGTGCATGTCCGCGAGCAAGGGCAGGACGCGCTCGAACCGCAGCACCGAGTCCGGCCAGCCGTGCAGCAGCACGGCGACCGGGGCCCTGGGGTCTGCGGACCGCTGATGGATCACGCGCAGGTCGGTGCCGCCCGCCTGCACGGTCGCCCAAGGGAGCTCGCCGATGCGGCGCTCGTGCGGGCCCCAGTCGTACCCGTCCGCCCAGCGCTCGAGCAGTTCGTCGAGGCGGGCGGCGCTGATGCCGCGCGTCCCGTCGTCACTCCACGGTGTCGTGACGCGCCGCGTCCGCCGGAGTCGTTCCCGCATCTCGTCATTCATGTGTACGAGCGTACACATGAATGTGTATGCTCATACACATGACTTCGCGCAACGCGGCCGCCACCCGGCAGCGGATCCTGGAGCACGCGAAACGCCAGTTCGCCCGGCACGGGTACACGACGGTCACGGTCAAAGGCGTCGCCGACGCGGCCGGGGTGTCGCCCAATCTCATCACGCGCTACTTCGGCGGCAAGGACGGTCTCTTCCTGGCGGCGACCCGGGTGGAGATCCCGGTGTCCGACTCCTTCGAGGGCGACCGTTCCGCGTTGGGGGCGCGCCTCGCGGCGAGCATCGTCCAACGCTGGTCCGGCGCCCCCGGAGAGGACCCGCTGCTCGTGCTGCAACGCGCGTCCGGCGAACGCCCGGAGGCGGCGGAGGCGCTGGCCGCCTTCCTCGACACGAACTCGCTGGAGCCGCTGCACCGCTACCTGCGCGACAGCGGCCTGGACGACGCGGAGGCCCGCGGCCGGGCCGCGGCGATCGACGCCTTCGTGCTCGGCGTCTCGACCCGCCGCCGGGTCCTGCGCTCCGAACTCGGCGACCCCGCCGATCTCCAGGCCTGGCTGAGCACCACCATCCAGCGCCTCGCCGACGGCTGACCGACTCGCGCGGCCGCCGGCCAGCCCCGCCCCGATAAGGTGACCGCGAGTCACCCGGACCGAGGACGGCGTGGGGGCCTGAGTGGTGGACGGCGGTCGCGAGCCGCGCTTCGAGATCCGTTTCTGCGCCGCCGAGGGCGGGGTGCGAATCGCGTACGGCACGGTCGGCAACGGGCCCCCGCTGATCGTTCCTCCCGGCTGGATCAGCCATCTGGAATTGCTGTGGCAGGACCCGGCCGTCCGCGCGTTCCTGGTCCCCCTGGCCGCGCACCGGACGGTGGTGCTGTACGACAAGCCCGGCTGCGGGCTGTCCGATCCGTGGCCGTGCCGCCAGACGGTGGACACCAACGTGCAAGTGCTGCGGACGGTCGCCGACCATCTGCGGCAGGAGCGTTTCGACCTGCTGGGCATCTCGACGGCCGCGGCGGCGTCGCTGGCCTTCGCCGCACGGTATCCCGAGCGCGTCGGACGCCTGATCGTCTACGGCGGCTACGCCGACGGCCGCCAGGTCGCCTCCCCGCAGGTCCGGGAGGCCGTGCTCGGCATGGTGCGCGCGCACTGGGGGCTCGGCTCGGACGTGCTGGCCGACATCTTCATGGCCGACGCCGCCGCCGACGCCAAGGCGCATTTCGCGCGGTTGCAGCGGGGCACGGCCACCGCGGAGTTCGCCTGCGAGCTGCTGGAGCAGTGCTATGAGGCGTGCGTGGAGGACCAGCTGGACAGGGTGGTCACGCCGACGCTGGTGCTGCACCGACGCGGCGACCGGGCGATCCCGTACCGGCTCGGCCGCGACCTGGCCGCGCGGATCCCCGGCGCGCAACTGGTCACGCTCCCCGGCCGCAGCCACTTCGCCTGGGCCGGCGACTCCGCTTCGGTGGTCCGCGCCGTCCTGGAGTACCTGGGCGAGCCCACGGGCACGCCGGAACGGCACGGCCCGCCGTCGACGGACGATGTGCTCACTCCCCGGCAGCTCCAGGTCGCGGCCCTGGTCGCGGACGGGCTCAGCAACCGCCAGATCGCCCGGCGCCTGGGGATCGAGGAACGCTCCGCCGAAGGCCACGTCGAACGGATCCGCCAACGGCTCGACGTCCGCTCCCGCACCCAGATCGCCGCCTGGTGGGCCCGGCGCGACCGTTGAGGTAGCGGATTCAGGTAGAGCCTGGCGTAATTCCCCGCCTGACAGGACGCCGTTCGCCGTCGGATCCTTCAGGGACCACGACCGTGTCCCTATCGAGGAGAGGCACATGTCCGACACCAGCACGTTGCCGGCGCTGAGCCCGAATCCCGTACGCGGGCGCCTGAACTCGGTGTTCTTCGCGCTCATGGCCGGTTACATCAACCAGCGGCTCGCCGGCCACAAGCGTGACATCTTTCCCCGGACCGGCGGCGTCGTCGCCGAGATCGGCGCCGGCAACGGCCCGAATCTGCGCTACCTGCCGCCGAGGACGATCGTGCACGCCATTGAGCCCAATCCGTACTTCCATCCGCGGTTGGAGCGTACGGCGGCCGTCCACGGCATCGACCTGACCATCCATCCGGTGCCGGGCGAGGCGATCGACCTGGAAGACGCCAGTGTGGACACCGTGATCTGCACCTGGGTGCTCTGCACCGTCCACGACCCGGCCCAGGTGCTCCGGGAGATCCACCGGGTTCTGCGGCCCGGCGGACGGTTGGCGTTCATCGAGCACGTCGCCGCGCCGCACGGCGCCGTCCGGCGCGTCCAGCGGCTGGTACGCCGGCCGTGGCAGTGGGCCTTCGAGGGCTGCCACACCGACCGGGACACCGCGGCCGCCATCCGCGCGGCCGGGTTCGCCTCGGTGGAGATCACCGAGTTCCAGTTCCGTTCCAGCTTCGTCCCGGTCCGGACGCAGATCGCCGGCATCGCCGTCCGTTAAGAGGCCGGGGGCCGCGTCATCGGCCTGCTTACCTATCGGGTTTCGCCGAAGGTCCGCCGGTAGGCGCCGGGGGTGGTGCCGAGGCGCGCCCGGAAGCGGCGGCGCAGGTTGACCGCCGAGGCGAGGCCGACCCGGGTGGCGATGGCCTCCACCGGAAGGTCGGTCCGTTCCAGCAGTACCCGTGCCGCGTCCAGGCGCCGGCCGAGCAGCCACTGTCCAGGGCTGACGCCGAGCTGCCGGGTGAACTGCCGGGCGAGAGTGCGGCTCGACAGCCCGGCGCGTTCGGCGAGCCGGGCGACGGTCAGCCGGGTGTCGAGCTGGGAGGCGGCCCATTCCAGCAATGGCGCCAACGACCCGTCCGCCTTGGCCGGGACGGGCTGGGCGACGTACTGCAGCTGGCTGCCCTCCCGATGCGGCGGCAGCACCATGTTCCGGGCGATCTGGGCGGCGTACGCCGCGCCGTGGTCGCGGCGTACCAGGTGCAGGCACAGGTCGATGCCCGCACCCGATCCGGCGCTGGTCGCCACGTCGCCGTGGTCGACGTACAGCACGTCCGGGTCTACCTCCACCTCGGGGAAGGCGGCGGCGAACTGGGCGGTGCGGCGCCAGTGGGTGGTGGCGCGGCGGCCGTCGAGCAGTCCGGCGTGGGCGAGGACGAACGCCCCCGTGCAGATGGAGACGATCCTCGCCCCGCGCCGGTGGGCGGCCCGCAGCGCCTCGGTGACGGCCGGCGGCACCGGTCTGCCGGGCGGCTGCCAGCCGGGGACGACCACGGTGTCCGCCTCCTGCAACGCCGTCAGGTCCGCGCCGACGAGGATCGGGTAGCCGCCGGTGGTCTGCAGGGGGCCGGGGCGTTCGGCGCAGATCCGGAAGTCGTAGCGGGCCGGTGCGTCCGGCGGGACGGTGCCGAAGACCTCGGCGGCACAGGCGAGTTCGAAGGGTGACTGGGGCGGGCTGAGCAGGGCCACCACCTGATGACGGTCCATGGCAGGAACATACCCATAGATGTCTTTTCGGACTCTCGGCCTGGAGGCGGACACCGGGGCACCGTGGTCCCATGAGCGAAACCACTGAGACGGGCGTGCGGAGAACCACGGTCCAGGTCGACGGCGAAACGGCCAGCTACCTGACCGCAGGGCAGGACGGCCCGGTCGTGCTGCTGCTGCACGGAACGTATTGGAGCCGGGTGTGGCTGCCGGTGTTGGGCCGCCTCGCCGAGGCAGGGCTGCGGCCCCTTGCGGTCGATCTTCCCGGACTGGGGCGCTCCGGAGGCGAACTCACCCTGGAGACGGCCACGGTCCCGGCTCTTGCGGAGTGGGTGGCGCGATTCGCGTCCGCGCTGGAGCTTTCCGGGCCGATCGCCGTGGCGGGCCATGACATCGGCGGCGCGGTCGCGCAGCATCTGCTCGTCCACGATCGGCTGGACGTGCCCCGGCTGGCCTTGGTCAACTCGGTCCTCTACGACTCCTGGCCGGCGCCCCATGTGGCCCGGTTCCGGGACCCGAAGGCCGCCGTGGCGACCACCGCCGGCGAACTTCTCGCCGCCCGCCGACAGGCCGTGAAGGCGGCGCTGGCCGGTGCCGCCACCGAGCAGCGCATCGCCGACTATGTGGACCCGTGGACCGATCCGCGGGTCCGCCGCTCCTGGCTGGCCATGGCAGGCGCAGCCGACAGCCGCTACACCCTTGAACTGGTTCCCGCGCTACAGCGGTCGGCAAAGCCCAAGTTGCTGATCTGGGGTGAAGACGACGGCTTCGAGAAAGTGGAATACGCAGAGAAGTTCGCCTCGGAGATTCCGCACACCACACTCGTGCGGATCCCGGACGCGGACCACATTCCGACCGAGAACGCCCCTGACCAGATCGCCCGCGCCCTCATCGATTTCCTCACGCCGTAATCGTCGCCGCCCTGCCCGGCGGTCGCGGAAGCCGGGCCGCTGCCCGCACACCCGGCATCCCGCCGAGGATCCCTGGTTACATGCGCTTGCATCGAGTCCCCTCCTGCGCAATAGTTGGTTTGACACAACCAACCTTTCGGGGAGGGCGCAGGGATGGAAGAGGTGTCGGCCGGCACGGACGGCCCGTCTCGCCCGCGGCGCCGGGACGTCGACGGAGTGGCGGCGGCCCTGGCCACGGTGGGCAACTGGATGTTCGCTCCGGCCACGCGGCGCAAGATCATGGCGTCGTCCGGGCTGGAGCTGTCCTTGGGGGACTACACCCTGCTGGCCCAGGTGTCGCTGCACGCGCCGGTGCGGCTGTCGGTCCTGGCGGAGCTGATGGAGGTGGACAAGTCCACCCTGTCGCCTCCGGCCAAACGCCTGGAGTCGCGCGGCCTCATCGAACGGCGCCCCGATCCGGCCGATGCCCGGGCACAGCTGGTGAGCGTCACGCGGGCCGGGAAACTCGCCATCAGCAAACTCTGGAAGGCGCGCACGGCCGCCATCGGCGCCCTGCTCGCGGACTGGGAGGCGGCGGACGTCGAGCAACTGGCCGTGAGTCTCGGCGCGCTCAGCGAAGCGATCAAGAAAGGGCCGTGAGCCCATCGCGGTTCTGACGTCCGTCCGCGCCGGGACGTAGAAGTCCCGTGCTGCCGCGACGCTGCACGCCATTCCCGATACGTCGCTGCGCTTCCATCCGCGGCGGCTGACTTCCCTTCGCCCGGACCGGGGTTGCCCGGTCCCGGCCCTCGCACGCCCGAACGCGGGTGAACGTCCCAGTTGATTTCCAGTAAGGAGTCCACACGTCATGTCCTCTTTCCCCAAGATCTTTGTGGCCGGTGCCACCGGACTGCTCGGCGGTCAGATCGTCCGAGCCCTTCTCGACCAGGGCGTTCCCGTGCGGGCCCTGGTGCGGCCCGGCACCGGCGAGGAGAAGGTCAGTGCCCTGTCCACCTCGCGGACCGGCGGTTTGGAGCTGGTCGAGGGCGACATCACCGGTCCGGTCGAGCACCTGGCCGAGGCCGTCGGCGACGCCACGACCGTGATCTCGGCCGTCCAGGGCGGCCCCGAAGTGATCGTGGACGGGCAGGCCAACCTCGTGCGCGCCGCGGAGAAGGCCGGCGCCCGGCGGTTCGTCCCGTCCGACTTCGCCGTCGACATGACCAAGCTCGATGACGGCGACAACTTCATGATGGGCTGGCGCCGGCAGGCCGCCGCCGCGCGCGTCGGCACCGCCCTCGAGGTGGTCTCCGTGCTCAACGGGGCCTTCTACGAGGTGATGACCGGTTTCATGGGGCTCATCGACTGGGAGCAGGGCACCCTGTCGCACTGGGGCGACCCCGACCAGCCGCTCGACCTGACCTCGGTGGCGGACACCGCCGCCTACACCGCCGCCGTCGCCCTCGACCCGGCCGCGTCCGGCACGCTGCGCTTCGCCGGTGAGGTCATGTCGATGCGCCAGTTCCACGATGCCGTCCAGCGCGGTTCGGGCCGCACCTTGCAGCTGCGCCACCTCGGCGCTGCCGACGACCTGCGCGCGGAGATCACCCGTCAGGCGGCCCTCACCGACAACCCGTTCGACTACGTGGCGCTGCAGTACCAGTGGTGCATGGTGAGCGGCAAAGCCAAGTTCGACAACCTCGACAACGCCAGGTACCCGCAGGTCACGCCGCAATCCCTGACCGACTTCGTACGCGCCACCGCACCCGCGCTCTGACGCGCGCCTTCGCGGAGTCGATCCTGGAAGGCTGCAAGAGGGCGTAGCCGGAGAGCGGGCTCGGCGCCCCAGCCTCGCCTGGCTGGGGCGCCGTGGTCCCGGTAGGCCGTTGTTCTGGCGGCCTACCGGGGACGGCGGCTCAGGCCGGCCGGGCGACCACCTCGCCGCCTCGCGCGGGCGCGCGTCCGGCGCGCAGCGGGAAGGCGATGAAGACGGCCACGACGCAGGGGACCACGCCGAGCAGCAGGTACGCCAGGCTGAAGCCGGGATCGGTGAAGACCTGCGGGACGTCGGAGACGACCGTGCCGCGCCCGGGCACCGTGGTGACCGTCTGGAAGGGATGGGCGGCCAGGATGGAGGACAGCAGGGCGCTGGAGACGGCGATGCCGACCGAGCCGAAGACCGAGGCCATCGCCGTGACGATGCCCGTCTGCCGGGCGGAGACGGAGTCGATGAGGATGTTCGGGAACGAGGCCAGGTGGAATCCGGTTCCCAGGCCGAACAGGACGCCGATGGCGACCTGCAGCTGCCACGTGGAGTGCCAGTTGATCCACAGCGCGCAGGCCGCTCCGGTGGCGACGACACCGATGATCAGCGGGATCCGGGCGCCGAGCCGCCGGCAGAGCCAGCCGCACACCATGCCGAAGACCATCGAGAACACCGCGGTCCAGATCGTGATGTGGACGGCCATGTCGAGGACCGAGTAGCCCGCCCCGTAACTGATGTCGCCTCGGAAGCTCATCATGTCGGAGATGACGGGCACCGGGGTGTGGCTCTTGGCGGCCGCCCCCTCCACGATCTGCTGCTTGAGGTCGCTCTCCTTCGGCGTCTGGAACATGTACGGGACCAGGATGGAGATCTGCGCCTGCACCGACGCGAGCAGGAAGGCCACCGCGTAGATGATCGAGACCGCGGGCATGCGGAGGATGCTCAGATCCAGCATCGGCGCGGCGGCCCTGCGCTCCCAGGCGAAGAAGGCGGCGAGGATCACCAGGCCCGCGGCGAGGTAGGCCAGGGAGCCGGCGTCGCTCCAGCCCCAGCTGCTCCCCTCGCTCAGGTAGATGAGCGTCACGCCGATGCCGACGCCGAACAGCACCGCTCCGACGACGTCGAAGCGCTGCCGTGCGCGCAGCGGTGACTCGGGGACGAGGAAGGCGACGAGGACGGCCAGCACGGCGGTGTAGATGGTGAGGAACCAGAAGACCGACCGCCAGCTGAAGTGGTCGGTCATCGCGCCGACCACGGGCGGGCCGATGATCGCGGCCCCGCCGACCCCGCTGCCGATGACGGCCACGGCGATGGGGACCCACTTGCGGGGCATGATGTCGCGAAGGAGTCCGTAGTTCACCGCGACCATCCCCCACGACACCGCCTCGATGCCGCGCCCGGCCAGGAAGAGGGGCCAGCTGGACGTCAGCGCGCACAGCAGCGAACCCGCGACGAACAGCACGGCGCACGCCAGCAGCAGGACCTTCTTGCCGTACATGTCGGCGGTCTTGCCGATGATGGCGATGGTGGCGCCGCTGACGACGCCCTGGATGGTGAGGATCCAGGCGATGTTGTGACCGGAGTTCGGGAACGACTGGCCGATCTTCGGCATGACCGCCGAGACCATGAGCGACTGGAGGGGCACGATCTCGGTCAGCAGGACGAGCAGGGCGAGGACCGCGACCAGGCGCAGCGGCGAGGCACCGGTGAGCCGGCCGGCGTCCTCCTCGGCCGCCGAGGGCGGGCCGGGTTCGCGGCCCGTTTCCGAGGCGGCGATTTCTTCTGTCATGAACTTCCTCCGCTCCTGCGGGAGATGACCGCCGCGGGAACGCGGCGGCCTTCCGGGGGTGGGCAGCGCCGGGTCCGGCCCGTACCGGTTACCGGTGCGGCCCGTCGCCCGAGCGCTGGGGAGCAGTCACGTTGGAGAGCGCCGCAACGAGATTCGCGTTGCGGCCGGGAAACGCGGCGGTGTCCGCCGCGGCTGCGAGAACCTCGGTTCCCTGGTCGTCATGCGCGGTCCGGATGCCGGGAGGCCTTGTCCCCCGGCCTCCGGTTCCTCGCGGTCGTATGGTAACTTCGATATCGACTTCGATATTGCTGGGCCGACGAATCCACGTCAAGACCCAGCGGGCCACCACTTGAGCGTCGACCAGAGGCTTCTGAGCACGCGTTCGCCTGCCAGGGGCCGCCCCCGTCCGAGACGAACCACCGACCGGGCGCGAGCCCGCAACCGCCATGGAGGCCTCAATGGACATCGGTCTGCATCTCGGCTCCGTCAACCCGCGCTGGTGGGCGGAGGTCGCCGCGGAGGCCGATCGGCTGGGGTTCGAGTCGCTGTGGATCCCCGAACACCTCGTCGTCCCGCTCAGCGCCGCGGGAAGTCCCCACCACGGTGCCGACCATCCGCCCATCCCGCCGGATATCCCGGCGTTCGACGTCTTCGGGGTGCTCGGCCACCTGGCCGCGAGGACGACGCGGATCCGCCTCGGTACCTGCGTGTACAACATCGGGCTGCGGCATCCGTTCGTGACGGCGCGCGGAGCGACGACCGTGGACGTGCTGTCGGGGGGACGGCTGGCGCTCGGCATCGGCGCCAGCTGGCTGCGCGCGGAGTGGGAGGCCGTCGGCCTGGACTTCGACCGGCGCGGGGCGCGGGTCGACGAGACGATCACCGTGTGCCGGCGCCTGTGGAGCGAGAAGGTCGTGGAGCACCACGGTGAGTTCTTCGACTTCGAGCCGGTCGCGTTCGAGCCCAAGCCCGTACAGGAGGGCGGCCCCGCCCTGCACATCGGCGGCGACGGGGCCGCGGCGCTGCGCCGCGCGGCCACCGTCGGCGCGGGATGGATGCCGATGAACCATGCCCTGGAGGACCTGCCCCGATCCCTGGCCCGCTTGCGGGAACTGGCCGACCAGGCCGGAAGGCGGAGCCCGATCGAGGTCACCCTTCCCGCTGCGGGCGCGGTCTCGAGCCCGGAGGACGTCGAGCGCCACATCGAGGCCGGGGTCACTCGCCTGATCGTGACGCCGTGGACCAGTTCGCGGGAGGCGTTCGACGGGATGCGGCGCTTCGCCGACGAGGTGCTCACCCCCTTGCAGGCCTTGTCCTAGCCACGGGAGGGCCCGCCGGCGGCTCGGCGGCGGCTCGGCGGGCCCTAGACCCTCACACGGTCGCGCTCTCGACCCGCGCGACCAGTTCCCGGCGGAGGATCTTGCCCGTGGGCGAGGTCGGGAACGCGTCGACCGTGATCACCTGGTCGGGGGTCTTGGAGCCGCGAAGCCGTTCGCGGACCCAGGCGCGCAGCTCGGCCTCGTCCAGGGTCCGACCTGGGCGGGCGATGACGAACGCGCCGATGCGGTGGCCCCACTCGGCGTCCGGGATTCCGGCCACCACGCAGTCGAGCACCGCGGGATGGGCGTTGACCACGTCCTCGATCTCGGCGGGGGCGATGTTCTCCCCGCCGCGAATGATCGTGTCGTCCGCGCGCCCGCGCACGAACAGGTAACCGGCCTCGTCGAGGTAGCCGCGATCACGGGTAGGGAACCAGCCGTCGGCGCGCACCGCCCGGCCGGCCTCCAGATACTCCCCGGCGACCTGACCGCCGCGCACGACGATGTCGCCGACGACCTGCGGGCCGACCGGGCGGCCGTCCTCGTCGTGGATCTCGATCTCCACGTTGGGCAGCGGCCTCCCGACCGACCCGAGCCGGGCGCGGACGCCCGGGTCGGCGCTCGACGCCGCCTCGCGGTGGTCCTCCGGCCCGAGGACGGCGATGGACGAGGCGGTCTCCGTCAGGCCGTAGGCGTTGACGAAACCGGTGTCGGGGAAGAGCCGCAACGCCTTCTCGACCACCTCGCCGGAGACCTTCGCACCGCCGTAGGAGAGCGACCGCAGGCAGGACGGCCCCGGGGCGCCCCGGGCCTCCAGTTCTGCGATGATCCGCACCAGCATCGTCGGCACCACCATGGCGTGCGTGACCCGCTCCCGCTCGGCCAGGTCGAGCCACGCGTCCGGCGTGAATTTGTCGAGGTAGACGATCCGGCGTCCGCAGTAGAGATTCGACAGCGCGTTGGCGACCGCCGCGATGTGGTACGGCGGCACGCACACCAGCGTCGCGTCGTCCTCCCCTGCGCTTCCGTACTCGACCGACCCGAAGATATAGGCGGCCAGGTTGGCATGGCGGAGCACGGCGCTCTTCGGCGCGGCGGTCGTACCGCTCGTCATCAGCAGCACCGCCACGGACTCGGCGTCGATCTCCCCCGCGTCCCGCGGAGTCGCCTTCGCGGCCGGCAGGGAGAGGAAGTCGTCCACCCTGATGGTCGCGGCGTCCTGGACCCGCTGCGGGTCATCGGTCACCACGAGCGGGTCGTCCTGGCGGCCCAGCACGTCGGCGAGCTGGCCGTCCCCGTAGCGGTAGTTGAGCGGCAGGAACGGCACGCCCGCCAGCGTGGCGGCGAACAGCGCCACGGGGAAGGCAGGGCCGTTCGGCCCCAGGTAGAGCAGCCGGTCGGCGCCGGCCGAGGCGATGCGCGCCGCTCCGGCCGCCGCCCTCTCCCGGAGCGCCGCGGCGGTCATGCCTCCCGCCCGGTCGCCGATCAGGACCCGGTCGGCGGAACCGTCGGCGACCATGTCCAGGATGACCGCGAGGTTCACCGCGCCCCCCGCCTGATCTGGTTGAACGGCATCCCGCGGTCCGCGGCCTGCTCCCGCGGCATCCCCAGCAACCGCTCGCTGATGAGGTTCCGCGCCATCTCCGAGCTGCCGCCGCCGAGACTTCCGGCCTGGCGGCACAGATAGTGGAGCCCCACGTCCTGGAAGGCGTTCCCCGCGGAAGCCACGGCCACCGACGCGCCGGCGGCCCGCACCAGGGCGTCGGCGTGCGCCTCGCTCTCCTCCGCGTGGAACAACCGCGGCACCGACGCCGCCGTCGGAGGAAGGTGACCGCCCCCGATCCCCGCGGAGACGCGCTCGACCAGCTGCTCGTGGACGGTCGACATCACGATCGCCTCGCCGACCGTCCGCCGCACATCGGGATCGGCGGCGCGCCCGGTCCGCCTGACCAGGTCGACGATGTCGGGACGCGGCCTGGTCGGCGGCTGGGCGTAGCCGCTGGTGTAGATCGAGCCGCCCCCGACGGCGGTGCGCTCGTGGTAGAGCTGCCGTGACGCCACCGTCCAGCCGTCGTTGACGCGGCCGACGACGTGCTCCGGTCCGAGGACGACGTTGTCGAAGAACTCCTCGCAGAACTCGTCCGTGCCGTCCGCCATCCGGATGCGGTTCATCGTCAGCCCCGGGGCGCGCGTCGGCATGAGGAACATCGTGAGCCCGTCGTGCTTCGGCTTCTCGGGATCGGTGCGCGCGAGGCAGAGGCCGTAGTCGGCGCCGTAGGCGAAGGTGCTCCAGATCTTGGCGCCGTTGACCACCCAGTTCTCCCCGTCCCGTTCGGCGCGGGTGATCAGGCCGGCGAGATCCGAGCCGCCGCTCGGCTCGGAGAGGAACTGGCACAGCACCTCCTCGCCCCGGATCGCCGCCCCGATGTGCTCGCGCTTCTGCTCCTCGCTGCCGACGTCCAGCAGCGTCGCGCAGCAGATGCTGAACGACGGGATGTTCAGCACGATCGGCATCTCGTAGCCCTCGGCCTCCTCGCTGAAGGCCTGCTGGTAGGAGTGCGGTAGACCGAGCCCGCCGTACTCCTCGGGGAAGCAGATCCCCGCGAAGCCGCCGGCGTGGAGCCTGCGCTGCAGTTCCCGGGCGCGGTCCCAGTGGGCGGGGTCGTCCCCGCTGAGCCGCGCCGCGTCCGTGTCCAGGCGCGGCATGTTGTCCGCGAGCCAGGCCCGCGCGCGGGCGCGGAACGACTCGATGCTCTCGGTGGTGCCGGTCATGGGTTCCGCCTTTCCGACGTCAGAGCCCGGCAAGGCCGGCGACGCGCCGGCGGTGCTCGTCGGGAGTGCCGTACAGCGAGTGGTCCGCCGTCGCACGGCGCAGGAACAGATGCAGGTCGTGCTCCCAGGTGACCCCGATCCCGCCGTGGATCTGGACGCAGTCCTGGAGGACGGTCAGCGACCGGTCCCCCACGAAGGCCTTGGCGACGCTGACCAGCTTCGCCGCCTCGGCGGTCTCCTCCTGCACCGCCGCGGCGGCCGCGGACGTCGTGGCCTGGCATGCCTCGATCCACGTCCGCATGTCCGCGAAGCGGTGTTTCAGTGCCTGGTAGGAGGCGATCGGCCGGCCGAAGGCGTACCGGTCGAAGGCCCACCGCAGCGTCGCGTCGAACATGCGGACCAGCCCCCCGCAGACCTCCGCGCACTGGACGACCAGCGCCACCTGGAGCTGCCGTTCCACCGCCCGGGCATCTCCGGGCCGCCCGACCAGCGCGGACCCAGCGACCTCAACACCGTCGAACCGCACCGCGCCGAACTTGCGGGCCAGATCGAGGCTCCACTGCGGTTCGACGGTCACCCCGTCCGCCCCCGCAGGGACGAGGAACTGCGCGGTGCCGCCGGGCGTGGCGGCGGTCACCAGCAGCAGGTCCGCCTGCCCCGCCGCCTCGACGCGGTCCTTGGTCCCGTCCAGCCGGAAGCCGCCGCCGTCGAGCGGCGATGCGGTCACCGCCGGAGCGAGCGGATTCCACTGCCCTCCCGGCTCGTACACCGCCCACGAGGCGATGCCCTCCCCCGTCACGAGAGCCTCGATCTCCTCGCTGTGGTCGGGCCCGGTGCCGTGCGCCGCCACCAGGCCGGCCAGCACCACGTTGGTCGCGAGCAGGGCTCCCGGAGCGAGACCCGTGCCCAGTTCCTCGGCGAGCAGCGCCAGGTCGCGCACCCCGTTCCCGGAGATGCTGCCGCCGCCCAGTTCCTCCGGGACGAGCAGCGCCGTCCAGCCCAGCTCCGCGGCCCGCGCCCACCAGTCCCGATCGAACCCGACCATCTCCTCACCTGTGCGGCGGATGCGGTCGAGCGGATATTCCTTGTCCAGGAAGTCCCTGGCCGTCGCCAGGAACAGTTTCTGGTCCGAGGAGAGCTCGAACTCCATGACCCGATCCTTTCCGAAAGACTGCCCGACCGCGCCGCCGCGTCAGATGCCGGAAGACATACGGCCTTCCACGGTCATACCGGAGTGAGCACCACCACGGGAATATGGCGGTCGGTGCGCGTCTGGTAGACGTCGTAGTTGGGCCATTGACCGGTCATGATCCCCCACAGCCGGGGTCGTTCTTCCGCGGTGGCCGTACGTGCGGCCACCTGGAAGCGCTCCGCCCGCACCTGGATCTCGGCCTTCGGGTCCGCTTCCAGATTCCGGTACCACTCCGGGTGCTCCGGAGAACCGCCCTTGGACGCGATGACGAGGTAGTCCTCGGCGTCGCGGCCGAAAATGAGGGCGGACGTCCGGGGCTGACCGCTCTTACGCCCCGTCGTTGTCAGCAGAAGGGTCGGCACACCGTTCCACAGATAACCGACCTCGCCATCTGTCTCCCGGTAACGGCGGACGTGCTCGGCCCCGACGAGTCCGATGTCGGGCGCCTTGTAGCCGGGCTCTTTGTCGCTCATCAGCACCTCTCTTATCCGAAGACCACGGGGATTTCGGTGACACCGCGTTCGTACATGCCGATGAAACGGGGCGCCTCGGCCCCCGAATCCAGCCGGAGGTCCGGGAGCCGGTCGAGCAGGGCCCCGATCCCGGTGCTGATCTCGGCTCGGGCCACGTGCATGCCGAGGCAGATGTGCGGGCCGCCGCCGAACGCGAACGACGCCCTCATCGGCCGGGTGATGTCGAACTCGTCCGGCCGGTTCCACCGGGCCGGGTCCCGGTTCGCCGCGCCCAGGCACAGGTGCAGGACCGAGCCCTCGGGGAGGCGCGTGCCCTCCAGTTCGACGTCGCGGGTCACGTACCGCGAGAACATCGGGTCGGTCGGCATCCAGCGCAGCGCCTCCTCGATCGCCGGGCGCAGCTTCGACCGGTCGTCCCTGATCCGCCGCAGCAGGTCCGGGCGCTGGAGCAGGGCGGTGAGCGTGATGCCCATCTGCTTCCACGTCGTGCCGGATCCCGCCAGCAACAGCAGCAGCGCGAAGGAGTAGATCTCCGCGTCGCTGAGCCGGTGCGTGCCGCCGTCCTCGTCCTTGACCTCGGCCTCGACCAGCACGCTGATCAGGTCGTCCTGGGGCGCCTCGCGGCGGGCGGCGACGACCGGCCGCAGCATCTCCACGATCTCCATCGGACGGCCCAGCGCCTCGCGCATGTCGAGCGCCTGCTCGACCGGAACGCCGAAGCTGCCGGTGATCGTCAGCACCGGGATGGCCGCGCAGAAGTCGACGTTCAACTCGGCGCGGCCTTCGCCGGCGAACCCGTCGATCAGCGAGTGGACCGTCCGCTCGATCCAGTTGGTGATCCACCAGCGGGCCCTGGCGGGCACGAAGGAGGGCTGCACCAGCGCGCGGTAGCGCCGGTGCTGGTCGCCGCCCATCGACAGCATGCTGTTGGTCACGTCGGTGCCGCCGGTGGGATCGACGGCCGCCGGCGAGGAGGCGAACACCTCCGGGTTGCGGTACGCCTGGTCCAGGGCCGCATGGCTGAAGGCCGAGAAGTGCGGCCGGTCGGGCTCCGGCAGCCCCTGGAAGAAGGCCGACCCGGGGTAGCCCGTCAGCTCGTGGACGGTGCCGTCGTGCACCGAGCCGCTCTCCCGCAGCTTCCGCCACACCGGGTACGGGTCGGCGGTGAAGTCGCCGCCCGCGCGGGCGTTGTAGCTGCTGCGCAGGTCGAACAGCGTCCGGATCCGCTCGCGGTCCAGGACCTCGCTCTCGGTCATCCCGTCACCTCGCCACGTATCCGCCGTCGACCGGCAGCAGGACGCCCGTGATGTTGGCCGCCCGGTCCGAGACCAGATAGACGGCGGCCTCGGCGCAGTCCTCGGCGGTGATCGGGCGGCCCAGCGGGTGCGAGGCACCGACCTGCCGGGCCGCTTCCTCCTGTGCGGCGGCGTCGCCGTTGCGGAGGCCTCCCGCCGCCATGAAGTTGGTGTACGGCATCCCCGCCGGGCAGATCGCGTTCACCCGGATGCCGAACGGGGCGCCCTCGATCGCGACCGCACGGGTCAGCTGGTGCACGGCGCCCTTGGTGGCCCCATACACCGAGCCGCCCCAGCCGACGAGGCCCGCCACGGAACCCGTGTTGAGGATGGCGCCGCCGTCCGCCTGCTCCTTGAACCGGAGGACGGCGTGCTTGCATCCGAGGAAGACCCCGCGCAGGTTGACCGCGGTCAACCGCTCGAAGTCCTCCACCGTGTGGTCCTCCAGCCGGGCGCCCAGGCGGGGCGTGGGGATGCCGACGTTGTTGAACAGGACGTCCAGCCGGCCGAAGTTCTCCACCGCGGCGCCGAGCATCGCGACGACGTCGTCCTCCGCGGAGACGTCGGCCTTCACCGCCACGGCGGACCCGCCCGCCTCCGCGATCAGCTTCACCGTCTCCTCGACCCGTTCGAGGCTGATGTCGGCGCAGACCACACGCGCGCCCTCCTCGGCGAAGCGCAGGGCCGAGGCGCGGCCGACGCCCGATCCCGCACCGGTGACCACCGCGCTCTTTCCGTCAAGCAACATCCGCTTCACGCTCCGTCCTCGTCCGGCAGCAAGCTCAGGGCGCCCGTCGGGCACGCCTCGACAGCGGTCTCGACCACGTCGGCCGGGTCGCCCGCGGGGTCGCGGACGATCGCCTTGGCCTGGTCGTCGTGGGCGAAGGTGCCCGGCGCGTAGACCAGGCACATGCCGCTGCCGAGGCACAGCCCCCGGTCCACGGCGACGCGGGCCCCCATCCTCAGGCCTCCGCCTTGGCGGGGGGCTCGGCGGGGGTGAACCGGTAGAGCCGCTCGGCGTTGCCGCGCAGGATCTTGTACTGCGTCTCCTCCGGCAGGCCGCGCATCGTCCTCCGCGCGACCTCGATGCTGTCCGGCCAGGTGGTGTCGGAGTGGGGGTAGTCGGTCTCGCACATGATGTTGTCCTCGGGGATCACGCCGAGGCCGATGCTGGCGATGGCGTGCTCGTCCTCGATGACGCAGCCGAAGACGTGGTCGCGGAAGTCGGCCCGCAGGTCCAGGTTGTCGAGGTCGACGGTGTCGCCGCTGCCGGCGTGGTCCATGAACGTCGTGCCGCGCTTGACCCAGGCGCGCTGCTTGTCCAGCACCTGCTCGGCCCGCTCCAGGAAGTAGGGCATCCAGCCCGCCTCCCCCTCCGACAGCGCGATCTTCAGCTTCGGGTAACGCTGGAACAGCCCGCTGAACAGGAACGACAGCATCGTCCCGGAGGTGCGGGTCGCGCCCCAGGTGAGGTTGGCCATGAACGGCGCGTTCGAGCAGATCTGCGGCAGCTGCGAGGACGACCCGACGTGCATCGACACGACCATCTCCAGGTCGTTGGCCGCCGCCATGACCGGCTCCCAGTAGCCGTCCTTGTCGTGGATGGTCGGCAGCCCGAGCGGCTCGGGGTTCTCGGAGAACGCGAAGGTCGTGGCGCCCTTGCCGGCGCACCGCTCCATCTCCCTGGCGGCCAGGTTCGGGTCCCACAGCGGGATGAGGATGAGCGGGATGTAGCGGCCGGGCGCGCTCCCGCACCACTCCTCGATCATCCAGTCGTTGTAGGCCTGCAGGCACGTGAACGCGAACTCGCGGTCACTGGCCTCGTAGAAGAGCTGACCGCAGAACCGGGTGACGGACGGGAAGCACAGCGAGGCCAGGACGCCGGCCCGGTCCAGGTCCTTGAGGCGGGCCTTGGAGTCGTAGCACCCCGGCGCCATCTCGCTGTAGGGCACCGGGTCGGGGCTGAACTCCTCCTTCGACTTGCCCACCACGGCGCTGAGGCCGGAGCTGGGCATCCGCTTGCCGTCGTAGACCCAGTAGTCCATTCCGTTGTCGTCGGTCTCCATGTGCGGAGCGCGGTCGCGGTCCTTGCTCGCGACGCGGTCGACCCACACGTGGGGCGGCTCCAGCACGTGGTCGTCGACCGAGATCAGCCAGTCCAGGTTGAGGTCAGAGGCCATTTCCGTCCCTTTCTCGTCAGCGAACCCGGCCGGGTCCGCGGCACTTCCTGCGAGGTCGTCGGGGTGTTGCGGATGCGCGTTCGCGGCGGTCTCAGCGAAGGCCGCCGATGGCCAGGTGCTTCACTTCCTGGAAGGCGCGGATGCCGTCGGGCCCGCGCTCGCGGCCGAGGCCGCTCTGCTTGTAGCCGCCGCTCGGCGCGTAGGCGCTGAAGACGGAAGCGTTGACGTTGACGGCTCCGGTCCGCAGGCGGCGGGCCACGGCCGTCGCCGCGGCCACGTCGGCGCCGTAGACCTGGCCGGACAGGCCGTAGTCGCTGTCGTTGGCCATGCGCACGGCGTCGTCGACGTCGCGGTACCCGATGACGCCGATGACCGGCCCGAAGATCTCCTCTCGTGCGGCCGGGTTGGCGTTGTCGGGCAGGTCGAGGACCGTCGGCTCGAAGAAGTAGCCGCGGTCGAGGCCCGTAGGGCGCTTGCCTCCGAAGGCCACCCGGCCGCCGTTCTCCTCTGCCAGGGCGACGTACCGCTCGCAGCGTTCGCGTTGCGCGGCGCTGATGACCGGCCCCATGAGAGCGGTGCGGTCGGTGGGAGGCCCCACCTTGATCTCCGCGTAGGCCCGCGACACCGCCTCGACGACCTCCTGCTTGCGGTCCTGCGGCACGAGCATGCGCGTCGCGGCGACGCACGCCTGGCCCGCCGTCGCCGCCACGACCGCCATGGCGCCCGCGGCGGCCCGCTCGACGGCGTCGGGCAGGTAGATCTGCGCCGACTTCCCGCCGAGCTCCAGGGCCACCCGCTTCACGGTCGGCGCGGCCTGGGCGAGGATGCTGCGCCCGACCGCGGTGGAGCCGGTGAAGGACACCATGTCCACGGCGGGATGGCCGGTGAGCAGCTCCGCGCCGGCGGCGCCCGGCTCCACCACCACGCTCAGCACGCCCTGCGGCAGCCCGGCCACCTCGGCGGCGGCGCCGAACATCAGCGAGGAGATCGGCGTCAGCGGGCTGGGCCGCAGCACCACCGAGTTGCCCGCCATCAGCGCCGGAATGATCTTCTGCACGCCCATGATGAGGGCCGCGTTGTACGGCGTGATCGCCGCCACCACGCCGACCGGCTCGTGGCGGCGGATGCTCAGCGTCGCCCCGCTCCGGACGAGTTCGTCGACGGGCACGGGGTTGGACTCCTCGTGCCGCATCGACAGGTAGAGGTCGATCGTGTTCCGCGCGAGCATCAGGGAGGCGCCGAGCTGCGTCCCCTCCGCGAAGAAGACCGGCTGCCCCGCCTCGGCGACGATCGTGGAGACGAGCGCCTCCCGGGTGTCCTCGATGTGGTCGAGGAACGTGTGCAGCATGTCGGCCCGCTCCCAGGCCGGCATGTCCGCCCAGACCCCGCTGTCGAAGCTGCGGCGCGCCTCGGTGATCGCCCGCTCGACCTCGTCGGCGGGCAGGGCGGACACGTCCCCCACGGGCGACTCGTCCGCCGGGTTCTCCACGGTGAAGGTGTCGTCGCCGTCGACCCATTTGCCGGCCACGTACGAGCACCAATGAGGAATGGCTGCCACGGACTGGTCCTCTCTCTCCACTGACGGTCAGAACGGTTCGGCGCTGTAGACGACGGCGCCGCCATAGTGCGGCGAGGACTGGCAGGCGACGCCGACGGTCGCCTTCGGCCGCTGCCGCTCGCCGGCGCGGCCGGCGAGCTGGAGGTAGCACTCGAGCATCTGCGGGATGCCGTGCATCCGGCCGTTGCCGAGCGCCCCGCCGCCCGAGAGGACGGGCAGGCCGTCCGGGCTGTCGCTGTCGATCCGTCCGTCCTGGACGAACCGGTGGGCCTCCCCCGCCGGGCAGAACCCGAGGACCTCCAGCCAGAACCAGACGAACGGCGAGAAGCCGTCGTAGAGCTGCGGCAGGTCCACGTCGTCCGGGCCCACTCCGGCGTGCTCCCACAGCCGGCGGGCGGTCTCGGCGCCGCCGTCGATGATGTCGTCGAGCGGCCAGTGCAGCGGCAGGCGTCGCGCGGGCGGGGCGCTGTGCGCGTAGCCGCTGACGTACACCGGCTTGTGCGGCAGATCGCGGGCACGCTCGGCGGAGGTGAGCACGAAGGCCGCGACGCCGTCGACGGGTATGTCGCAGTCGTAACGGCAGACCGGGTCGACGAGGGTGGGGGCCGCCAGGTACTCCTCGGCGGTCAGCGGCTTTCCATGCCAGTACGACCACGGGATCCGGGACCCGTTCTTGCGCGCCTCCACCAGCACGGCCGCCATCGACTCCCGGGTGGCCCCGTAGCGCTGGAGGTACTCGTTGTACGGCAGTGCGATCATCGCCAGCGGCCCGAAGTAGCCCGCCGGAGCGGTCCACTGCTGCGGCCCTTCGATGCTCTGCGTGGAGTTGCCGTGGTAGCTGCCCCGGGGGTTGTGCAGCGCCCGGTAGAAGAGCACGTGATCGGCGGCACCGCTCGCCACGGTGTTGACCGCCAGGGCCATCGCACCCGAGACCTGGCCGATCCCTTGGAAGCCGGCGACATAGCGCGGGTCGGCACCCAGATGTTCGGCCATCCAGCCGGCCGTCACCGTGCTGACCCCGTCCTGCACGGCATGCGAGCCCGCCGTGGGGAACAGCGATGCGGCCACGATGCCGTCCACGTCCTTCAGGTCCAGCCCGGCGTCGGCGATCGCCTGACGGGCCGTGTCGACGGCCAGGGCGCCCAACGGCCGCTCGGCATGTCTCTGCACCGGGCTCTGGGCGTAGCCGACGAGGGCGACCTTGTTGCTCGCCGCGAACCTTCCGCTCATTCGTCCGCCTCCGCGTCGCGCGCGGCGCCGAGCCGGAAGGCGGGCACGGCGACTCCGGGAGCGACGTCCTCGAAGGCAACTTCCACGGGAGCCCCGACCCGCACGGGCGCCTCCGGGCCGTCGAGGAGCCTGCCGATCATCCGCAGCCCCGGCTGTTCGGCCAGCTCGACGTCGACCAGCATGAACGGAAGGTCCGCTTCGAAGCCGGGCAGGAAGGACTGGCGGACGACGGTCCACGACCTGACCGCGCCGCGACCGCTGACCGGAACGAACGCGAACGCCGGGTCGGTGCTGCCGCAATGGGGGCAGGTCTGGCCGGGCGGGATCGTCAGCGACCCGCATCGGGAACAGCGGGCGAGGGCGAGGACGTGGCGCGCCGCCGCCGCCCAAAAGGGGGCGGAGCTTTCGTCCGGTACCGGGAGCGGACGTCCCGTGGCCTGGTGCGTCGTCGTCACGGGATGGCTCCGGCGTCCTTCAGCGCGGCGATGTCCTCCCACGTCCGTCCCAGCTCCAGGAGCACCGTCTCGGTGTGCTCGCCGTGCTCGGGCGCGCGGCGCAGGTCGGGCGGCCGCTCGTCGAACTGCACGGGGACGGTCGGCAGCGAGTACGTCACCTCGCCATCGGCCACCTGGCCGAGGTAGCCGTTCGCCAGCACCTGCGGGTCGTCGAGCAGCTCCTCCACGGCCTGGACGGGAGCCCAGGGCGCGTCGATCCCGGCGAGCAGGTCCTTCCACTCCGCGAAGGTCCGCCTGCCGAACTCCGCCTCCAGTTCCGCGACGCATGCCTTCCGGTTCTCCCTCCGGGCGGCGAGATCGGCGAAGCGCGGATCGTCGATCAGTTCCTCGCGGCCGACCAGCCGGCAGAACTCGGCCCAGTAGCGGTCCCCCTGGAGGAAGACGAGCTGGATGTGCCGCCCGTCCTTCGTCTTGTAGGTGCCGACCAGGGGGTTGGGTGAGGCCTCCTTCCCCGCGGCGGCGCGCGGCCGTTGGCCCTGCAGCGCGGACAGCAGGTCGGACGACAGCGTCCACATCGCCGTCGCCAGCAGCGAGACGTCCACCACCGACCCCTTGCCGATCCGCTCGCGGCGGAGAAGCGCCGCGGAGATGCCGAACGCCAGCGCCATGGCGCCGTTGCGGTCGCCCATCGCTCCGCGCTGGCCGATGGGGTCCTCGCGGTCGGGAGGTGTCAGGACGTGGGCCATGCCGCCGCGCGCCCAGAACGCCGACGAGTCGTATCCGGGGAGGTCGGCGTCGGGGCCCCGCGACCCGTACCCGTTGCCGCGGGCGTAGACGAGCCGGGGGAAGCGCTCGGTCAGCGTCTCGGCGTCGAGTCCGAGCCGGGTCAGCGCTCCCGGCCGGAAATTGGTGAGGAACACGTCCGCCGTCTCCAGAAGCCGGTCGAGGACGGCCCGTCCTTCCTCCCGCCGCAGATCGAGCGCGACCGACCGCTTGCCGCGGTTGGCCAGCGCCATCGAGAGGTTGACCCCGCCGCTGTCGGTTCCGATGCCCTGAGTGGCGAGACCCCGGTAGGGGTCGCCCTCGATGCGCTCGATCCGGATGACGTCCGCTCCCCAGTCGGCCAGCAGCGCGCCTGCGACGGGAACGAACACCCACTGCGCCAATTCGACGACGCGCAGGCCTTCGAACGCTCCTTCGTCCACCAGAGACCTTCCTTTCCGTTGCGTGCGGCAGGGCGGCGAGCCGGGCGGGCCGTACCTTCCGGCCGGAGCCGGAATCGGCAATGGCCACTCAGGCGATTCGGAGCATGGGAAATGGCGTGGGCCCGCTGATCGGCGGCCGCGCGGGGTCTTGCCGGCTCACCGGCGAGGCGGATCGCTCGGCCTCCATGCGCGGCTGCTCCGGCGGCGCGACCCCCGCGGTCCGTTTGCGGGTGGTCCAGAATTTCGGGGGGGAAGTGGGGTGGGTGTGCTAGTATTTGAGCACCAATGATTAAATGATAGCAATCGCCTCCTCGCTTCGCTAGAGGACGTCGACGTCGGAAAGAGAAAAATGCCGGTCAATCCGTCTCCAGCCGTCCTCAGGGCCGGCCAGCTCCTCTGGCACATGGCCCGGCGGCCGTCCGAGGCGTACTCGGTCTCCGAACTCGCCCGCATCGCGGGCATCCCGCGCGCCACCTGCGATTCCGTCCTGCAGGCTCTCGCCGAGCAGGGCCTGGTCGTCCGCCGCGAGCCCGAACTCCGCTACCAGCTGGGAGGGTTCTGCGTCGCGCTCGGCGACGCGGCGCGGGAGGCGAACCCGGTCCTCAGCGCGGCGAGCGTCGAGGCGGAGGAACTCGCGCGGAGGCTGAACGCCTGTGTCGCGGTCTCCGCACCCGTGGCGGACGAGACCCGCGTGATGGCCGTGTTCGACTGGGGCCCGCCGCTCGGAACCCGGCCTCGCCGGGGGCAGTCCATGCCGCTCGTCCCTCCCTTCGGCGCCGTCTTCGTGGCGTGGGACGACGCCGAGGCGCGGGCGTGGCTCGGGCGTGCCGACGAGAACCTCGAGGACGCCCAGCGCGACCAGTGGCGCAAGGCCCTCGACACCATCCGCCGCCGCGGACATGTCATCTCCCTGATCGGCGACCGCACCGGGGACCACGGGCCCGACTTCGAAACCCTGCTCACCACGCCGGACGCCGAGGACGCCCTGCGCCAGCGGGACGAACTGGTCGGCCTCATGCAGCACACCGAGTACTTCGCCGACGAGATCGACGACGCCGCGGCCGTGCGGCTGTCGCAGATCTCCGCGCCCGTCTTCGACGCGACCGGCCGCGCCGCGGCCTCCCTCATGCTGCTCGGGCCGCAGCACGGGCTCGCCGGCCGGGAGGTGAACGCCCTCGGGCGGCAGGTGGCCGATGCGGCCCGGCGCGCCAGCAAGGCCGCCGGCAATGGCAACGGCGCCTGACACGGCGGACGTCCGACGGAACGGAGGCGGCGCGTGGCCGGGGCCCTGCCCGGCCCTATCCGCCTGAGACGGGTTCGGCGCGCACGGCGGGCAGGACGTCCTCGATCAGGCTGCGGACGATGGTGTCGGCGCCGCCGGGGTCCGCCGCGGGCATGAGGACGAGGTGCCGCACGCCGGCGGCCGCGAAGTCCCGCAACCTGCGGGTCACCTCCGCCGGCGTACCCGCCGCGGCGACACGGTCGATCATGGCGCCGAGGTCCCGGTCATAGGTTCCGCCGAGGGCGCGAGCCGCCGCGCGGCGGGCGGCGGCGCCGTCCCTGCCGACGTTGACGAAGACGAACGCGTACCACTCGAAGCCACCGATCTCGCGTCCGGCTTCGGCGGCGAACGCCCGGATCGTCCCCACCGACGCGGCATAGCGGTCGGGTGAATACAGGTAGGGCATCCACCCGTCGCCGATCAGCGCCGCCCGGCGCATCGCCGGCCTCTTGCGTCCCCCGATGACGATGGGCGGTCCGCTCGGCTGCGCGGGCGCGGGGTGGATCCGCACGTTCTCCATCGGATAGAGGGGACCGCCGTGCGTGATCTCCTCTGCCGTCCACAGCCGCCGCAGCAGCGGGACGGCCTCGTCCAGCCGCCGGCCGCGCTCGTGCAGCGGAACCCGGCAGGCGCGGAACTCCTGCGGGTACTCGCCTCCGGCGCCGACCCCGAGGACCAGCCGGCCTCCGGTGGCCCGGTCGAGGTCCGCGACCTGCTTCGCGATGATCGCCGGCTGGTAGAGCGGCAGCAGCAGGACCGCGGTGCCGAGTCGCACCCGCTCGGTCGCCGCGGACAGCCGCGCCAGCGCCATCATCGCTTCGGTCGAGGGATTGCGCGAGGCGATGTGGCCGCCGGTCCAGAGCGAGTCGATCGGCTGCTGTTCGAGCCGGGCCGCCCGTCCGGGGTCACCGCCGACGACGAACCCGACCTTCACGCCGGGCGAGCCCGTGCTCGGCGCGGTCGCGTTCCTCATGTGCCGAAGGTCCTGGTCGTCGCCAGAGCGACGAGGCGGTCTCCGTTGCCGTGGTCTCGCAGTTCCCTGAGGACGTGCCGCGAAGCCTCCTGGCCGGCGCCGACGTTCAAAGCCGCTCCAGCACATCCGCCGGGGCGTGGTTGGCCCATCCCGTGCCCGGCCAGTTGAACCAGCCGGACGACGCGAACGTGCCGCCGTCGGGATGGAGCGTGGTCCCGGTGACGTAGGACGACAGGCCGGAGGCGAGGAACACCGCGCAGCCCGAGATGTCGCTGATCTGACCGGTCCGGCCCATGGGAATGGCGATAGGCGTCCCGACCGGCCCGAATGCCGTCTCGCCGCCGCCGGCCTTCAGGAGGTTGGGTGTGGGCGCGTAGTCGGGCGCGATGTTGTTCACCCGTATGCCGTCCGGCGCGACCTCGACGGCGAGTGTGCGGGCGAACTGCTCCACCGCGGCCTTGGCGGCGGTGTAGACGGCGTAGCCGGGCGCGGCCCGGTGCGCCTCGATGGTCGTGACGTTGATGATGCTCCCGCCCCGGCCGCCGGCCCGCATCCGCGGAACGGCCATCGAGCAGGCGTCCAGGACGTGCAGAAGGTTGGTCCGGATGATCGCGTTCCAGCCCTTGGGGGTCGTCTCCGTGAAGGGCGCCCGGAACGTGCCCCCGACCACGTTGACGAGCGTGTCGAGCCGGCCCCACCGCTGGTCCACGGCGGTGAACAGCGCTGCCAGGGCGTCGGTGTCACGCGCGTCGCCGTGGTGGACGATCGCCTCCTGTCCCCGCTCGGCGAACGCCGTCCGCAGGCCCTCCACGGCGTCACCGTCGATGTCGATCACGACCGTGCGGACGCCGTTGGCGGCCAGGTCCGCGACGATGCCCTCCCCCAGCCCGCCCGCCCCGCCGGTGATCAGCGCGACGGTGCCGCCGAGCCCGCCTCGTTCCTCGAACCAGCCCACGCTCACTCCCCTCGCCTCCGCGCGGTCAGACCGGGATGAGCCGCGACAGGTTGCCGCCCATGACCTTGGCCTTGTCGTCCTCGCCGAAAGCGCCCAGGTCGTCGACGTAGGTGATCGGGTCGGCCTTGCCCTCGGGGTGGGGGTAGTCCGAGCCGAACAGCACCCGGTCGATGCCGAGCAGGTCGGCCAGGGCGGACATGTCGTCCTCGATGAAGGGACTGACGTGGATGAGGCGGCGCATCTGCTCCACCGGGTCCTCCTGGAAGCCCTGCGGCATCTTCTTGTAGGCGTCGGCCAGCTTCTCCAGCAGCGGCCTCACCCACGACGAACCGGTCTCGACCGTCGCGAGCTTCAACTCGGGGAAGCGGGACAGGCAGCCGTGGCAGATCAGCGACGCGACGGCGTCCTCGATCGCCCGCCACTGCCCGATCTGGCGGAACGGCTGCGGCTTGAACGGCAGGTACTCCCGCTGCGCGCCCTCCCAGTCGCTCGAGTAGCGCTCGTAACCGCTGTCGGACGAGTGGAAGGCCACCAGCACGCCGCTGGCCTGCACCAGCTTCCAGAACGGGTCGAACTCCTCCAGCGCGAACGACCGGGGACCTCGGAAACCCCACACCGGGGCCGGGCGTACCAGCACGGCGCGCGCACCGCGCTCAAGAACCCATTCCAGTTCCTCGACGGCCTTCTCCACGATCGGGAGAGTGATCACCGGGGTGGCGAAGATGCGGTCCTTGTAGTTGAACGACCAGACCTCGTCCATCCACTGATTGAGCGCGTGGACGACCACGTGGGTGAGCTCGGGGTCGTCGCGCATCCGCTCCTCGAGCAGGCTCGCCAGCGTCGGGAACATCAGCGTCCGCTGGATCCCCTGCTCGTCCATCAGCTTCAGCCGCTCATTCGGCTCGCGGAACGCCGCGACCGACCGCATCGGCTCGCCGACGATCTCCCGGTACGACTTGCCTTCCGGGTTGCCGTGCCGGAAGTACTCCTCCTGCGCGCCCGGCCGGGCCACGACCTCGAACGTCGGGTTCGGGATGTAGTCGGAGACCCGGCCCCGGACCGCGATCTTCGTCCGCCCCCGGACCTGCACGTATTCGATGGCGCCCCGGTACTCCTCGGGCAGGTGCCGGGTGAACGCCTCCTCGGTCTCGTACATGTGGTTGTCCGCGTCGAACAGCGGATACGGCAGCTCCCGTGACGGCATGTCAGCCACCTCTCTGGCGGGGCCTGGTGCCCGGACGATAACAAACCTCGATGTCGATGTCGACATTGAGGTAACGTCCGGGAGAGGATCCGGATCCGGCCGTATGCCGGCCGGGAACGGTACGCTACAGTAACCTCGAAGTCGACGTCGATATTGCCGACGTCCCCGTCCGTCCCGGTGGGCGGCCACCCGGTCCGCCCCACCCCGGTGCGTGGCAACGCGCGAGGAGCGCACATGCAGACGCTGAACCACCCCCAGCAGCCGGCCCCCGCCGACCTCGACGACGTCCTGTCCCCGGAATGGCTCACCCGGGCGCTCGGTGCCCGTCACCCGGGCATTCGCGTCACCAAGGTGACGCCCGGCCCCGTCGTCAGCCGGATCTCGACCAACGCCCGCTTCCACATCGAGTGCGAGGGCGGCGTGCCCGGCGGCCTGTCGCCGGACCTGTGCGCCAAGGGGTACTTCTCGGAGGCCGGCTGGCCGGCCCGCGAGACGGGAACGTTCGAGGTCGCCTTCTACCGCGACCTCGCGGGGCCGACGGGCGTCCGCACGCTGCGCAGCGTGTACGCGGCCATCGATCCCGGGACCCGGCACGGCGTGGTCATCACCGAGGACGCCGTCGCGCGCGGCGCCACCTTCCTCGACGGCACGAGCGAGTACACGCCCGCGCTGGCCGCCGAGAGCCTCGGCGAGCTCGCCAAGCTCCACGCCTCGACGTGGGGCGACCCGGCGCTCCGCGCCGCGGACTGGCTGGCGCCTCGCCTGGAGGCCTGCCTCGCGCAGCGCGGTGTCAAGGAGATCCGGGCCAACTTCGAAAGCGACATCGGGGCGGGCGTACCGGCGGAGGTCCGCGACCCGGAGCTGCTGGTCGACGCGTACCGGGCGCTCGTCTCCCTGTCATCGGCCGCGGCGCCGTGGTCGGTCGTCCACGGCGACTCCCACGTCGGCAACCTCCTTCTCGACAGTGACGGGCGGCCGTCGTTCGTGGACTGGCAGCTGGTGCAGCGCGGCCCCTGGTACCTGGACGTGGGGTACCACATCGCCTCCGCGCTGACGGTCGAGGACCGCCGGCGGACGGAGGACGACCTGCTGCGCCACTACCTGGACGGCCTGCGCGCCGGCGGAGTCGAGGCACCGGCCTGGGACGAGGCACGGCTCGGCGTCCGCCGCGGCATCGTCTACGGCTTCTTCCTGTGGGGCATCACGCAGAAGGTCGCCCCGGCCATCACCCGGGTCCTGCAGCACCGGCTCGGCACCGCGGCCGCCGATCACGACGCCTTCGCGGCGGTGACCGGTTGACGCAGGACGGGAGAGGGCCGGGCCCGGGCTGACGCCCCGGGCGCGATCAACCTCGACATCGAGTTCGGTTATTGTGAGCCCTCGGAGGCCGCACCGGCGACCGGGGAACGAGGCGCGCTCGGGAGCCCACCACGTCACCTGCCACCGGAAAGGTTCACGAATGACCGCGACCAGTAACCGCCGTGCCGCGATGTCCAATGCCAGCCAGGGACGGCGCGGCGGCGAGGGACGGGAGAAGCGCCGCGGCACCGGGCGCACCGTCCGCGGGCGCCAGACGCGGGCGCAGCTGCTCGAGTCCGCCAAGGAGATCTTCGAGCGCGACGGCTTCCTCCACGCGCGCATCGCCGACATCTGCGATGCCGCGGGGGTCTCCCACGGCTCCTTCTACACCTATTTCGTGTCGAAGGAGGAGATCTTCAAGGAGGTCGCCGACTCGGTCGAGGTCGACCTGCTCACGCTCGGCCCGGCCCCGGACGACGCGGACCCGATCGAGCGCATCCGCGCGGCGAACGAGCACTATCTGGCCGCCTACCGCGCGAACGCCAAGCTCATGCGGGTGATCCAGCAGGTGTCGACCATCGACGCCGAGGTCCGCGCGACCCGTCTCCAGCGCCAGGAGGCCTTCGCCCGGGCCATCGAGCGCCGCATCCGCCAGCTGCAGGAGGCCGGGATCGCCGACCCCGGGGTCGACGCCGTCTACGCCGCGCAGGCGCTCGGCGGCATGGTCGCCTCCTTCGCCGACTACCTCTTCAACACCGACAACGCCTTCGGCTTCGACCTCGCCACCGCGACCGACCAGCTCACCCGCATCTGGATCAACGCGGTCGGCATCCGTCCCGACGCGGCGGGCGGCGCCGCGCCGGCCGGCTGAGCGAGCGGGTCCGGCGGCCGGAGCGTCCGGGGCGTCCCGGTCAGTCATGGAAGGTGCCGGCGGTCACCACGCCGGTGAGGCGGCCGCCGTTGCCGGAGTCGCGCAGCTCCGCCCGGGCGAGCCCGCCGCGCAGGCGCGCGGTCGCGACCACGGGCCCGACCCGCGCGGCCTGGAGGTAGATCAGGCTGAGCGAACGGAGCGTGTCACCGGGTGCCAGCGACAGCACCGCCTCTTCGGCGGCCAGCGCGATGAGCCCGCCGTTGACGGAGCCGGCGGCGTTCAGGCCGTCCTCGCTCCGGGGCAGGACGGCCGTTCCCGCGCCGCGGCGTTCACAGCGGGCGCGCTCGGCGAACGGCACGGTCAGCTCGGCGCCCGTCGCGGGCATGTCGAGGCTGTGCGTGGGCGGCAGCCGCAGGCCGGGGTCCGGTGCCGTCATGAACAGGCCGTTCGCGATGGCCAGCGGCTCGCCGTCCACGGTGAACTCGACGTCCGCGACGAAGGTCGAGCGGCCGGCCTTGACCGTCCTGGCGATTCCCAGGAGGTCTCCGGCCGCGGGGGCCGGCCGGTACAGGTGCACGTCGAGTTCGAGCGTCACCGGAACGCGGGGGGCGATGACCCGGGTCGCGAGCAGGCCGGCCAGCATGTCCGCCCAGGTCGCGAGAATGGACGTCCGCAGGCGGGCGGCCCCCGGCACGTGCATCTCCGGGGTGAGCGAAGCGGCGCCGTGCAGTTCCTCGCCGACCTGCCTGGTCGAGAAGCCGAGTTCGGTGAGGAGGTGCCGCGGGGTCTCGTCCGCCGGGGCGAGGCTGGGGTTCACTCAGGTGTCTCCTTGCATGCTCACAGGACCGCTCGTGGCCGTCGAGGTCCTCCTTCACCCGGCCCACATAGTTTGATATTTGCAATACTATGGATTCAGTGATCCGGATCGCAACCGGGGGCCGTGGACGGCCCGTGCCGGGCGCGGGCGAAGGAGTGCGGGCATGACCGAGGCGACACTGCAGCAGATGATCGGCATCTTCGACGTGGAGGCGGTCGACGACGGTCCCGACGGACCGCGCCGGTTCCGGGGAAACAGCTTCGACGAGGGGCGCCAGGTGGTCGAGGGCAGCCAGATGCTCGCCCAGGCCGTCGTGGCCGTGAGCAAGGCCCTGCCCGGCCGGACCGTCCGCACCGCGCACGGCCTGTTCGTCTCCGTGGCCGATCCGGCGCTCCCCCTCGACTTCACCGTCACGCCGGTCCAGGCCGGCCGCTCCTTCGCCAGCGCCACCGTCGCCGTCGCGCAGAACGACCGGATCCGCTCGACCGTCACCCTGCTGCTGGACCGGCCGCAGCCGGACGTCATCAGGCACGACCAGTGGACGGGCGAGCAGGTCGGAGGCCCCGGCACGGCGAACCCCGCCCGGATGCCGATGCAGGGCAGGGAGGTCCGCCTCGAGGGCGTCCGCGATCTCAACGATCCCGAGGAGGTCGGGCCGCCCGTCGTGGACGCCTGGCTGCGCTACGACACCGTGCCCGAGCGCGACGACCTCCGCCGCGCGCTGCTGACCCAGTTCACCGGGCCGCTGTCCATCTCCACCTCGATGCGCCCGCACACCGGGGTCGGCACGTCCCAGGCGCACCACAGCCTCTCGACCGCCCCCATGGGCATCGGGGTGACGTTCCACGAGCCCCTCGGCTGGGACGGCTGGATCCGCTACCACCACGAGAGCACCTATGCGGGCGCGGGCATGAGCCACGTGCGCGGCCAGGTGCTCACCGAGGACGGGCGCCTCATCGCTTCGTTCACCCAGGACGCCATGATCCGTGCCCTCTCGGTCGGCGGGCGCGCGGCTTCGGCGCCGGTCGAGTCCCGGTTGTGACACCGGGGCCGTGCGCTCGGGGTGCCGGCGTTCCGCGCCTCGCCGGCACCCCGAGCGGGGTCAGTCGAGCGCCGGCAGGACCTCTTCGGCGAAGAGCCGCGACGACTCGGGGCGCCCGAAGTCGTGGAACTGGCAGACGAACAGCTCCGCCCCCGCCTCGCGCTCGGAGCGCAGTGCCGCGGCGACCTCGTCCGGCGTCCCGGCGACCAGCCCGCCCCACGCGCCGAAACGCCGCCGCGCGAGTTCCACGACCTCGTCCCGGGCGGCCGTGGACGGGGCGAGCCCGATCGGATGCTGCACCGAGACGCGCGCCGAGCCGATCGACGGACGCAGTTCGGCGATCCGGTCCGCGGCGCTCGACGGGCAGTTCCACCAGTCGGCCGAGCGGGCGACCAGCGGCAGCGTGAGCTTGCGGCCCGCGCCGCCGATGTGCACGGGCACCCGGCCGGAGACGGGGCGCGGACGGCAGATCGCGTCCCGGAGCGTCCAGTGCTTCCCGTCGAAGTCGACCGGCTCCCCCGTCCACAGCGCGCGGAGGATGTCGATGGTCTCGCCGAGCCGTTCGGCGCGCACCGCGGGGCCCGCATCGGTGAAGCCGTAGTCGGTGAGCTCCCGGGCGACCGATCCCCAGCCCAGCCCGAGTTCGAACCGTCCCCCGGAGACGACGTCGAGGCTCGCGGCCATCTTCGCGAGCATCGCGGGGTGGCGGAACTCCGTGCAGAGCACGAGGTGCCCCACGTGCAGCCGCTCGGTCCGCACCGCGATCGCCGTGGCGACCGTCCAGGCGTCGAGCATGGGCAGGCCGCGGGCGGCCGGGGGCGACAGGTGGTCCATGAACCAGGCGGAGTGGAATCCGGCCTCCTCCGCCGCCCGTGCGCGCGCTTCGATGGTCGCCAGGTCCATTCGCGCCTGCGGCAGGTAGATGCCCGCCCGGGCACGGCCCGTCATCGCCGGACCTCCTCGAGGACCGTCGAGCGGCCGGCGCCGGACGCGACGAGGGCCCGGTATCGCATGAACGGCGCGGGGGCGCCGAACGCGACGACGCCGCTCAGCACGTCACCGGTGAAGTACCCGGCGACCGTGCCCTTGACCGCGCCGCCCTCCAGCCCCGAACCGTGCAGGGCGACCACCTCGTCGGCGTTCCCCGTCCGGCCGGCGACCTGGAGCTTGAGATCGAACTGGTCGGACCAGACGTAGGGCGGGGAGGGAGCCGGCGGCTCGGCTCCGAGGATGTCGCGGGCGACCCGCTTGGCGTGGTCGGTGACGGTGCTCCAGTGCTCCGCGCGGTGGTGCTCGCCGGTGACCGGGTCCCACCAGGCGGCCGCGTCCCCCACGGCCCAGACGCCGCTCATGCCGATGGCGCGGCCGCGGGCGTCGCAGGCGAGCCCGTCCCGGATGCGCAGCCCCGCGCCGCCGAGCCAGGTGAGGTCCGGGATCCCGCCGACGCTCGCCAGGACCACGTCGGCCGACAGCCGCGTCCCGTCCGCGAACTCGATCGTGCGCCCGTCGGGCATCCGCAGGATCCGCGCCCCGAGGCGCAGGTCGATCCCCGCCTCCTGGAAGAGCCGGGCCGCGAGCCCGCCGACCTCGCGTCCGAGGACCCGCTCGCAGGGCGCCCCCAGCGCTTCGAGCACGGTGACGGCGATGCCCCTGCGGCGGGCGGCGCAGGCGACCTCCGCCCCAATGAAGCCCCCGCCCACGATGATCAGCGACTCGGCGGACTCGAACGCCTTGCGCAGGGCGAGGACGTCGTCGAGGGTCCGCAGGGACGCCACGCCGTCCGGCTGGTGCGGCATCCTGCGCGGGACGAGTCCCGTCGCGACGACCACGGCGTCGCCGGTGACGCCGTCGCCGTCGTCCAGGTCGACCGTCGTCCCGCGCAGCGCCACGGCGCGCGTGCCCAGCCGTACCGCGACGTCCAGGTCCGCCAGGCCGGCGCGGTCGCGAAGGATCGCCCGCTCGGGCTCCCACCGTCCCTCGAGGATCTGCTTCGACAGCGGCGGCCGGTCGTAGGGCGGGTGCTGCTCGGCGCCGATCAGCGTGAGCCGCCCCGCGTACCCGCCCGAACGCAGCGCCTCGACCGTGCGCAGCCCGCCGACGCCGGCGCCCACGACCACCACGTGCCCGGGCAACGCCGCCCGTTCCCCGGCCGCCATCAGTCCGACGCGGGGAGGGGCTTGGCCGACTTCTGCTCGACCGCCACACCGTCGACGGCGACCGCGTGCCGGCCGCCATGGGAGCACAGCAGCTCGATCTCCAGCCCCTCCACGGTGTAGCGCTTGCCCAGCGTCAGCCCCGGCCCGTCGTCCCCGTCGGCGGCCGGCACCGGTTCACCGGGCTGCTCCGTCATCTCATGGCCGCCGCAGGTCACGGCGGCGTCACCCCCGGGGCTCTTGATCACGACCACCGAGGTCGCGTCCACGACGCTCTTCAGGGTCTGTCCCACTCGCAACTTCATCGTGTGCTCCCATCTCCGATTTCTCAGCCGTCGGCGCGCAGCAGCATGACCCCGCTGGGCGTGAGTCCTCCGCTGCTCACCACCGCGACCCGCGCGCCGTCGATCTGTCGTTGTCCCGCTTCGCCGCGCAGTTGGGTGACGGCCTCGTGCACCAGCCCCATGCCGTGGGTCCGGCCGTGCGACAGCTGGCCACCGTGGGTGTTGAGGGGCAGGACGCCGTCACGGGCGATGTTCTTGCCGCCGTCCAGGAAGTCCTTGGCCTCCCCGATCCCGCAGAAGCCCAGGGCCTCGATCCAGGACAGGCAGTTGAACGTGAAGCCGTCGTACAGCTCGGCCACGTCCACGTCGTCCGGCCGCAGCGAGGTGCGCGTCCACAGGTGCGCCGCCGGCCCCAGGACCTGCGGTTCGTGCGTCGCCGTGCTCTGGTCCCACTCCATCCGCTCGACGATCTGGGTGCCGACCGCCTCCACGCGCACCGGACGGGCGCGCAGGTCGCCGGCCGTGTCGGCCGCGGAGACGACGACGGCGACCGCCCCGTCGCAGGGGACGTCGCAGTCGTACAGGCCGAACGGCGTGGTGATCGTCCGCGCGTTCAGGTAGTCGTCCATCGTGAGCGGGTCGCGGTAGACGGCGGTCGGATCGAGCGCGGCGTTGGCGCGCTGGTTGAGCGCGATCCACCCGAGCGTCTCCCGGGTCGCGCCGTAGCGGTGGAAGTAGCGGCCGGCCGTCTGCGCCAGGACGTGCGCGGCCGAGGTCGCGCCGAACGGCATGCCCCACCCCATGTCGCCCGGGACGCGGCCGGACGGCATACCGAGCCGTCCCTCCTGCAGCAACCGGGCATGGGTCGCCTCCCAGACCGTGCGGAAGCACAGGACGTGGCGGGCGAGGCCGGAGGAGACCGCGAGCATGGCGGCGATCACCGAGCCGCCGGGACCGAACGTCTCCCCGCCGCCGTTGAACCAGGTCGGGCGCACGCGCAACGCCGCTTCGAGCGCCGTGACGCCGCCCTCCCCGATGCCGTGCTCCAGCCCTCCGCCGGGGTAGGTCGACAGGCCGTCGACGTCGTCCATCGTCAGGCCCGCGTCCGCCACCGCCGCGCGGCAGGCGTCGACGGTGAGGGCGAGCGGGTCGCGCATCAGCCGGCGGCCGATCTCCGACCTGCCGATGCCGGACAGGACGGCGTCGTCCTCGAACTTGCGCACGTCCCGCATGGGGCGGACGAGGGCGCGCACGCGTTCGGGCGGCGTCTCCTCGGGCGGCGGCGGGGCCGGTCGCTCCGGCTGCTCCGCCGCCGGCCGGAAGAGGGGCAGCCAGACGTCCTCGACCTGCTCGAAGGTCACCTCCATCCGCATCCCGAGCCGCGGATCGTCCGCCTCGCAGGCCACCAGCCGGGTGGTGAGCCGGACCCGCGGGTCCTCGTCGAGCGCGACCTGGGCGACGATGTACGGGGAGGGCAGGCCCGGGAGGCGGAACCGGTGGCTGACGGTGAACCCGAACAGCGTGCCGAAGCCCGACACCGCCCGGACCCCCAGCTCGGAGCCCGAGCAGTACGGGCAAACCGGCTTCGGCGGGTGGACGAGCCCCGAGCACGACCCGCACTCCTGGATCCGCAGGAGACCGTCGGCGCCGGAGGTCCAGAAGAACGCGTTCCATGGCGTCACCAGAGGGAGCGGACGTCCTCCCGCGCTCATCGACCGCCCCTCCGCACCCCGGCCACCGAATACCTCACCGCACGCTCCCTTCAGGTCGCTCCGGGTCAGTCCCGCAGCTTCGCCCGCGCCTTGCGGACGGTGACCGGTTCGGCGAGACGCTGCTCGTCGCAGATCCGCTGCATCCGCTCGATCGTCTCGGCCAGGCCGGGGCCCAGCCGCTCGCCCGGCGTGAAGGTCGCCGGGAGGTGCTTCATGCCGTTGATGACACCCGTCGTGTCGTAGTGGACGGCGCCGCCGGGGTCGCACACGAAGTCCGGCATCCGGTCCAGCACCGCGGTGAGCATGGACTTGAACACCGCGCGCGCCACGTTGGACCCGATGCACCGGTGGATGCCCAGCCCGAAGCTGCTGTGCCGGTTCCCCTTCCGGTCGAGGCGGACGGTGTGCGGGTCCTCGAAGACCTTCGCGTCCCGGTTGGCCATCGCCCAGGAGAGCCAGAGCCGCTCACCCTCCCTGAACTCGGTCCCGTTGACCTCGCAGTCCTGGGTGACGGTGCGCCCGTCGCCCTGGGCGGGGGTGTAGAACCGCAGGAACTCCTCGGTGGCGCTGTCCAGGAGCGCGTCCCGTTCGCGGCTCAGCCGTTCCCGCTCGCCGGGATGCTCCGACAGCCACTCCAGGGAGTGGGCGGTCAGCGCGGTGGTGGTGTCGAACCCGCCGCCGATGATGAGCATGATGACGCCGACGATCTCGGCGTCGTCCGGTGCGCGGTCCCCCACCTTCATCGTGACCAGCTCGTTGATCAGTCCGGGCCGGGGCTCCTCCCGGATCCGCCGCATGACCTCCGCCATGTGCATGCTCATGCGCATCTGGAGCTGGAGCACGCGGGGGTGGTCCGGCGAGCCCGGCGGGGTGTAGACCGCGGCGTGGGCGGGCTCGCAGTAGACGTCCCAGTCCTTCAGGGGCATGCCGAGCATCGCCAGCGTGAACACCGCGGGCACGATGTTGGCCAGGTCGTCGACGAAGTCGATCCGGCCCGTCTCGATCCTCTCGTCGAGGCAGGCGCGGGTCAGCTCCTCGATCACCGGCTTCCACCGCTCGATCGCGGCGGGCGACAGGTAGGGGTTCAGCGCCTGGCGGTAGTAGCGCTGGTCGGGCGGGTCCATCTCCAGGAATCCGCCCCGGGTGCGGGTCGCCGGATCGAGGGAGCCCGGGATGCTGATCCCCTGGTAGCCGCGGCCCGTGCCGTCGACGTCGTTCTCGTTGGACAGCAGGTCGGCGCGCCGCGCGAGGTCGAACAGCTCCTTGTTGCCGTTGGCGAACCAGTAGCCGCCGTGGGTGTCGTTCCAGGCGACGGGGCATTTGGCGTGGAACTCCGTCGCGAGGCGCTCGAACTCGAGGCGGTACCGCGGGGAGTGCCGGTCCAGGCTGATGGTGTGCTTGGCGCGTTCGGTCTCTCGAGGATCGTCGTTGCTCATGGTCCCTCAACTGGTCGAGGCGGGTCAGGACAGGACGATCGCCTGTTCGGGGCAGGTGCGGGCGGCGTCCCGGGCCAGGTCCTCCTTGCCGGCGGGCACCTCCTCGCCGACGGCGTACGCGTGGCCGTCCTCATCCCGGAGGGTGAACAGGTCGGGCGCGTTCATCGCGCACAGCGTGTGTCCCTGGCAGACCTCAGGGTCGACTCGTACCTTCACGGTGAACTCCCTGGTCGGATGTGGGTTCGGTCAGGCGTGGAAGTCGTGGAACTTCAGGTAGGAGCCGGCGTCGACGCGCAGCTGGAGACCGGTGACGTAGCGCGACTCGTCGGAGGCCAGGAAGAGGACCGCGTTGCTGACGTCGAGCGGATCGATGTAGGGGATCGGCATCGCCTGCTGCGCCGGGAACGCCAGCAGCGCGTCCTCGCGGGTCGGGTTCTCCAGGTCGGGGCGGAAGACCCGGTACATCGGGTCGCTGTTCAGCATGCCGGTGTCGCAGTTGGTGGGGTGCACGCCGTTGACGCGGATCATCCTCGGCGCCAGGTTGCGCGCCAGTTCGTGGACGAACTGCGCCACCGCGAACTTGGAGTACTGGTAGCCGGCGCCGCCGGGGTCCTTGCCCGGCTCGGCGACCTGCTGCCCGACCATGAACGCCGCGGCCGATCCGGTCGCGATGATCGAGGCGCCGTCGGCCAGGTGCGGGATCGCCACATGGATCGCGTTGATGACGCCGACGAGGTTGGTGTCGACCACGTCCGTCCACGCCTCCAGCGGCGGGTCGCCGAAGAGCGGCATGATGCCCGCCTGGGCGACCACCACGTCGAGCCGGCCGAGCTCCCCGACCCCCTGCCCCACGACCTCGGCCAGCCGCACCCGGTCGCGGACGTCCGCCTGCGCCGCGACGATCCTGCGTCCGGCGGCCTCGACCAGCCGGACCGTCTCCTTCAGGTCGTCGGCGCTGCTGAGCGGGTAGGTGTTGCTCGCGATGTCGCGGCAGAGATCGACCGCGATGATGTCGGCGCCCTCCTCGGCCAGCCGGACCGCGTGGCTGCGGCCCTGCCCGCGGCCGGCTCCGGTGATGAAGGCGACCTTGCCCTCGACTCGTCCCATTTCGCGACTTCCTTCCTGGGGTGGTGGGCGGGGGGCGATGCGCACGTGCCCCCGGCGTCGCCGGCGGGCCGGGGGCGCTCAGCCCGAGGCGGGGAAGGCGATGGTCTTGACCTCGAGGAAGTCCTCCAGGCCCGCGGTGCCCCACTCGCGTCCGAGCCCGCTCTGCTTGTAGCCGCCGAACGGCGACTCGACGTCGAACCACTGGGCGCCGTTCACGCTGACCGTCCCGGTGCGGAAGCGCCGGGCCAGCGCCATCGCCCGGTCCGGGGCCCCGAAGACGGCGGTCGACAGGCCGAAGATCGTGCCGTCGGCGATGCGGACGGCGTCGTCCTCGCCGTCGTAGGGCAGGATCACCAGCGCCGGCCCGAAGATCTCCTCCTGCGCGACGGGAGCCTCGGGCGCCACGTCGGTGATGAGCGTGGGTTCGACGAAGTAGCCGCGGTCGAAGCGGTCGGTGGGCTTGCCGCCGAGGACGACGCGGCCGTCGCGGGCGGCGGACTCGTAGTAGCCGAGGATCCTGTCGCGCTGTGCGGCGTTGACGACGGGGCCCATGATGTTCTCCGGATCGGTCGGGTCGCCCCACTTCACCTGCTCCATGGCCGTCCGGGCGAGGTCGACCGCGGCGTCCAGCCCGGCGCGCGGGACCAGCAGCCGGGTCATCTGCGTGCAGCCCTGCCCGGCGTGGGTGCACACCGCGCCCGCCATCGCCGGGACGATCAGTTCCAGGGGCGCGTCGTCGAGGAACACGGCGGCGCACTTGCCGCCGAGTTCGAGGGTCACCCGCTTGACGGTGCCGGCTGCCGCGGCCATGACCTTGCGCCCGGTGGCGGTGGATCCGGTCAGCGTGACGGCGTCGACGTCCGGGTGCGACGCCAACAGCTGCGCGACGTCGTTGTCATTGGTGGTCACCACGTTGAGGACGCCGGGCGGGATGTCAGTGTGCTCGGCGGCGATCTCCCCGATGGCGAGCACACTCGCGGGCGTGTCGGGCGCCGGTTTGAGGACGACCGTGCAGCCCGCGGCGAGCGCGGCGCTCACCTTGCAGAGGCTCAGGTAGACGGGATAGTTCCACGGCGTGATCGCCGCGACCACGCCGGCCGCCTCCCGCCGGACGATCCGGTCCGCCGGCATCCCGAAGACGGTCTTGGTGGGGATCGACCGCTCCCACTCGTAGGTGTCCAGGAGCCCGATGTAGTGGTCGATGTAGCCAATCGCCTCCTCGAGCGCGATCCCGGAGGTCTGGCTCACCGGCATGCCGCCCTCCGCCACGAGGAGGGAGCGGAGGTCCTCGACGTTCGCCCGCAGCGCGTCGCGCAGCTGCACGAGGCAGCGGCGCCGCAGGCCGGTGTTCGTCGACCAGTCGGTGCCGTCGAAGGCCCGCCGCGCCGCGCCGATCGCGCCTTCGACGCCGGTGGCGCCGGCCTCGGGGACCGAGCCGATGACGGCCTCGGTGGCCGGGTTGAGGTTGTCGAAGGTGCGGCCGTCCACGGCCGTCACCAGTTCGCCGTTCACGAGCATGCGCCCGCCGAGTGCGTTCACCGCGCGGCTTCCGTTCCGTTCGAGGTGGGGTGGAGGGGGGCGGCCGAGGCGTCCAGGGGATCGTTCTCGGGGCCGTGCGGGGCGCTCACCGTGCGCGCCCCATCGATTCCAGCGCCGCGTCGGCCGCGTCGAAGACCGTCGCCGCGTCGGTCCCGGCGGCCGCGGCCAGCTCCGCGACGATCCGCGCGTCCTTCTGCAGGAGCGGCCCGGCGTGCTCGCCCAGCGCCGCCAGCGAGAACCCGGCCCCCGGCAGCAGGCCCGCGCCGAAGCTCGCGCCGGAGCCGTTCGCCAGCACGGTGGAGAGCCGGACGGGATCCACGTCGATGCGCCGGGCCAGGGCGAACGCGCTTTCGGCGACCGCGAGGTTGGCGGCCAGCAGCAGGTTGTTGACGAGTTTGGCGCGCTGCCCGGAGCCGACCGGGCCGAGGTGGACGACCGGGTCCCCGTAGGTCTGGAAGACCGGCCGGCAGCGTTCCGCCGCGGCGTCGTCGCCTCCGACCATCACCAGCAGGCGGCCCGCTTCGGCCGCGGGCCCTCCCCCGCTGACCGGCGCGTCCACCAGCGCGACGCCTCGGGCCGCGGCCGTCTCGGCGAGCCGCCGGCACGTGTCCGGGTGGACGGTGCTGTGCACCGCGATCGTCCCACCGGAGCGCATTCCCTCCAGCAGGCCCCCGGGGCCCGCGACGACCTGCTCCACGCCAGCGTCGTCCACCACGCACACGCAGGCGAGGTCGCTGGCGGCCGCCAGGTCCGCGGGAGAGGCGGCGGTCCGGGCGCCGGTGCCGGCGAAGGGCGCGAGGGTCTCGGCCCGGCGGGCCCACAGCGTGACCGGGAACCCGGCCCCGGCGATCCGGCGGGCCATGGGGCCGCCCTGGCTGCCGAGGCCGATGAAACCGACCCGCGGCCCCCGGCCGGACGTCATGTCACCGCTCCCGCGATCTTGAGGTTCAGCAGCTCCTCGTCGCTCAGCCCGAGCTCCCGCAGGACCTCGTCGGTGTGCTCGGCGAACAGCGGGCCGCGCGTGAGCTCCGGGGCCTCCCGGTCGAACTGGACGGGGCTCCCGACGAGCTGCCGGGGCAGCCCTTCGGCGTCGACCACGTCGGCGATCTGCCCGACCGCCCGGAGAGCGGGGTCGTGGCCGACCTCGAAGGTGTTCTGGACGACCGCCCACTGGCCCGCCATGCCGTCGAAGGCCGCGACCCACTCGTCCTTGGTGCGGCTCTCGATCGCCGCCGCGATGATCTCCGCCGCCTCGGCCGCGTTGGCCATCAGCTTCTCGGCCGAGTCGAACCGTTCGTCCGCGGCGAGTTCCGGACGGCCGATCCGCTCGGCGAACTCCGGGAAGTACCGGCCCGGCTGGAGCATGGACACCGAGATCCACCGGTCGTCGGCCGTCCGGTACACGGCGGTCAGCGGGTTGCTGGCGCGCGAGGCCACCGGGTCGACCTTGGGCAGGGGGCCGCCGCTCGCCACCGCCAGGTTCACGCTCATCTGGTTCGCCCACGCGCCGACGCCGAGGAGGGAGATGTCCACGGTCGGCGCGGCGCCGGTCCGGGCCCGGGCGAACAGCGCCGCCGCGATCCCGCCGGCGATGGTCATCCCGCCGATGTTGTCGCCGAACGCGCCGCCCGGCTGGTTGACGAGGTACTCGGCGCCGGGCGCGGTGGCGGAGTCGGCGGTGCCGGCCCGCGCCCAGAAGGCCGTGGAGTCGTATCCGCCCTTGTCGGCGTCCGGGCCGCTGTGCCCGAACCCCGAGCCGACCGCGTAGACGATGTCCGGGTTGATCTCGCGGACGGCGTCGGCGTCGATGCCGAGCTTGGCCCTGGCCCTCGGCAGGAAGTTGGTCAGGAAGACGTCGCTGGTCCTGATCAGCGCCTCCAGGACGGGCTTGGCCTCGGGCTTCTCCAGGGCCAGGCCGACGCTGCGCTTGCCGCGGTTGGGGCCGTCCATCATCGGCGCGAAGGACGAGCCGTCGGAGCCCACGCCCTGGCTGAAGACCTTGACGATGCCGCGCTGGGCGTCGCCCTTCTCGGCGTGCTCGACCTTGATGACGTCGGCGCCCCAGTCCGCGAGGACGGCTCCGGCGGACGGCACGAAGGTGAACTGGGCGACTTCGAGGACCCGGATGCCCTCCATCGGTTTCACCACGGGACGAGACCTCGGTTTCCTGTCGCTGGGCCGACGGGGGCCGGCGCCGACGGGCGGAGGGCGGCGGAGCCGCGTCCGGCCCGCGGGGGATGTGACGCCGGACACACCCTTTGTTTCGACAAAACTATAACTATCAAACTGACATCCGACAAGCGCCGCCGGAGCCTCGGCTCAGACGTTGAAGCGCAGCGCGCCGTCGATGCGGATGACCTCTCCGTTGAGGTAGTCGTTGTCGACGATGTGCATCGCCAGCCGCGCGTACTCGTCGGCGTGGCCCATCCGCTTGGGGTTCGGCACGCCCTTGCCCCACTGCTCCTGCGCCACCTCCTCGGTCACGCCGTAGGCGGGCGTGTAGAAGGTGCCGGGCGCGATGGACACCACCCGCACACCGGTCGGCGCCAGGTCGCGGGCGGCGGTGAGGGTCAGGCTGATGACGCCGCCCTTCGCCGCGGCGTAGTCGGTCTGGCCGACCTGCCCCTCGTACCCGGCGATCGACGACGTCATGACGACGACCCCGCGCTGGCCGGAGTCCAGAGGCTCGTTCCGGGTCATCGCGGCCGCCGTCTGGCTGAGCACGTTGTACGTGCCGCCCAGGAAGACGTCCGTGGTGCGGCGGAACGTCTCCAGCGGATAGAACTCGCCTTTGCGGTCGACGATCCGGCGCGCCGCGGCGGGCCCACCGTGGACCGCCACTCCGACGCGCAGCACGCCCAGGTCGCGGGCGGCGGCGACCGCCTCGGCCATGGAGTCCTCGCTGGTGACGTCGGTGGCCAAGAAGCGCACCCGGCCGGCGCCGAGCTCGGATTCGAGCGCCTTGCCCTTGTCCTCCGCCAGGTCCGCGATCACGACCTTGACGCCCGCGGCCGCCAGCCGCCGCACGGTGGCGGAGCCGAAACCACCGGCGCCTCCCACGACCAGCGCCGATGCACCTTCGAGTTCCATGCTCTCTCCTTGTGACGCCTTCTTGAACGAGATGTCGGAACGGCCGCCCGAACGCCTCAGACCGCGGCGGAACCGGGCTTCGTGACACGTGCGACGAGCTCGCGGCGCAGCACCTTGCCGGTCGCGGTCGTCGGGAACTCGTCGACGAACTCCACCTGGTCGGGCGTCCTGGACCCGCGGAGCCGCTCGCGGACCCAGGCCCGCAGCTCGTCCGGACCGGCCTCGGTTCCCGGGCGGCGCACGACGAACGCGCCGATCCGCTGGCCCCACTCCAGGTCCGGCACACCGGCGACGACGCACTCGGCGACGGCGGGATGCGCGCCGAGGACCTCCTCGATCTCGGCGGGGGCGATGTTCTCGCCGCCGCGGATGATGGTGTCGTCGGCGCGGCCCTGGACGAAGAGGTAGCCGTCGCGGTCGAGGTGGCCGCGGTCGCGGGTGGGGAACCAGCCGTCGCCGCGGACGCGGCTGCCGGCCTCCAGGTACTCGCCGGCGACCTGGGGACCGCGCACCACGATGTTCCCGACGACGTGCGCGGCGCACGGCCGTCCATCGTCGTCCTCGACACGGATCTCCACCGACGGCAGCGCCCGTCCCACCGACCCCAGCCGGGCCCGGACCCCGGGATCGGAGCCGCCGGCCGCGGCCCGGTGGTCGTCGGGGGTGAGCACGGCGATCGACGACGCCGTCTCGGTCAGCCCGTAGGCGTTGACGAACCCGGTGCCCGGGAAGGCCTTCAGCGCCTCCTGGACGACCTGCGGAGCGATCTTGGCGCCGCCGTAGGACAGCGACTTCAGGCAGGCGGGCCCCTCGGTTCCGCGGGCGCGGAGTTCGGTGACGATGCGGGCGAGCATGGTGGGCACGACCATGGCGTGGGTGATCCGCTGGTCCTCGACGACGTCGAGCCATTCGCCCGGCGTGAACCGGTCGAGGTAGACGATGCGGCGGCCGCTGTAGAGGTTCGACAGCGCGTTGGCGACCGCGGCGATGTGGTACGGGGGCACGCTGACCAGGGCCGCGTCGGTGTCGGGCACCGACCCGAACTCGACCGATCCGAACAGGTACGCCGCCAGGTGGCGGTGGCGCAGCACGGCGCTCTTGGGCGCGGCGGTGGTGCCGCTGGTCATCAGGAGCACCGCCACCGCGTCCGCGTCCGGCTCCGTCTCCGCGGCGGGGGCGGGTGGCAAGGCCATGAACTCGTCCAGCCCGATGGTCCGCGCGCCGGGGACCCGTTCGGGGGTGTCGGTCACCACGAGCGGGTCGGCGTGCCGGGCCATCACCTCGGCCAGCTGCTCGGCACCGAGCCGGTAGTTGACCGGCAGGGCCGGGACTCCCGCGAGGGCCGCGGCGAACAACGCCACCGGGAACCCGGGACCGTTCGGTCCGAGATACACCAGCGGCCCCGCTCCCTCCTCGCGGATCCGGGCGGCACCGGCCGCCGCCCGCTCCCGCAGGCCCGCGCCGGTCAGGCCGGCGGTGCGGTCCCCGAGCAGGACGCGGCCGGCCATTCCGTCGGCCACCATCTCCAAGACCACCGCGAGGTTCATCGAAGCGGCACCCCCTGCCGTCGCATGCGCGTCACCGCCCGTTCCTGACCTGCTTGAAGGGGACGCCCCGGTCCGGGGCGGGCTCGCGCGGCATGCCAAGCACCCGCTCGCTGACGATGTTGCGGGACATCTCGTCGCTGCCGCCGCCGAGGCTGGCGGCCTGGCGCATGAGGAACCCGATGGCCGCCCGCCCCTGGATGCCCTCGTCGCCGCCGATGCCGGTCGCGACGTTCGCCCCCGCGACCTCGACGGCGAGGTCATGCCTCAGATGGGACGCCTCGGCGGTGAGCAACCGCAGCATCGAGGCGGCCGTGGGCGGGAGGTCCCCCGCCTCGATCGCCCGCGTCACACGGGCGGACGTCTGCTCCGCCACCTCGTTCAGCGCGAGGTACTCGCCGAGCAGCTCGCGAACCCGCGGATCGCCCGTCCGGCCCAGCGCCGTCGCGACCTCGACCGGGGTCGCCCCGGGCATGGTCGCCGGCTGCCCCTTGCCGGACATGTAGGGCGAGCCGCCTCCCATGGCGGTGCGCTCGTGGTAGAGCTGCTGGGATGCGACCCTCCAGCCGTCGCCGACCTCACCGACGACGGCCGATGCCGGAAGCCGCACGTCGTCGAAGAACTCCTCGCAGAACTCGCGGTTGCCGTTGACCATGCGGATGCGGTTGATCGTGACGCCCGGGGCCCTTGTGGAGACGAGGAACATCGTCAGCCCGTGGTGCTTCGGCACGTCCCAGTCGGTGCGCGCGAGGCACAGCCCCCAGTCGGCCGCGTACGCGGAGGTACTCCAGATCTTCGCGCCGTTGAGGACGAAGTGGTCGCCGTCCCGGTCGGGGCGGGTGCGCACCCCGGCCAGGTCGGATCCGCCGCTGGGCTCGGAGAGGAACTGGCACATGATCTCCTCGCCCCGGATGGCCGCGCCGATCCGCTCCCGCTTCTGCTCCTCGGTGCCCATGTCCAGGAGCGTCGGTGCGCAGATGCTGAACGTCGGCGAGTTCAGCAGCAACGGCATCTCGTAGCCTTCGCTCTCCTCGTTGAAGGCCTGCTGGTGCGCCGGCGTCAGCCCGAGGCCGCCGTACTCCTTCGGGAAGCAGATGCCCGCGAAGCCGCCGGCGTACAGCTTCTGCTGCAGTTCGCGGGCCCACTGCCATTCGTGGCTGTCGTCCTCGACGATGGGCGCCGGCTCCCGGCCGGCCGTCCGCGGCATGTTCCCGGCCAGCCACGTACGGGCCCGGCCGCGGAAGGACTCGATGCTCTCGATCGTCATGGTTCGGCCCTTCGGCGCGTCACAGGGAGGCGAGGTCGGCGAGGCGGAGGCGGTGGTCCCGAGGGGTCCCGTGCAGGGCCCGGTCGAGGACCGCCCGCCGCAGGAACAGGTGCAGGTCGTGCTCCCAGGTCACCCCGAGTCCGCCGTGCAACTGCACGCACTCCTGGAGCATCGGCAGCGATCGTTGCCCCACGAAGGACTTGGCCACGCTGACCGACCGGGCCGCATCGGGCCCGCCCGCCTGGACGGCGGCGGCCGCGGCCTGCGTCGTGGCGTGACACGCCTCCAGCCAGGTGCGCATGTCGGCGAACCGGTGCTTGAGCGCCTGGTAGGACGCCAGCGGACGGCCGAACGAGTGCCGGTCGAAGGCCCACCGCACGGTCATGCCGAACGCCCGGTCCAGAACGGCGGTGACCTCCGCGCACTGGATCACCACGGCGATCTGGAGCTGCCGCTCGACGACCCGCTCGGCCCCCGGCTCGCCGACCAGGGCGCCGGCGCCGACGCGCACGCCGTCGAACCGGACTTCGCCGAACGATCGGGACAGGTCGACCGTCCACTGCGGAGCGATCGACACGCCGTCGGTCTCGGCGGGGACGAGGAACTGCGCGACGCCGTCCGGAGTCGCGGCGGTGACAAGCAGAAGGTCGGCCTGTTCGGCGTCCTGGACCCGGTCCTTGGCCCCTTCGAGGACGAAGCCGCCGTCCACGGGCGTCGCGGTGACGTCCGGTTCCGACGGCGACCATTCCCGGCCGGGCCCGTAGACCGCCCAGGTCGCGATGCTCTCCCCCGCCGCCAGCGCCTCGATCTCGGCGGTGTGATCGGGCCCCTGCCCGTGCGCCTCGACCAGACCGGCGAGCACGACGTTGACCGGGATGAGCGGCCCGGGGGCGACGTCGGCGCCCAGTTCCTCCGCCAGGAGGGCCAGGTCGCGCACTCCCTCGCCGGACACGCTGCCGCCCCCGAGCTCCTCGGGGACCAGCGCCGCCGCCCAGCCGAGTTCCGCTCCCCTGCGCCACCATGCCCGGCTCCAGCGGGGCTCGCCGTCCTTCATCTCCCGGACGCGGTCCAGGGAGTGCTCCTCCTCCAGGAGCCCTCTGGCCGAGGTCCGGAAGAGCTTCTGATCGGGCGAGAGCGCCAGTTCCATCGAGACTCCCTCTCACATCGTCCTCAGGGCGACCGGCGGCGCACGCCTCCCGCGCCCCGGGGATCACGACGGGGCGCGGGTGGACCGCCGCTCGGGACACGACCTCACTGAACACGACATTGAAAAGGTTGTCAATCTATCGAATAATAGTGCCGCGGCCCCGGCACGTGCGCGGCAGCACCGTCGCCGTCGACTACATTCATGGTTGGCGAATGCTAGAACCGTGCAGAGCAAGGAGAAGGTGTGATGCCTCGCGAGCCGATCGCCCCGACGGAGATCTTCAAAGCGCTGGCCGATCCAATCCGGTGGAGCATCATCCAGCAGGTGGCGCAGGAGGAGGAGTTCCCCTGCAGCGTCCTGGAGGACACCCTCCCCGTCTCCAAGCCCACGATCTCCTACCACACCAAGATCCTCACCCAGGCCGGGCTGATCGAGGTGCACAAGCGGGGCCGCAACTACTTCTACTCGCTGCGCCGGGACATCCTGCGCGAGGTGATCGAGCAGCTATGGCCGCTGGCACCCGGCTCGCCCCCCGCCGGCCCCGCCGGCGCCCCGGGCGGCCGCGCCGCCGCCGACCGGGAGGAGCCGGCCGCCGCGGCGGAGGCGGACGCCGGCGCCCCCCTCATCACCTGGTAGGACCTCACCTGCGTCCGGCCGGGCCTCCGGTAACGTGTCCGCTCTGGCGGCAGAAGGGATCGACGGGTGGCGGCCGACTCCAGCGACGCGGTACTGCTCACCGAGCCGGGACCGGGCGTGCGCATGATCACGCTCAACCGGCCGGGCGTGCGCAACGCGATGACCGAGGAGATGACCCGGGACTGGGACCGGGCCATCGACGCGGTCGCCGCCGACCGGGAGACCCGCGTCCTCGTCGTGACGGGGCAGGGCGGTTGCTTCTCCTCCGGCGCCGACCTGTCCTGGCTCACCCGGGACGAGGCCGAGGACGTCACCATCGACCGGCTGCGCGAGCGCATGCTGCCCTTCTACCGGAGCTGGCTGCGGCCGCGCGACCTCCCGTTCCCCGTCGTCGCCGCCGTCAACGGGCCGGCCGTGGGCGCGGGCGTCTGCCTGGCCCTGGCCTGCGACCTGCGGTTCGCCGGGCCGGACGCGCGGTTCAGCACCCCGTTCGTCTTCCGCGGGACCCACGGCGGGATGGCGGCGACCTGGCTGCTGCCCGAGGCGATCGGGATCACCCGCGCCCGCGACATGCTCTACACCGGGCGCGAGGTCCCCCCGGACCAGGCGCTGGACTGGGGGCTCGTGAACGACGTCGCCGACGACGGGCTGGAGCACTCGCTCGCGGTCGCCGCGCGCATCGCCGAAGCGGCCCCGATCGCCACCCGGCTGACCAAGAACGGCCTGGAGCGGTCGGCGGTCGGCCTGGAGGCGTCCCTGCAGTGGGAGGCGCTCGCCCAGCCGATCACCCTCACGACCTCGGACCTGCACGAGGGCATCGCCGCCTTCCAGGAGAAAAGGGCGCCGCGGTACCGCGGCCGGTGACCGGGACCGGCGCTCAGGCCGCCCGCCGGAGGGCGGCGCCGTCCCCCGCCAGCGCGGCGGGCGCGAAGCTGTGGATCACCTCGGCGTCGTCGACGTGCGCGGCCGTGTAGAGGCCCCGGACGCGCCACCCCTCGCTCACCACGACGGCTCCGGTCGTCTTGTCGACGGACAGCTCCTCCAGCAGCGAGGCGGAGGCCGCCGCGTCACGGGACGCGCACCATTCGCGGACGGCCAGTTCGGGAGTGCGCCGGCCGCCGCCGTCCGCCGGCCCGATCGCGCGCAGCCGGCGAAGGTTCTCGGGCTGGGCCGGCGCCCCGGCGTCGAGGCCGCGCGCCGCCGCCCACGCCGCGGGACCGACGAACTCCCAGTGGCGCGGGTCCATGGCGAGGACGACCCGGAGGCAGCCGACCTCGCCGACGTCGAACGCCGACCGCCATACCGAGTCGGCGGCCCTGTCGAGGACGGACCCGAAGCGCTCCGGCACCCGGGCGTTCATCCTCCGCAGCAGGCGGTAGCCCGTGGAGGCGGCGCCCCGGGACGGCAGCATCGCGTACCCGACCCCGCTCACCTTCCCGCCGTCCATCACGAGTTCGTGGGCGCGGCAGTGCACCTGCACCTGGACCCCGGCCGCGTGCACGGCCCGCCAGAGACCGGCCCGCAGCGCCTCGCGCGAACGGTCGGCGCGGGAGGAGATCAGCCTGCGTCTGACGGGAACGTCCTGGTCGAGGAGCAGGACGCGGGCCCCGGCCTTCGCCGACACGACCGCGGAGGCGAGTCCGCTCATGCCGGACCCGATCACCACCACATCGACACGCCCGCTCGGCCCCATCGGCCAACCTCCTCGCAGCGCCCTCCCCCGGGGCCGGATGTCCCCGAGGGCATTGGTCGGCGTGCTCAGACTAAGAAGCCGCGTTGACGCGCGTCAACAGTTCCCGCGGTCGGTGACGCCCAGTGATCCGGCGCTGCCGGGCCGGCGCTAGGTCGTCTCTCCGAGCAGCACCGCGAACGCCTCCTTCTCGAGCACCGGCCCGTCCTCCGGCGATGCCGGTCCTCCGTAGGCCTGTGCGAGCGCGTACCGGAAGGGCCGCATCGCGGCGGGGACGTCGCTCCGGACCGTCGTCAGCCGGGGCGACACCACCTGCCCGACGTCGGCGCCCTCCAGGCCGATCACCCCCACGTCGCCCGGTACCGCGAGCCCGAGCCGGCGGGCGGCGAACAGCAGGGCGAGCGCCACCTTGTCGTTGTAGCAGGCGACCCCGAACGGCGGCCGGCGCACCTCGAGGAGGGCCTTCAGCGCTCGCTGCGCCCCCTCGGGCTCGATGGGCACGTGGAGGTCGACGGAGGGAGCCATGCCTTCGGCCGCGCAGAACTCGGCGACGCTCGCCGCGCGCGCACGCGCGTACGAGTCATCGCGTTCGTCCGCCAGGAAGGCGTAGGCGATCTGCGTGTATCCGCGAGAGCGGAGATGGTCGGCCTGGAGGAAGCCGAGCCACTTGTTCACGTCGAAGGGCGGCGTCTCCGGCGGGAGCACCGGGCAGCCCGCCTGCCGGGCGAACTCCAGGTCCGCCCGGGTGAGCCCGCCGAGGTTGAGCACCCCCGCGGGCCGGAGGGTCTCGAGCAGGTGCCGCAGCCGGTCGGTCCCCGTCCCCTCCGGCCGGGGCACGCTGAAGTGGACGACCGCGGTGAAGCCGAGCTTCTCGATGTCGACGGAGAGCGTCTCGACGACGTCCTGGAGGCGGATGAAGGTCACGTTCGGGACGACCACGACGATGAAGTCGCTCCGGCCCAGCGCCAGGGCCCGCCCCGCCGCGGACCGGACGTAGCCGAGCGCGGCGGCGGCGCGGCGGACGCGCTCGACGGTGTCGGTGTTGAACCGCTCGACCTGGCCGTTCAGCACGTGGCTCACCGTCGCCCGGGAGACTCCGGCGAGCTTGGCGACGTCGACGCTGGTCGCCGGCCGGGCGCCCGGCCGGCCGGCCGGGCTCCTGCCCTCCGCTTGCCTGGGCACTCTCGTCTCCCGCTCTCTCGAAGGCGTGTCCCCGGGCGGGGGCCGGGCCCACTCACCGTACGGCAGACCGGGCCGCCGGATCGCGTGGCGCGGCACTTTGATATTAAAGTTCGACATGTTTAGGTCTTTAGAATTAGATTGGACCCATCATCGCTCCGGCGGTGCCCTTCGCCGCCGGGACCGAACGTGACAGTGAGGTGGTCCCGTGCCCGAAGCCGTGATCGTCAGTGCCGTGCGGACGCCCATCGGCACCGCCTTCAAGGGGACCCTCTCGGAGACGCCCGCGGAGGACCTGGCGACCCATGTCCTGCGGGAGGCCGTGCGCCGGTCCGGGCTCGCGCCGGGCCGGTTCGACGACGTCGCCTTCGGCGAGGTGATGTACGGCGGCGGCGACCTGGCCCGCTACGCCGCGGTCGCCGCGGGAATGACCCATGTGCCCGGCGTCGCGGTGCAGCGGCACTGCGCCAGCGGCCTCGCCGCGATCGGCCTGGCGGCGGCGAGCATCCGGGCGGGCATGGACCGCGCCGTCGTGGCCGGCGGTGTCCAATCGAGCTCCACCGGCCCGTCCCTGACCTGGCGGATCCCGGGGAGCGACGGCTCCGAGCAGCGCATCGCCCCGACGTTCCCGCACACCGACGAGGCCACGGACGACGTGTCGCTGAGCGTCGGCTGGAACGTCGCCCAGCGGTACGGGCTCACCCGCGAGCAGATGGACGCCTGGGCGCTGCGCTCGCATCGCCGGGCCGTCGCCGCCACCGGGTCGGGCGCGTTCGCCGACGAGATCGTCCCCATCAAGGTGACCCGCCGGGACGGCTCCGTGGTGGAGTTCGCGGCGGACGAGCACCCCCGCTCCACCACCTCGGCCGAGAAGCTCGCGTCGCTCGCGCCGCTGCACCCGGAGATCGACGGCTTCTCGATCACCGCGGGGAGCGCCAGCGGGATGAACGACGGCGCGGCCGCTCTGGCGATCGTCGCCGACGACCTCGCGCGCGCGGAGGGCCTGCCGGAGCTCGCGGTCGTCCGCGCCTGGACGGCGGTCGGGGTCCAGCCCGCGTACACCGGCGTCGGCGCGATCGACGCCGCGACCAAGGTCCTCGAACGGGCCGGGCTGCGGGCCTCCGAGATCGACCTGTGGGAGATCAACGAGGCGTTCGCGTCCGTCCCGGTGGCGGCCTGCGAGGTGCTCGGCCTCGACGAGGAGCGGGTCAACGTCCACGGCAGCGGCTGCAGCCTCGGCCACCCGATCGCCGCGACGGGCGCGCGCATGGTGACCACGCTCGTCCACGAGCTGCGCCGGCGCGGCGGCGGATTCGGCCTGGCGACCATGTGCGCCGGCGGCGGCCAGGGCGGCGCCGTCGTCATCGAGGTCCCCTGATCGACCGGCGGCCGGCGCATGTCAGCGATCCCCAGGAGGGCCGGATGACGAGAGAACGCACGCATGCCGACCGGCGCGCGTTGGTGACCGGCGCGGGCCAGGGCGTGGGCCGGGCCATCGCATCGGAGCTCGCCCGCCGGGGCGCCCACGTCGTCGTCAACGACCTCTCCCCCGAGCGGGCCGAACGGGTGGCCGCCGAGATCGCGGGCGACGGCGGCACGGCGACCGCGGCGGCGTTCGACGTCACGGACTGGGCGGCGGTCCGGCATGCGGCGGAGACGTCCGGCCCGGTCGGCATCCTGGTCAACAACGCCGGCAACGCCGGCCGGACGTCGGGCATGACGAGGGACGACCTCACGCCGTTCGTCGAGACGGCGCCGGCCGATTGGGAGGGCTTCCTGCGGGTGAACCTGTACGGGGTGATGCATGCCGTGCGGGCGTTCCTGCCCGGCATGATCGACGCGTCATGGGGCCGTGTCGTGACCCTGATCTCCGATGCCGGGCGGGTGGGAGAGCCGACCCTGGCGGCCTACTCGGCGGCCAAGGCGGGCGCCGCGGGGTTCAGCCGGGCGGTCGCCCGCGAGGTCGGCCGCCACGGTGTCACCGTCAACTGCGTGTCCCTCGGGACGATCGGGCCCGAGGACGCTCCGGCCGACGATCCCGAACGCGCCCGGGCCCTCGGCCGGTACGTCGTGCGCCGCACCGGCAGGCCGAGCGAGGCCGCCGCCCTGGTGGCCTTCCTGACCGGTCCGCAGGCCGGCTGGGTGACGGGGCAGACCTATCCCCTCAACGGCGGCTACGCCTTTTCCCACAC
>NZ_JBGNUT010000009.1:0-307900 GCF_041951385.1 Actinomadura sp. NTSP31 | reverse complement strand
GCCGCTGCTCTCAAGGGCTGGCACATCTTGCGGAAGGCCCGCTGCTCACCCAGCCGCCTATCCGCCATCGTGCGGGCCATCCTCACCATCCATCACCAGGACCAATGAGGATGGAATCAGCTCAGTGCCTTCAGGTCCGTACCAGAGCGCGAAACCGTCGCACCTGACACAGGGGCGATCACGAGTTGGCCCTCCAAGCCGAGCCACCCGGATCCGCTGCAGTTGTCGCGCCGCAGTCAGCCAACACGGCCTTTGTTAATTATTCAGCCAAGCCGCAACAGATCGTCCGGAAATTCAGCCAACTGGCGGCCCCTGCTGGCAAGGATCTGGCTGGCAAGGATCTGGAGCAGCCCCTCGCGATCCCCTGCTGGAGGACGGATGAATCCCCATATCAAGATTCTAGGAAGTGAGATCATAACAAATCCGGGTAGGAGGCATGCGCGCGACTTTCAAGGCAAGAACCTTGTCTTGATCACAGGACCGGCCGGCGGAGGGAAGACCTCTCTGCTGCAGACTGCCCTCTATCCGCTGGGCGTGACATACCCCTTCCGTCGGGCCACCAAGGAGCACGTCGCCGCCGTCCGGACCGCAGTCGAACTCGGACCACTCACCTACCAGCTCACCCGGAGCCTGACCAACAACACGCACTTGATCGAGGTCCGGCAGGGCAACAACTTCGTGACCCGGCTGGACACCCGTGGCGCCGCCGGTCCCACCCCGGCAGCCTGGATCTTCGAACAGCTGGGAATGGCCAAGGTGTTCGCCGACCTTTCGGTTGCTGCGGACAAGGACCGAGTGGACATGGCCGACTACCTTACTGTGCCCTATCTCATGCAGGAGGAAAGCGACCACCAGGTCATGCGGCACCGGTCCGCCAATGCCAAACGCCACAGGGTCTTCGAAACGGTCCTGGGAATCACCAACGACCAGGTCGAGGAACGCAAGGCAGCCCTGCGGGAGATCACTCGAAAGTTCGACGTCGCGCGCGCCGAGCACGGCCGGATCAGCGCGTTCCTCGCCGAAGGATCGATGACCGAGACGACCCTGCGCCGGGATCTGCGCGTCGCGGTGGACAGGCTCGCCGTCGTGCGGTCCCTGCTTGACAACCTGGGGGTGAGCTCTGGGGCAGGCCAGGGGGCGGCCGCCACCGCACCTCCCGGCGGCGACGGGCCACAGCGTCCCCCCATCCCCAAGGCCTGCCCCACCTGTTCGGCCGACCTGTGGCATCGCCGCAACCGAAAAGGTGCCTGCGGTCTGTGTCTGACACCCGACCGCAGCCGACCCGGCTCAACCGACCCAGGCACAGCCGGCACCGACGATCCCCTTACGCAGGCCATCATCGAACAAGCCCGACTCACCGAGCAGATCAAATGGATTCGCCGACTACTTGAGCACTACGACCGACTCAAGATCCTCGGTGACTCGATCACTCAACTCAACGCGGAAAAGCGACGCGCTCAGGCGGCCCTCCAGGACGCCAAAGACCTCATCTCCTCCAAGCGCGGCCTGCTCTACGAGTTGAACGACGAATTCTTGGAGATCATCCGTGAATTCAAACCGCCATGGTTCAAACGGAACGCCCGGATCGACTTCGATACTTATCTACCCGTTGTCGAGGGTGAACAGTTCAACGCCATGGGCGCCGGAATTCGCGTCGCCGTCAACATCGCCTACCACCTTGCGCTCATCGCGGTTGCCGTGCGTACCGGCGCAACCTACATTCCGGACATGCTCATCATCGATTCGCCGCGCAAGAATCTCGGCAAGAACGCGACTGACCGTGACTTCGCGAATCGGATCATCAACTATCTTCTCCGCTTCCATCAGGAGTGCGGCGAGGCGGGCCATCCCTTCCAGTTGATCCTCGTTGACAATGACACTCCGGCCACTTCGACTCAGGATTCCCGTCGAATCATCCTGCGTCACGCCGACCCGTTCATACCCGGTGTAGAGACTGAAATCGTCTAAGCGGTGCACCGCGACGAGGCTCCACACCGATACCGCGCCCTGTAACGGCGCAGCCTGGCAGGCGGCCGGAGGCGACCCCGGCAGTCTTCGCCATACCAATCCGCCAAGCGTCTGTACGCCCACAAGGCGGCGCCGAGCACGGCGCCGTGATCTGGAGAACGGGAAGGAATAAGCGAACCCAGTTCTTGGGCCGCGAGTTTCGTCAATGACGTGGCCTTGCTATACCCCTGGGGCACCGTTGTCGGACTTCCTACAGTCGGCGTTTCACTCCCTGAAGGACCTGGACCAAAGTGTCGAGGTGGTTGTTGGGGAAGGTGATCTGGCCGGCGTTGGCGCGTAGCGCGTCGCCGGTATCGGTGGGAAAGACGTGGGTGATGGCTTGCCACGCGTCGGGGTGGGTCCATCGCCGTACGCGCTCGCCGAACACGGAGTCCTTGCCGAGGATCGCGATGAGGTGGAGTGTGTCGGCTTCGGGGAGCTTGAGCCAGGCGTAGCCCCGGTAGAAGTCGGCGTGCCGCTTGCGGTCCTTCGCCGATGTGTCCGAGCGGTGGCCGTTGACGGCGATCGACTCGCCGAAGTCCTGGCAGCAGCCCTCGGTCTTGAGCCCCATGGCCCAAAGGCTCTGGACCAGCGGGACCATGTTCTCGTCTACATCGACCAGTCCACCTTGGTGGGGGAGACGTACGGTTGGATGGACCTGTCCTAGCTCGCTAGGCATGTCACCGCCTCCCACAGGTGCCGGCTGATGGCCTGCTGCACGGCGTGCTCTCGCGCGGGGTTGCCTGCCTCCGCCCATCGGTAGTTGCTCTGCATGAACCAAGACATGGAGGCTGCGCTCATGCAGACCATGAAATACGCCGACCTCGTCGAGTTGCCGACGGTAGTCGACATCACCACGGCCGCCCGTGCGCTCGGTCTCTCCCGAACGTACGCTTACCACCTCGCAAAACACGGCGACTTCCCCTGCAAGGTCATTCGCATCGGTACCTGTTACCGAGTTCCCACCGCAGCTCCTCGAGCCCTACTCGATGCTGAGGAAGACCGATAGGAGCGTTCGCTTCTTCTGATGGCCGCCGCCCCGGCTGCTTCCGGTCGGGGCGGCTGCCCGTGGAGGGCTTTTGGAAGCAGGGGGAATCTTGGGAGCGGCCAGGCTGGATGTCTCCGAAGCTCGCGGAGGGGTGACTGTCGGCGGCCTGGACCCGGCTGGATGCGCCGCTGAGGCTGGTGGCGGATGAACCTACTACTCGCGGCGGGGCGTTGGCTCGTCGCTTGTGGCTGACGGTGCTGCGGCCCGGCCACCGGCGTTGGTGGTCGATGGTGCTCCGGATCGAATGACGATCATGGGGGAGCGGTGGGACCGGACGTGTGAACATCCGGTGGGCTGGAGCGGGGCGGTGCCGGTTCTTCTGGTTCTGTGTGAACCGGGTGAGTGCCGCCAGGGGCGGCGGGGTTCACTAACGAACGGCTAACAAACGATCAAGAGGCCGGTCCTCCGGGTGGAGGAAACGGCCTCTGAGCTGGTACTTCTCTGTCGGGACGGCGGGATTTGAACCCACGACCCCTTGACCCCCAGGCACAGTAGACCAGTCGATCAAGGTCGGTGGAAGTCGATCGGGGAGCCTCTCACCTGCAGAAACGCCCTGGGGGAGTCGCGGTGGGTCTGGGGAAGTCTGACCACGGTGGCTCCCCGATTGGCTCCCCGCGGCTTCCCTTGAACTCGAGAGGGGCATCTTGCGAACAAGATCGTTCTGTGGGCCTGCTGAGCGACGGAGGCTGGATCGTCGTAACCGTGTCGATGGAGTTTGTCTGCTACACAGGTCGTCTGCCGAGACGGCGAGACTACGTCGGGGGAGTGCGGACGTCGACGTCCGACCCCCTGCGGATTAAAAGTCCGAAACTGCCGTATCGGAGCGGCCTGCTCGGTGCCGGCCTGTGTCGATCCGTCCCCATCGAGCCCGATTCTCGTACCGCACGGTGCCGCCGCGTGCCGATCCGGTTCGGAACCGCCGAGCCGACAACGAGCCGACATGCACAGTTGGCGATCTTGTAAACTGCTCATCGGCGCCCCTTCCTGACCAGGATGGATGGAGTTTTCGGCAAGCGCAAGGTTCGTGGCCGATCTGATCCGCAGGCATCGGCGCCGGGTCGGGTCGCGGTGGCGGCGGTTGCCGCCAGGCCGCCAGGCGCTGCTTGTTCTGGTGCACCTGCGCCGCAACGAGACCTTCGCCGACCTGGCGGCGGCGCTCGGTGTCGGTGCCGCGACCGCGCACCGCTACGTCACCGAGGTGATCGGACTGCTCGCCGACCTGGCTCCCGATCTGCGGCAAGCCATGCGGATCGCACAGGGCAAGGCGTACGTCATCCTGGGCGGCACGTTGGTGGCCACCGACCGACTGTCGGGCCAGAACGACCGGCTGTACTACTCGGGCAAACACCGCCGCCATGGCGTCAACGTCCAGTTCCTCACCGATCCGCACGGCGAACTGATCTGGGCGTCGCCGACCCTACCGGGGTCCACCCACGATCTGACCGCCGCCCGCGAGCACGGCATCATCGACGCTCTGACGGACCGGGCGATCGCCTGCTACGCCGACAAAGGGTGGGTCTTCCCCCCGAACCGTGGACACCGGTTGCTATGCGGCTTGCGCCACCTTATGTGACTGCTGTTCGTAGGTGATCGGACTCATCTGGCCCAGAGCCGAGTGGCGGCGGGTGGTGTTGTAGAGGGTCGCCCATCTGAACACCGCCAGCCGGGCTTGCCTGGGGCCGTTCCGGCCTTTGCGGCCTTGGAGCGTCTCGCGTTTGAGGGAGGCATTGAACGCCTCGGCCGCTGCGTTGTCGGCGCTGGTGCCCACCGTGCCCATCGACTGGGTGACCCCCAGCCGGGCGCAGGCGGCGGCGAAGTCGGCCGAGCCGTATTGCGCGCCGTGATCGGAGTGGAAGATCGCGCCGTCCAGCCGGCCACCGCGGGTGCGGGCCGCGGCCTCCAGTGCATCCACCACCAGCTCGGTGCGCATGTGATCGGCGATGGACCAGCCCGCCAGGCGGCGCGAGCACAGGTCGATCACGGTCGCCAGGTAGAGGAACTTGCCGTCGCCGACCGGCAGATAGGTGATGTCGCCGACGTACTTCATGCCCGGGGCCGGTGCGGTGAAGTTGCGGCGGATTAGGTCGGGCACCTTCTGATGCGAGGGCGCGGGCACGGTGGTGCGGACCCTGCGGCGCAGGTGCACCCCGAGGATGCCGAAGGCGCGCATCACCCGCTCGATGCGCTTGTGGTTGACCTTGCGTCCCTGGTCGCGCAGTTCAGCGGTGATGCGTGGTGATCCGTAGACACCGTCATGGGCGGCGTGGATACGCCGGATCTGCTCGGCTAGCGCCGCATCGGCGGCCCGCCGCTCAGCCCGGGCGGCAGCCGCATCCCGCCACCGGTAGTAGCCCGACCGCGACACTTGAAGGACATGACACAGCCGCTTGATGCTGAACAGCTCGCGGTGGTCGTCAACGAACTGGAAACGGCTCACCAGTTCGTCTCGCCCGCGAAATACTTGGCCGCCCGGCGCAGGATGTCCCGCTCGGCCTCCAACTCCCGAATCCGGGCTCTGAGCTGCCTGTTCTCTGCTTCAACCACGTCGTCGAAACCTACCGGGCCCTTCCCGGGAGCTTGCTGCCAGGCCTCACCCGGCTCCGCCGCAGGCCCGCCGCCGGGCAGCTCGCCGGCAGCGGCACGCCGCTTGCGGTCGGCCAGCACCCAGTTCCGCAGCGTGCCCCGGCTGACCCCCAGATCCCGGGCCACCGACACATACGTCGCCGACGGAGTCGACAAGAACAACGCCACCGCGTCGGCCTTGAACTCCTCCGAGTAGTTCTCCTTGGCCATCCAGACCCTCCAGCCCGGACACCATGATCCAGGACTCAGGGTGACCACGATTCAGGGGGAAGGCCCGGTACGTCGGCGCCGGCGGCGCGGTCGATACCCCCTACAAGCGCAAGAAGCATCGCCAGCTGGGGAAACGCAAGAAGCTGTTCAACCGGCACCACGCCAAGGTCCGCGCGCTGGGCGAGCGAGGCGCCGCTGCGCTCAAGGGATGGCACATCTTGCGGAAGGCCCGCTGCTCACCCAGCCGCCTAACCGCCGTCGTGCAGGCCATCCTCACCCTCCATCACCAGGACCGATGAGGAAGGAATCAGCTCACTGGCGGAACTAGCGGGACCGCCACCGAGCCATCTCCCGCTAGCACCGCCGACCGCCCCGCACGCACACCCCGCAGCTCATCTAGCGAAACCCGGTCGTCGTACTAGGGCTCTGGATGCTGTCCGCCGAAATGTTTTTGCGGCCGGGAGCCTTCCGCGCGGTGGCGTGAATCGACGCTGAGCCCGAAGGTTTTAGCCCAGGGGCACCCGTTGGGCTTGATCGATGGAGTGCTTACGAAGGGCATGCCATAACTGGCTGAATTCCCGCTATGTCCTGAAGGTTGATAGCCTGCTTGCCGCTAGCGGTTTCGATCGTCAGGCGTCCAGACGCGATCTCAACTACCTTACCGCAGTACGTCTGGTGAGTCGTGGAAAGCCGAACCGAAGGCGTCTCCTTCTGTGGGCCGTACCAGGTGACAGCGACAGCAGCGCAGAGCAACCCGGCCGATAGAAGAGCACCCACCAGACCGACTCGCAGCGCGCGGAGGGAAGCGAGAGTCTCAGCGTGTTCCTCAGTGACGAAACTCGCCTGTCTCCGTCGCGAGCTGGACACAGTAAGCGGCCGCGGGGGACCGTGTGCAGCGCGCAACAGCAAAAGAGCAGCCGCTGTCCCCGTCAGCAGCGCGCCGAGCAGCAGGACGCCTACAATCGCATCGAATGGTGTCCGCAGCTGGCCGACGTCAGAGCGGCCCTTAATCAAGCTGAAGCTGAGGAGGCCGGCCAGCAATGCGGAGATCCCGTTGCGCCAGGCCAGGGCCATGCCGCGGACGCGGGGAAGTTCTTCGCGGTACCACTCGTATCGTCGGTGGCCCGCTACACGGTCGGCGACTCCGGCATGGGGGCCGGGCCGGATCTCGAACGTCATGTCGCGCTAGGCCCGATCGTGAGATTCCAGTAGACGCCACAACCGACCTCGCCGCTCGGTCTCCCGACGTGATCAGCCATACAGGTGCAGAGCATGTGAACGGTGCTCTCGTTAGGGCTGGAGTCGTCTGCCCGACTCCTGACCCCTCGTGTGCCACGGTACGACTGGCGAAAATACGGGAACTCCATCGAATGCTTACAGCGTGGACAAGGTCCGACAAAGTGGAACCCGCCACGAGCTGTCAACATCTGAAATGATGCTGCCGCGCTGAGGGCGTATTCTGCCGAGGTGTGTTCGTCATACGAGAGAGGCTCTTCCTTGGGTTGTGGCGGCGGCTTCTCCTCGTTCTCCATGAGGTTCTCCAGTTCGGGGGCAATGAGCCTTAGCGAAAGACGGTCAGCTAGAACAATTGAGCATGCACCGGGCACGAAGGGCATCTTTAGGGACCGGTGTGAACATGCGCGGCCCAGTAAAGCGGATGTTGCGGATAGCGTCGACGGAGAGTCTCGACCGCGGTGTGGAGCGACAGCGCTGGATCGTGGCCTACGTTGCCATCGGCCTGATTTCCCAGCATAGCTCGATAGAACAGCTCGGCCACGTCAGCCGCGACGGCATCCATGACCGGCCACAGCGTGGCGACGACGTGCTGGTATCCGGCCACCTGAAAGGCGGATGCGAGGTGGACGGATTCGTCGGAGAGCAAGAAGCCTCCGACAAGCGTATTGCAGCATGACAGATAAGCGAGCCGGGAATTTGGCAACCTCATGTCGGCAAGCGCTGAGAGGTCCAGCGTTCCATCGACCAGAATGAGCTTGCTTGCGAAGGGATTCAAGGGATCCTGTTCCGCATGGCACGCAAAGTGTGCGTAACTGTGGTGCCGAAGCCCGTCGATTACCCGATTCCTGGTTGCCCGATCTGAGCTAACGATTTCTGACCCAGGCACCAAGTTGCCGACACTCTCAGCTTCATGGGTGGCGGACGGCAGATCGCCCATGCGGGGAGTTTTTGGCATGGCCACGATTAAGGCCGTATCTGCTTCGGGATCCTGGATTTCATCAGCCGACCGCGCCAAAGACTTTAGGGTTGGCGTGTAGGAACTTATCGCAGTGTTCAAAATGCTTTCTGACTCACCGGAGTCAAAGGTGCCGGCGGCATGCCAGGGAAGAAAGGCGAGCATCCCGATCGGGCACCACCATATCCGTCGCTTCCGACCCGCATAGTCCTGGGTCTTGAGATCGGCGAGTATAGGTTGGACCGCGCTCTCCCACATCCAGGTGAGCGTGGCACGAAGGACACGCTGAGCTTTCGCCTCGGCCCGAACTTCATTGTCGCTCGACCCGGCGTGCAACAACGCGGTGGACCTATGCAAAGCGAAGACCCGCTCGACTGCATCGTCCCTCGATAATTGTGGCAACCTCACCAGACGGACGCCATTGTTGGTGACGATCAAAGCGACGGATCCGTAGTCGCTGGATGCAAGGACGATCACCGGACCATTGCGCGCCGCCGGCACTAGTTCGTCGATGGTTGGAGGTCTTAGAAAATCCTCCGACCCTGGTCGTGAACGGACCTGCTCCAGCAGAGAATTCCACTCACGGAACAGCTTCAGCCGGGCATGAGAAAGTGCCGAGTCTGCGACGGTGATCGAGCCTGCCTCCGTCACAGCGCCACCAACGGACGCATCCAGACGTTGGCGTATCTCAAATAGCCGATCCGCGAGATCGGGTGATCTCTCGCGGAGCGGGGAGAAGTCGTCACGCAGGTCACTGCTCTGCTGGAAGAGTAGACCACGCGCGAATTCGGCCAACCGCAGGGCCAGTTCAGGCTGGCCGCTGAAAGCCGTGCAGACTATGGTGGCCGGGACCAGATGATGCCACCGGGAAAGGAATTGCTCCTGCGCGAGTCGACTCGTCCCGGCCCATATGAAAACCGGGAGAAGTTCGGTGGCGCTGGCAAATGCTGAAGCAGCGACCTCCCACATAGCACGGCTCGCCGCGAGATCAGCTTGCCCCGTATGTATTGTCATCTTCCAGTCAGGTGCCATTGATTCGACGCGCGCTGCCTCCTGATAACCGTCGAGCGCCTCCACAAAGTCATCATCCACATTGGTAAGTCGGTAGCGATGCCCAAGCAAGCCAGACAAGTTGCTTACAAGCAGTGGTCGGAAGTAGTGGTCTTCCTCGATTGTTCCAATTGTTTCGCGAGCGATCGATATTGCCCTCTCGAGATCGGGCAGATTAATGATGTCCGGAGCGCTGACTGCCGCCATGAGGGCCAGTACAATGTTGGGCCTGATCGCATCACGAGGACGGATTTGGTCGATTACGAGATAAATGTTATCCAGCGCCTCCCCGAGATCCCCCTCGCGCTTCCTCGTTAGCAATGCGGATGCCAAGTTGCCCATTGATATCAAATATCCAGGCTCCGAGACGGATGACGTGCGCACCGCTTCGCGGTGCAGTTCGATGACCTCGTTCAGCTCTGCACCTGATCTAGTCCGCGCGTAGCGAAGGCGAAGTGCCGCCCCGAGATTTGAAAGTCGCGCTGGTCGATCAGGATCCGACGGCTCAGTCGCGTCTACGGCTTCCCGGCCATATCTGACGGCATCGTCGAGGGCGGCCAGTTCGCCGGTCTGGATGTAATAGGAGCGCATCGTGGCGCAGAGATTCGACGTGATATAAGGCTGTCTGGTGTTTCTCTCCTGCGCGCGTTCGAGTGCCGCAAGTCCCAGTTCCACGGCGTCGTATAGGTCCCGCTCGGTACCCAGGCGCTCGAACCGGGTTCGGAGCACAATCTGAGCGATGTCCAGGGCTCTTGTCGAATCGGCGTCGGCTACGTCCGCCAGCTCGATTGCCCTCCTCGCCGCTGCGACGCCCTCGTCGAGATCGCTCGCCGACTGGCGTGGATCACGAGATATGGCGAGGGCGAGGCTCGCCAGGCGTTCGTGCTGGCCAGCTTTGTCGAGCGTTGATTCACAGGCTCGACGATAGAGGTGCGCCGCCTCAGACGCATCCTTGGGGTCACCGAAGGTCAGATATCGACTCGAGTGAGCAGTGGCCAATCTCTCCAAGATTTCGAGCCGGATGCGGTCTGGAGTATCAGTTCGATCCCTGCCAACGGTGCACGCGCTTATCAGCTCGTCCAAGTCAGACTTGTCTCGCCACACGGAAAAGCGAGCTTCGAGCACTCTGCAATAGTTGGCCAGGCGGCGAGAGTACTCGGCAGGTGTTGGTGCATCGTCAACGGATCGCCGACTCGTCCGCAACGCCTCTTCCGCGTCTTCTGCCGAACTGTTACGAGAAAAGCGGAGGGTTAAGAGGGATGGCCGGAGAAGAGCGAGGGGACCGACATCGCGGAGCGCAGGGTCAACCTCCTTCGCGAGCGTCAGCGCGCGGTCCAGCGCGGCTGGGTTGCTGAGCGAAACGTGGCCGGCTCTGATGAGGTCGTACAGCGTCGAAAGAAGCAGGGGAATTCTGGAATACCCCTTTGGAACGTGCAGCAACACCCACTCGTATAGCGAGTCCAGTTCGTCGCGCGAGACCTCTTCTTCTGAAAAGTGCTCGGTGCGCGCTGCCATGACGAGGCACAATGTGAGTTTGGGGATGTACCGCTGAGGGTCATGGCGAGGAAGTCCGGCCGTAGCCTCCCTCGCCAGCGACTCCGCCTCGAGAAGATCCTGATCCAAGCGGCTCGTGATGAAGCGCGCAAAGAGAAGCCAGCTAAGGTTCGACAACCGTGCTGACCTGTTGGGATCCTCTTGCGACGTGTTCTGAAGGATCTCCCGTCCAAGGCGGATTCCCTCATCAGGTGATGAACCGGAGTCCATTGCCTGGAAAGCGAGGGCGTTGAAAAGGTGGATATTGAGGTCGAAGGTCGCGGCGTCGTCAGCCGAGGCGGACAGCGCGGCACGTAACATTCTGATTTCCTCGATCAGATCAGATCCGTCTTCTGTATGTTCCCGGCGAAGACGTAGTGCGATCGCGAGGTCTCGTTGGTATGATGATTGATCATCTGATCCGAGACGATCACCTGCCAGCGCCTTGCGCCGCGCGGCGATGAGTCTCTCAACGTCGGCCTGACTATGGTGGAGTCTGAAGCGGGACTCCAGGACGTTGCCCACCTTCGCTGCGCACCAAAGATGTCGGGCGTCATCGGGCGGAGTGTTCTCTACTATCTCGTCAAACAGGCTGAGCGCCTGATCGAGGCTGTCACCTGCCGCAACTTGTCGGGATAGGGCGTCGAGGGCGCGAGCCACGGTTAGCCGTGCGGCTATCCAGTACGGGCTCTGTTGGGGTAATGCGTTGAGGTCGATCGCCTCGATCAACGCTTTCGCTTCGTCTAGCAAACCTGGGCCACCGGTCGCTTCGTAACGAAGCCTCAAGGCGTCGATCAACGGGGCGGCGACCCGGACGTATGCCAGCGGAGACTGAGCTGAATCGGGCAGGCTGTGCCGGAGGTTTTCAAGCACGGCGACTAGAGTTCTCGCTCCGACGCCTTCGCCGTATGCGCTTTCGGTACTCATGGCCAATACTTGCACGGTTGCGACACGGTCTTCTGGGTAGAGATCGGACCGCAATACTGATGCCAGGAAAGCCTGGATCATCTCTACCTGCTCGGTGGAGTCGGGGGTCTTACGGACTGTCTCGACCGCATCGAGGAGAAAGGTATTGACCTCCGCTTCTATCGCCGGTGGGGGCGGACGCGTCGATTGGGGTTTCTTGAAAGGATCCGAGCGCCACCATTGCGGCAGTATCTGGCGATGTTCGCCCGTCAGCGAAGAGAACGCCCGGCGTGCCTTTGCCAGATCATCTGATGTGTCGTCGCTGCCATAGGCCAGGTAGCGCCACCAGAAGAATGTGCCAGCTGAATGCATGGCGGCTGTGATGGTGTCCAGAGTCTCGTCTGCTGCCGTCGAAGAAAGCAGTTCCTCGGCCGTGGACCGCCGCGCCTCGTCAGACAGGCATAGCAATTTCCATTCGAATGCACATTTGAATAGTGTCTCGTAGACCACCACGGCTGATGTAGACGGCACGGATGTAGTCTACCCACGATGGCAACAATCATCCTATGGCGTATGCGAGGGTGCTGTGGCGGGATTTGTTGACTGCTCTGGCTGTTGGCAGGAGGCCAATGAGGAAATTTCAACCTGAGTCCGCAGGTCACGGGCCGGTTGCGTCCCGCGCGGCGTGAGCGACGACAGAAGAGCTCCTGGTAGATCGAGATTTGCGACGATCTTGACCACCAGGAGCTCCGATGCTGTTCTATCAGTGAGACTGGGGATGTCGGGAACGCCTGCTGCTGTGGATGAGGTTGCAGTGGCAGGAGGTGCTCTCCGGTGAGACTGACCCTTGTTCTACCTGGCTCCTGTTCGGATGCCATCAGCACGATCTGTGGGCCTTCCCCCTGAATCGTGGTCACCCTGAGTCCTGGATCATGGTTTCCGGGCTGGAGGGTCTGGATGGCGAAGGAGAACTACTCGGAGGAGTTCAAGGCCGACGCGGTGGCGTTGTTCTTGTCGACTCCGTCGGCGACGTATGTGTCGGTGGCCCGGGATCTGGGGGTCAGCCGGGGCACGCTGCGGAACTGGGTGCTGGCCGACCGCAAGCGGCGTGCCGCTGCCGGCGAGCTGCCCGGCGGCGGGTCTGCGGCGGAGCCGGGTGAGGCCTGGCGGCAAGCTTCCGGGAAGGGCCCGGTAGTGCCCTTCACCCTGGACACCCTCACCACCATCGCCCCCTACGCCCTGGCGATGGCGCTGGTCGGCCTCATGGAATCGCTGATGACCGCCAAGCTCGTCGACGACATCACCGACACCCACTCCAGCAAGACCCGCGAGTCCATCGGCCAGGGCATCGCCAACATCGTCACCGGCCTGTTCGGCGGCATGGGCGGCTGTGCCATGATCGGCCAGACGATGATCAACGTGCGCGTGTCCGGCGCCCGCACCCGCCTGTCGACCTTCCTGGCCGGCGCGTTCCTGATGGTGCTGTGCATCGGCCTCGGCCCGGTCGTGTCCGACATCCCGATGGCCGCACTGGTCGCCGTCATGATCCTCGTCGCGTTCGGCACCTTCGACTGGCACTCCATCGCCCCCGCCACCCTCAAACGGATGCCCGCCGGCGAGATCACCGTCATGGCCATCACCGTCGCCGCCGTCGTCGCCACCCACAACCTGGCCATCGGCGTCGTACTCGGCACCCTCACCGCGATGGTCGTCTTCGCCCGCCGCGTCGCCCACCTCGCCGAGGTCACCGCCGTCACCGACCCCGACCACGCCACCGTCGTCTACCGCGTCACCGGCGAACTGTTCTTCGCCTCCTCCAGCGACCTGGTCAGCCAGTTCGACTACGCCGGCGACCCCGACCACATCGTCATCGACCTGTCGGCCACCCACATCTGGGACGCCTCCTCCGTCGCCGCCCTGGACGCCATCACCACCAAATACGCCCAACGCGGCAAGACCGTCGACATCGCCGGACTCAACCAGCCCAGCGCCGACCTGCACGGCAAACTCAGCGGCGAACTCACCCCCAGCCACTGACCGCCCGGACGAACCGCCCGCCGACAACGGCGGTAGCACGGCCAACGGGTGGCCGACCAAGCACTCGGCCGGCCACCCTGGCCGACAACGACGCTGTGACACAGAATCTGCATTACCTGTCACACTGACTGTCGTCGGCCCTCCGCCAGATCCTCCCTGGACACCGCGCCCATGCCCAGCAGGCCCGCCGTGCTCTCACTGGGCCGGACCGGTCGCTTCACGCCTGCTTCCGGTAGGTGCGGAAGGCACGTGTGGACAACAGGCCCATGAAGAGGGCTGCCGCTGCGAGCAGCCCCAGGTGTACCCAGACCGTGCTCCAGTCGGTGTCGGCACCCATCGCCTCTCGGGCCGCGACGACCGCCCATTCCATGGGGTTGTAGTCGGCAACGACACCGACCCAACCCGGGGCCAGACCGAGATTGTGCTTGCCGAAAAGTACGTCCGTGCAGGTGAGAGCCCTAATGTCCGAGGGTAGCGGCGCAGGGTTGGGAACTGTCGCGGGATCAGGCCGCGACACCCGCCCTCGCCTCGCGATGATGGGCGGTTGTGCTGTTGCGACTGGCCTACTTGACCGTGGCGAACGCGTTCGCGGTGCTGCGTTTGGTTCCGATGACCGATCGGGAGAAGGACGCCGAGATCTTGGTGCTGCGGCATCAGATCACGGTGCTGGAGCGTCAACTGGACGGGACGAGGGTGCGGTTCGCCGGTCCGGACCGAGTACTGCTCGCGGCGCTGCTGCACCGGTTGCCTCGCCGTGTACTGCTTCGGATGCGGCTGCTCGTGCGGCCGGACACGATCTTGCGCTGGCACCGGGACCTGATCGCTGGCCGGCACGCCGCTCGCTGCCGACCCAAGCGTCCGGGGCGGCCACCGACCGTCCGCTCCATCCGGGTTCTCGTCCTTCGCCTGGTGCGGGAGAACCCGAGCTGGGGCTACCGGCGGGTGCACGGCGAACTGCTGGTGCTCGGCGTCAAGGTGGCCGCCTCCACGGTCTGGGAGATCCAAGGACGCCGGAGTCGATCCAGCACCGAGCGTGCATCGACCACGTGGGCCGACTTCCTGCGCTCACAGGCTGGAGCACTCCTGGCGTGCGACTTCCTGGAGACCGTCACGCTCACGGGTGCGCGGATGTACGTGCTGGCGGTCATCGAGCACCACAGCCGCCGCATCCGCGTTCTGGGCGCCACCGCCCATCCGACTGCAGCGTGGGTGACACAGGCGGCCAGGAACCTGGCCATGGACCTGGAGGACGCCGGGTGTCGGGCACGATTCCTGATCCGCGACACGGGACGGCAAGTTCCCTGACCCCTTCGACACCGTTCTGGCCGATGCCGGCATCCAGACGGTGCTGACCGGGGTGCGGATGCCCAGGATGAACGCGGTCATGGAACGGTGGGTGCAGACCTGCCGCCGCGAACTCCTGGACCGGACTCTGATCTGGAACCAGCGGCACCTGCTCGACGCCCTCCGGGAGTTCGTGACCTTCTACAACGAGCATCGGCCTCACCAGGGCATCGCTAACGCCCGCCCGTTGAGGCCGTTGCCTTCACCGATCACCGAACCCGACCAGGTCGCCCAGCTGAACGTCCGAAGAAGGCAACGTCTGGGCGGCATCCTCAACGAGTACCGGCATGCGGCTTGACCTGCGCGGACGAGGTTTTCGGCAAGCACAGGTCTACCACCACCGGTCAGCGCAGTTGGTCGTGCAGGAGGCATTGGAACGATGCTGTGGCGCCCGGGTCGCAAGTCTGCTCGTTGACGCCGACCACGATCGCGGCGTCGGCGTCCTTGCCCGCGGCGGAGAGCACGACCTTGCGGCGCCGGCCTTCAGATGCGCGGCGGCGCCGGGACCGGCCGGTGGGTTCGATGACGATCTCGACAGCAGAGCCGGCCCGCTCGACCTCGCGGTCGAGCGGGCCGTAGGTGAGCAGGTGGAGGAGCGTCGCGGTGTCGGCGACATCGTTGACCGCCGCCACCGGTCGGCCGTTGGCGAGGGTCCGGCGTAGATAGCTGCGTCCGATGGTGCCGAATCGTTGATGCCTACTGGTGCGGTCATTCGCCTCCCGCCAGGGGGGCCGGTGCTTTCTGCTCCGAGAGCCGCACCGGATGGTCTATTCCAGGCTCGGCGCGCGGGGCCGAACCAGGGACCTTGCCGGGGGGTGAGCAAGCAGGAACTGCGCGGTATCGAGGAGCAGTTGGCGGGCGAATGCACGGTCGAGGTGGCGGCGTTCGATCGGTTCACGCAGTTGATCGTCCGTTGTGGCGGCGAACGCGACGAATGGGTGGGCGGCCAGGCCAGGCGCTCATCACGGTGGCGGGTGACGCACGGCGCGAGCGGCTCCGTCCGTGCGGTGCGACGAGGCGCGGGTGCCGCTGTTCGCGCTGATCGGGGCCACCGCCGCGCGGTCAGCCGCGGGCGTGGACGACGGCGACCGGGCAGTCGGCGTGATGGATCACGCCGTGCGCCACCGAGCCGAGCGGGAGGGCGGGGCCGTGTGAACCGACGACGACCAGGTCGGCGTGGGCCGAGGCCAGGATCAGGCGGTGGACGGCATGGCCGAGGCCGACGTCCTCGACGACCTTGACGTCCGGGTGGCGGTCGCGCCATGGTGCCAGGGCCGAGGCGAGATGGTCCCGGAGGGTGTTCTCGACGACCTGCAGATCCGCTCCCGCCTCGACGGCGAGCGGCGCGGGATGCCAGGCGTGCAGCGCGCGCAGCCGTGCGCCGCGGGCCTCCGCCGCGGCGAAGGCGTGTTCGAGCAGCGGCTCGGGATCGGTGAGCAGATCCAGGCCGGCCACGACTTCGCCGACCTGGTCCATGTCCTGCCCCCGGACGATGATCAACGGAACCGGCAGGTGCCCGGCGAGGTGGAGCGCCGTCGAGCCGAGGAGCAGCTCCGCGAAGCCGCCCCGGCCGCGATGACCGATCACGACCTCGGTGGCCTCGGCCGCGTGCCGCTTCAAGCCCGCCGACGCGCTGCCGGCGCGGACGAGCGACGTCTCGACCGTCAGGCCCGGCTGCCGGCGCTGGGCGAACTCGTGTCCCGCGCGCAGAACGGAACTCCACGACTCCATCACCGACCGGGCGCCGTCACCGGTGTCCTCTGCCGAACCATGGACGGGGGCGTCGACGACGTGCACGATGAGCAGGTCCCGGCCGGTGCGCGCCGCTTCGTCGGCCGCCCAGCCGATGGCTCGGTTCGGCGGGGCGGAATCGTCCGCTCCGACCACGATGAACTCTCGCTGTGCCGGCATCGCTGCTCCTGACCGTTCGTCCGCTTGGTCGTGGCGCCCGGCCGCGGCCGCGCTCTCACGTCCCAGAGTCCGCCACATGTTGACCGGCCTGTAGGGACCTTCGTCCCGGCAACGGCGCCGACGGCCCCATCACCGCGGCGCCGTTCCAGCGCCGGACGGCCGTGTCGGCCCCGTGAACGCCCCGCGCCGATAAGGAACAGGGACCTTCGCCTCTGGGACGCCGCCGCCTCGACCGCAAGCCTGGATCTCGGGGAATTGCACGGCGCTGGAGGCAGTGGCGCCCGCGGTGCCTCACCAAGGAGGGGACATGTCCGAACCGATCGTCGTCGGCATCGACGGGTCAGAGTGCGCGAACCATGCCCTCGACTGGGCGGCGGCCGAAGCCGTCCGGCGTCACCGGCCCCTGCACATCGTCCACGCCGTGGACCGCTCGCCGTACCGGTCACCGCTGTTCACACCGCCCGAAACGTCCGAGCGCATAGCGCACCTGAGCCATCGCCTCCTCGACGACGCCAGGGAGCGAGTCCAACGACGTCGGCCCGGTCTCGAGACGACCACGCTGCTGGTCGCCGAGCCCGTGCCCGAGGCTCTGGCGCCTGAGGCGGAGAAGGGATTCGAACTCGTGCTGGGCAACCGAGGGCACGGCGGCTTCACCAGCCTGCTGCTCGGTTCGACCGGCCTGCGGATGGCCGCACGGACGACGGTGCCGCTCATCATCGTCCGGGGCGACACCGGTGACAGCGGAGAAGTGCTCGTCGGCCTCGACCTGACCAAGGACGAGGACACCACCCTGAGCTACGCCTTCGACGCCGCCGCCCTGCGCGAGGCACGGTTGCGGGTGGTGCACGCGTGGCTGATGTACCCGCCCTACGTCGCGGCGGGCTACACACCCGAGGACCGGAAGATCGACGCCGGAATACGTGAGCAGGTCGCGGCCGTGATCGCTCCGTGGCGGGTCAAATACCCGCACGTCGACGTGGTCGAAGAGGTTGTGATCGAACACCCGGTCTCCGCGTTGACCAACGCTTCCCGCAACGCCCGCCTGCTGGTGGCGGGCGGGCACGAGCGCGGCCGCAGCGCGCCGCACCTCGGTTCGACCGGCCACGGCGCCGTCCATCACGCGCACTGCCCCGTCGCCCTCGTGCCCCGCTGAACAGACCCCATTGCGGGCACCCGCTGGCCGGTTGCCCGCCTCGACATCGGAGGACGAGATGAACGAGCGCCCATCGCCGGTCCGCGTGGAAGGCCGGCTGGAGGAACCGCTGTCGCGGTGGCTGTGGCTGGTGAAATGGCTGCTGCTGATTCCGCACTACATCGTGCTCTTCTTTCTCGGAATCGCTTTCGCGGTGGTGACCGTGGTCGCGTTCTTCGCGATCCTGTTCACCGGCGGCTATCCCCGGGCGATGTTCGAGTTCAACGCCGGCGTGCTTCGCTGGGCGTGGCGGGTGGCCTTCTACGGGTACGGGGCCTTGAGCACCGATAGGTACCCGCCGTTCACGCTCGCCGACGTCCCGGACTATCCGGCCCGGCTGTCGATCGAGTATCCCGAACGGCTGTCGCGGGGCCTGGTGCTGGTGAAGTGGTGGCTGCTGGCGATTCCGCACTACCTGGTGGTGTCGGTGCTGGCCGGAGCGGCCATGGGCGGAGAGCGTTCGGGCTGGGACACCCCGGGCTTGCTGGGCGTGCTGGTCCTCATCGCCGCGGTGGCGCTGCTGTTCACCGGCCGCTACCCCCGGGGGTTGTTCGATTTCGTCATGGGAATCGCCCGCTGGGCGCTCCGGGTGGCGGGCTACGCCTTCCTCATGACCGACCGGTATCCGCCGTTCAGGCTGGACATGGGCGGTTCCGAACCGGGAGCCGACCTGACGCCGCAGGCCCCGCCGGCGTGACACGACGCCCGTGACGGGACACGACGCCCGTGAGGACGCCAGACCCGCGAGACGGGCTGCGCGGACTCACGGGCTGCGTGGTCCTCTCACGGGCAGCGTGGTCCCTGGGCCGTGGAATCTAGGCCGCCGTGATCTCCGCGGGCGGCTCCGCGAGGAGTTCGTCGATTCCGGCCCGGATGCCGCCTGAAACGACCTCCAAGTCCCGGACGGCGTCGTGGTCGCCGGTGAGGCCGAACGTCAGGCCGCCGTCGTAGGACACCACCCCGACCGAAATCCGCAGGCCGGCCGCGATTGGGATGTAGGGGGCCAGTTCCACCATCCTGTGCCCCATCGCGTACAGCGGGAACGGCGGGCCGGGGACATTGGTGACGATCGTCTGGATCCTCGGCTGCCGCAGCCGGAGCGCGGTGTGCGCCGCGACGGCCAGCAGCGCGGGCGCGCCGCCGATGAGCCTGACCAGGGCGTCCGGGCCCGCCGCCCGGCCGTCGCTCTTGGCGCCGTCCATCTGTTCGCGCAGGAGGCGCAGGCGGCGCACCGGGTCGTCCTGCCCGCACGGCAGGTCGACCAGGACCGCGGACACGCGGTTCGACAGCTGTCCGCGCTCGCCGGGGGTCCGGACGGAGACCGGCACCATGGCGCGGACGGCCGAACCTTCGGTGAGGACGCCGCGGCTCGCCAGCAGGCCCCGGAAACCGCGGGTCACCGCGGCCAGCGCGACATCGTTGACCGATCCGCCATGGGCGCGGCGGACCCGGTCGATCTCGTCCATCCCGGCATGCTCCCGGCACCAGCGCCGGCGCGGGCCGGTCGGGCCGTTGAGCGTGGGTTCGCCGGCGCCCGCGAGCTGCGCCGCGTAGGCGGGCGCGGCCTTGGCGATCGCCATCGAATCGCGAAACATGGGGGTGAACAACCGGACCGCCTGCCGTCCGTAGCCGGCGAGGGCGTCCAGCACGGCGTCGCGGACGAGGGTCCGCGACCGGGGCTCGGGCACCGGCGTCCAGGGCCCGGGCTCCGCGGGCGACCACCTGTCGTCGGCGTCGAGCAGCACCGTCAGCAGGTCGATGCCGGCCAGGCCGTCCACCATGCAGTGGTGCACCTTCGTGATCGCCGCCCAGCGGCCGCCTTCCAGCCCGTCGACCAGCCATATCTCCCACGGGGTGCGGGTGAGGTCGAGGCGCCGGCCGAGGACGCGGGCCGCCAGATCGTGCAGTTCGTGCGCGTCGCCGGGCGAGGGCAGGGCGGTGTGGCGAACGTGGTGCTCGATGGCGAAGTGCTGGTCGTCCACCCATACCGGGTGCGCGATGTTCAGCGGCACGGTGCGGACGCGCTGCAAGCAGCGCGGCGCGAGGGGCAGCCTGGCCAGCACCTGCCGCACCAGGTCCGGATAGCGAGGGGCGGGCCCCTCGAACACGGCGACAGTTCCGATCTGTAGGGGCGTCGTGTCGTTCTCGGCGAAGAACATCCCGGCGTCCAGTGCGTTCATCCGTTGCATGGTGCACCGTCCTTGCCTAGGGCTCTACTCCGTACTCAACCGCGCCGCGGGGCTGTGCCCCAGTCGCTTTCGTCCCGGCTGCGCACGCCGAAGGTCCCGCCGCCGGCGCGGCCCGTCGGGATGAGGCCCACGGTGGGACGCGGGCTCGATGTCACGCCGCCCGTTGATGCTCGCTGGGCTCGTGGTGGGATTCGCCGGACTCGTGCTGGAGATCCCTGGCCCTGAGCCTTCGGCTGGCTCGGCTGCCGATCCGCAGGTCTTGCGGGACGAAAGACGGCCGTATGGCGTAGAGGACCTTCGCCCTGCAGAGGCGGCCGTTCGGCCCTGGATGGGCAACGGCTTGCCTGCCGAGGATGGTGGCGACCCCGCGAACAAGGGACCGTGCCGGCAGTCCGCGTCCTTCTGGAGCGGTTTCTCCCGGCAGGTGCGCCGGGCGCCTCGTCCACGGACGTCCCCGTCGGTCGGGGGGAAGCGCACGCGACAGGAGGAGACCCCATGCCGAAACTCGTCTACGACTTCGCCGAGGGCGACAAGGACCTGATGGACCTGCTCGGTGGCAAGGGGGCCAATCTCGCCGAGATGGCGCGCCTGGGCCTTCCCGTCCCGCCCGGGTTCACGATCACGACGGAGGCGTGCCGGGTCTACCTCGCCGAGGGCCGGGAACCGGCGGGGCTCCGGGATGCGGTCGGCGGACACCTCGCCGGGCTGGAGGCGCAGGCGGGGCGGACGCTCGGACGGTCCGACGATCCGCTGCTGGTGTCGGTGCGTTCGGGCGCGAGGTTCTCGATGCCGGGAATGATGGACACCGTCCTCAACATCGGGCTGAACGACGCCTCCGTCGCGGGCCTGGCCGCGCGGACCGGGGACGAGCGGTTCGCGTGGGACTCCTACCGCAGGCTCATCCAGATGTTCGGCAAGACGGTTCTCGGCGTCCCGGGAGAGCCCTTCGAGGAAGCCCTGGACAAGGCCAAACGCGACCGGGGCGTCACCGGCGACGTGGAACTCGGCACCGGGGATCTGAAAGTCCTCGCCGCGGAGTTCAAGGACATCATCCGCGGCGCGACGGGAGCGCCGTTCCCGCAGGACCCGCGTATGCAACTCGACATGGCGGTCCGTGCGGTCTTCGACTCGTGGAACGGCGAGCGCGCCCGGATCTACCGCCGGCGGGAACGCATTCCGGACGACCTCGGCACGGCGGTGAACATCATGGCGATGGTATTCGGCAATCTCGGGATGGACTCGGGCACGGGCGTGGCGTTCACCCGCGATCCCGCGACGGGACGAACCGGCGTCTACGGCGACTACCTGCAGAACGCGCAGGGAGAAGACGTCGTCGCCGGGATCCGCAACACCGTTCCCTTGGACGAGTTGGAGCACATCGACAAGCGCTCCTACGACCGGCTCCTCCAGATCATGAAGACGCTGGAGGACCATTACCGCGATCTGTGCGACATCGAGTTCACGATCGAGCGCGGGAAGCTGTGGATGCTGCAGACCCGCGTCGGCAAGCGCACCGCCGAGGCGGCGTTCCCGATCGCCGTCCAGCTCGCCGACCAAGGGCTCATCGGTATGGACGAGGCCGTCGCCAGGGTCGGCGGCGACCAGCTCGGCCGGCTGATGTTCCCGCGGTTCCACGCGGGCCCGCGGGCACGGCGGATCGCCGCCGGGATCGCGGCCTCGCCCGGCGCCGCCGTCGGCGTCGCGGTGTTCGACTCGCAGACGGCCGTCCGGCGGGCGCGGGACGGGGAGCGGGTCGTGCTGGTCCGCCGCGAGACCGCACCCGACGACCTCGGCGGCATGATCGCCGCCGAGGGCATCCTGACCAGCCGGGGCGGCAAGACCTCGCACGCCGCCGTCGTGGCGCGGGGCATGGGCACCGCCTGCGTGTGCGGGGCGGAGGACCTCGACGTCGACACGGTGCGGCGCCGCTTCACCGGTCCCGGGGGAGTGGTCGTGGCAGAAGGCGACGTGATCTCCGTGGACGGGTCCAGCGGCGCGGTGTACCTGGGGGAGCTTCCGGTCGTGCCGTCCCCGGTCGTCCGGTACTTCGAGGGCGGGCTCGACCCGGAAGGCCCCGAGGCGGGCGACTTGGTGAAGGCCGTCCACCGGATCATGTCCCGGGCCGACGCGGTGCGGCGGCTGGCGGTCCGCGCCAACGCCGACACCCCGGACGACGCGGCGCGGGCACGCCGCTTCGGGGCGCAGGGCATCGGGCTGTGCCGCACCGAGCACATGTTCCTCGGCGAGCGGCGCGTCCACGTCGAGCGGCTGATCCTCGCCGGCACCGACGCCGAGCGCGAGCGGGCGCTGGCGGCGCTGCTGCCGCTGCAACGCGGCGACTTCACCGCGATCCTGGAGGCGATGGACGGGCTGCCGGTCACGGTGCGGCTGCTCGACCCGCCGCTGCACGAGTTCCTGCCCGATTTCACCGAGCTGTCGGTGCGGGTGGCGCTGGCCGAGGCCCGGGGAGAGCCGTCCGAGCACGACCGGAGGCTGCTGGCCGCGGTGCGGCGCCTGCACGAGCAGAACCCGATGCTCGGCCTGCGCGGTGTCCGGCTCGGGCTGGTCGTCCCCGGGCTGTTCGGCATGCAAGTCAGGGCGTTCGCCGAGGCCGCCGCCGCATGCGCGGGGGCAGGTCTGCATCCGCGCGGAGAGATCATGATCCCGCTGGTCGCCGCCGTCCAGGAGTTGGAGGCCGTCCGCGCGGACGCCCAGCGGGTCCTCGCCGAGGTGGCCGCGGAGACCGGTGTCCCGCTCGACATGCCGATCGGCACCATGATCGAGCTGCCGCGGGCCGCGCTCACCGCCGGCCGGATCGCCGAGGCCGCGCAGTTCTTCTCCTTCGGCACCAACGACCTGACGCAGACGACGTGGGGCTTCTCCCGCGACGACGTCGAGGGCGCCTTCTTCGCCCCTTACCTGGACAAGGGGATCTTCAGCGTGTCGCCGTTCGAGACCCTGGACCGCGCCGGCGTCGGCCGGCTGGTCGAGATCGCCGTGGCGGAGGGCCGCGCCCGCCGCCCGGACCTCGGGCTCGGCGTCTGCGGCGAGCACGCGGGTGATCCCGCGTCGGTGCGCTACCTGCACGAGGTCGGTGTGGACTACGTCTCGTGCTCGCCGTTCCGGGTGCCGATCGCCCGGCTGGAGGCGGCGCGGGCCGCCCTGGGCGAGACGGCCGGCGACACGCGGTAGCCGGCTCGGGTGCCGCTCGGCCGTCGCGGCTTCGATCACATGGGTTCGCCGCCGGCCTGGCGCAGATGCTGTACCGACCCGCCCACCATGACCGCGTACGCGGCGAGCTCTTGCCCCAGCGTCATCGGCACCGCGTCCTGCAACTGGGCGCGGCCCATCAGCTCCAGGGCGCGGTCCGGCCGATGGGCCCTGGGAACCGCGGATGACCCTGGCCCTGCGAAAAGGGGACCTTTGGCCGGGGAAAGGCGGGCCCGCCCGGCCTAGCGTCTGCACTGGGGGCTCCAGACCTCGGGAGGGGATGACCAGTGACGAAACCGATCATCGTGGGCATCGACGGCTCGGTGCACGCGTGGCGGGCTCTGGACTGGGCGGCCGACCAAGCGGTCCGCCACCGGCTGCCGCTGCGGCTCGTGCTCGGGGCGCACTTCCTGATGAACGGGGGCAGGATTCCGGACGATGTGCTGGCACACCTGACCGCTGAGCGCGAGGACCTCCTGGATGAGGCCCGTCAGTATGCCCTCAAGGTCCATCCGGGGCTCGACGTCGACACGAACCTGACGCCGGGGGATGCCGGCCATGCGCTGGTCAAGGAAAGCGAAGGGGCCGCGCTGGTGGTCGTCGGATCGCGCGGGCTCGGTGGATTCGAGGGGCTGCTGTTCGGCTCCGTGGGGCTGCACGTTGCGGCGCATGCACGCTGTCCAGTGCTCGTCGTGCCTCGTGCGGCACCGTTTCCCTCGGAGGTGCCGGGCGAGATCGTGCTCGGTGTTGCGGGCCGGTCCGGCGACGAGCACCTGATCGACTGGGCGTTCACCGAGGCCGCGTCGCGCGGCGCGAGGATCCTCGCCCTCCACGCGGTCGGCGGGGACTTCGCCTCGCCGCGCACGAGGGTCGTGGAGGACATGGAGCTGTCGGCGGCCCTGGCCGGCATGCGTGAACGCCACCCGGACGTGCCGGTCGACCAGATGGTCTCCGATCGGACCGCGGCCCAGGCACTGGTGGAGGCGTCCGCGCATGCGGCCCTGGTGGTGGGGGCCCGCCGGAGGCACGGCGCGACCGGCATGGCGCTGGGCCGGGTGAACCACGCCGTGCTGCACCACTCGGCGTGTCCCGTGGTGGTCGTCCCGCCGCGCGACTGAGCCCGGCGCGCCGGGCGTGAAACCCCGTCCCGAGAACCGGGACCCGTCAGAGGAGAAGGACCATGGCCGAACCGATCATCGTGGGCGCCGACGGCTCCGCCCCGTCCATGCGAGCCGTGGAATGGGCCGCGGACGAGGCGGCCCGCCACCGGCGCGACCTGCACATCGTTCACGCCGTCGAGAAGTGGGCGTTCGACGTCCCGCTCAGTGCCGCGCCGGGGGAGATCGGGTCGCTGTCGCGCACTGGTCGGCAAATCCTGGACGCCGCCGAGCACGTCGCCCGCGACCGGCGGCCGAAGGTCCACGTGAGTACCGAGCCGGCCGCCGCGGGCACCGTGCGGGCGCTGGCGGAGCGGTCGGAGCGGGCGTTCGAACTCGTGGTCGGCCACCGCGGGCTCGGCGGGTTCGCCGGGCTGGTACTGGGCTCGGTGGGGCTGGGAGCGGTGCGGCACGCGGCCTGCCCGGTCGTGGTCGTGCGCGGCGAGGACGACAGCGGGCGCGGCGGCGTCGCGGTCGGGATCGGCCTCGGCGACGACTCCGCGTCCCTGGAGTACGCGTTCCGGGCCGCGGAGGCCCGGGGCGTCCCGCTGAGCGTCGTGCACGCGTGGCCCTTCCCCGAGGCGCTGGACGGGCCCGGAGCGGCGGCGAGCGTGGAGCGCGCGGAGGAGCGCGCACGCTGGCGCGTCGTCGAGGCCCACGCCCCGCTGCGCAAGAGCCATCCCGGTGTGGACGTCGACGAGATGATCGTGCAGGACAATCCCGCCGCGGCCCTGATGGCGACGTCCCGCATGGTCGACCTCGTCGTGGTCGGCACGCATCCGCGCGAGGGGCTGGCGGTGCCGCACAGCCGCGCGGTGACGCATGCGCTGGTCCATCACGCTCACTGCCCGGTCGCCGTCGTCCCCGCTCCGGGGACCCTCACCTGACGGGACGAGGACGCGATCTCCGGAAAAGGATGTGGAAAGGTGCTTCTGACGGCTCACACCAGCTCGAACACGTCGGTGCCCGAGACGAGCGCGACCGGCCCTTCCGGGACGTGCGGTAATGGTGGGCGCACAGATGGATGTCAACGGGCGCCGAGCGCTGATCGGTGACCGGCATCATCGCGACGACCACGGGTTCGGCCAGGCAGCAGCATGCCCGTCCGGCAAGCGACGGCACTCTGGGAGGTTTCGCCTCATCCATGGCCGGGGGCGCCGTACGGGCTTGCGCGCCTTGTCGGATCCGGCGAGGCCGAAGGGCGAGAGGTGGGTGTTCATGGACCTGCTCTTCCTGGACGAGGTGTTCGCCCTGCAGAGCCTTCGTAGGTGGAAGGGCGGGACCAAGAGGCCTGCCCTGGCGGCTGTCACACCGCGGCGGCATCGTCGACGCGATGACCGGAGAACCGCTCGCAGGAGATGCGGAAGTACTCGGTTCCGGGAGCCGAGGGACCCAGGGCGACGCGCACGCGCTCGCCGGGCGACCGGACGGCGCGGGCGTGGCCGACCACGGTGATCGTCCAGCCTGTCAGTCCCGCGGTGCCGAACCGGTCGGCCTGGAAGGCCACGACGGTGCCGCGGACGGCCGCGCCGAGCCGCTCAGCGGCCGGAGCGCGAACGACCAGGTCGCCGCCGTCGACGGTGAACCGGACGGGTGTCACCGCGGGCAGGGCCTGGTCGGTGAAGACGACCCGGCCGATCGTCTCGGAGTTCAGGAGCGCCATGCACTCAGCCCGGCTGAGGTTCCGGGTGCCGGTCTCGTCGTTCATGACTCCATGGTTCGCCACGGCCGGCGGAGTCCGCAGAGGCCAAGGTCATGCGATCAGGTGCCGTCCGTCCCGCTCGTGTCGTCTCCCGCTGCCCGTCGGCGCCGTCGTCCGTAGGCCGGCGAGACGACGGCGACCGGGCACGGAGGATGCCTCAGGCAGGCGGTGGCCACCGGCCCGAGCGGAGTTTCCGGCGGGGCGCCGCCGCGGCGCCCCGCCCAGAACGAGCAGCCGCGCGCCGGCGGCGCGGGTAATGAGCGCGTGCGCTCTCCCCGCGAACCAGCTCCTGGCGGATCGTCACCCGAGGCGCCGGACCGAGAACTCGCAGGACGTCCGCCGCCAGTGCCCGCCGGGCACGTTCGCGCTCCTGGCCCGGGGACGGCCGGGCCGTCGCCACCGGGTAGGGGCCAGCCATTCCCGGCAGGCCCTCCACGCGCGGACGGCGACGATTTCGGCACGGCGCAGTTCCGCCTCGCCTGCCGCTCAGCGCAGTGCGGCCAGCGATGCGGTGGACCCGTCCACGCCGACGGCTATCCGGTCTGTTCCGCGAAGGTGCGTCGTCGCTCTCGTCTCCGTTCCGCCCTGACGCCGCGAGGGCATCGGACCGCAGAGCCGGTCCGATGCCCTCGACGCCGCGTCACTTGGTGATGGTGATCCGCTTGGCCTCCTTCTTGGCGACCGTGGGTCCTGCGGCCAGTGGCGCCTGGTCGGCTGCTCCGGGCTCGGTGCCCGTTCCCATCGGGGGGTGCCGAATACAGCGCTTCTCCGCGGGCGCGCCGTTCCCATGGCCATCAGGCACGTGACGCCGGGACCAAAGTCCGGCGAGGATCAGTTCACCTGGCGGCGGTCCAGGCGGGCCCAGTCGGCCTCCCACATACGTGCGCGACGGCGCTCGCAGCGTCGGCGGACCAGCAGGTAGACCGCCAGCGGCGGTGCTCCCGCGGCGCCCACGGCCGCAGTGCCGGCGAACGCGGTGGCGGTGACGGTGTCGGCGTGGCTCTGCGGCCGCCGGGTGGGCTCTCCCGAGCCGTCCACCCAGACCCGCCGGACCGTGCCCGGCCTCATCGACTTCCGTGCGGGGAGCGTCGTCCAGTGCGCTCGGCCGTCCGGGGTCGTCCAGGTCAGCAGGGCGAAGGAGTAGCGCACTTGGCCGGTGTTCTCGGTTTCGGTGCGGGCGACGCGGGCGTCGACCAGATGGTGCGTGGAGGTCTGGGCCGCCTCGGCCCTCACGCCCGACCGGTGGGCCAGTGACGCCATGCCTGCGCAGAGCGGCAGGGCGATCGCGGCGAACGCCACTGTCGCCGTCAGCCCGACGGCCCATTGCCGCCGGTCGACGGACCGCCGCAGATCATTGTTGTCGAAGCCGAACCGCCGCCGCAGCCGCTGCAGCCCTTCTGGGACACGGTGCAGGTGAGCGCTGGTCATGGCGGCCTCCCGGGATCGCTCTACCCGGCGAACGTAGCCGCTGGCCTGGCGGGGGCGGCAGGTCCGGACGTCCCCCTCACCAGGACGAAAGTCCCTGGTTCACCCGGCGTCCGGGGCTGCTCTGCCGCGCTGGAGCGGGGTCTCCCAGGAGGCACCGGGCTGGATGAGGACGTCCTCGGCGCCGAAGGCGATGCGGATCGGCAGCGCGACTCCGGGGCGGAGCGAGACACGGAGCCGGTCCTGATGGCAGGACAGGTCGATCCCCCAGTGCCCGCGGTAGCGCAGTCCCAGGCGCAGCTCGCCGATCGCGGAGGGCAGGCGCGGATCCAGGTGCAGCGTGCCGCCCCGGGTGCTCAGCCCCGCATAGCAGCGCTGGACGAGGTCCACTGTGCCGGCCATGGCTCCCAGATGGACGCCCTCGGCGGTGGTGCCGTGCTGCGCGTCCTCCATGTCGCAGCCGAGGGCCTCCAGGAAGACGTCCCAGGCCTCGTCGCCGTCGGTGCTGGCCAGGATCCAGGCGTGCACCAGGGAGCTGAGCGTCGATCCGTGGCAGGTGCGCGGCAGATAGTAGGCGATGGTCCGGGCGAACAGTTCCGGCCCGTGCTCGTGGCCCAGGTGCTGGAGGACGTCGTCGAGTTCCTGCGGTGACAGGACATAGAACAGCATCAGCACGTCGGCCTGTTTGGAGGCCTTGTAGCGGTTGGGCGAGTCGCCTTCGGCCTCCAGGATCCGGTCGAGCCTGCGGATGTCGCCGTAGCGCTCGCGGTAGCCGGCCCAGTCGAGTTCCTCCAGCTCGTCGTAGCCCTCGAACTGGCTGATGACGCCGTCGTGGAACGGGACGTGCATCCGCCGGCTCACGTCCTCGAACCGGGTGATCTCCTCGCAGGTCAGGGCGAGCCGTTCGCGCAGTTCGGCGCGGCGGTCCTCGGGCAGCAGCGCGAGCGCCTCCAGGGCCCTGCGCAGTACCCATGCGGTGAGGACGTTGGTGTAGGCGTTGTCGTCCAGCCCCGGCTCTTCGCGGCCGGGGTAGGCATCGTGGTACTCGTCGGGCCCCATGACGCCGCGGATCCGGTACCGGTCGATCGAGCGGTCGTAGTCGGCGAGGTCGGCGAAGTAGCGGGCGATCTCCAGGATGATCTCGCCGCCGTACTCGGCGAGGAACTCCGTGTCGCCGGTCGCCTCGTGGAAACGCCACACGTTGTGGGCGATCGTCAGTCCCACGTGCCGTTGCAGGTGCGAATGGTCCGGCAGCCATCGTCCCGAGCGGGGGTTGAGGTGCACGAGCTGGGTCTCCTCACGGCCGTCGGCCGCGCTCTGCCAGGGATACATGGCTCCGCGACGGCCCGCGGCGGCCGCCGCGCGCCGGGCTTCGGGCAGGCGCCTGCAGCGGTACATCAGCAGCGCCCTGGCGATCTCGGGGAACCGCGTGGTCAGGAAGGGCAGGATGAACAGCTCGTCCCAGAAGACGTGGCCCCGGTACGCCTCCCCGTGAAGACCACGTGCGGGCACACCGACGTCCAGTTCCACGGTGTGCGGCGACACCGTCTGCAGCAGGTGGAAGATGTGCAGGTTGAGTACCCGCTGCACATCCGGGTGATCCACGCTGAGCTGGGCGCGGCGCCACAGATGAGCCCAGGCGAGTTCGTGCCGCTCCAGGAGGGCGTCGAAGCCGTCGGCCCTCCGCACGGCGGCCAGCGCCGCCTCGCCGTACTCCTCGATCGCGCGGTCGCGGGAGGTGTACATGGCCGCCACCTTCTCGACCGTCACCGTCCGGCCCTCCTCGACCTCGATGCGCAAGTCCTGCGCCGTCCATCCCGGCTCGGAGTACCGGGACCGTTCGGCGGGATCCGACGACCGGGTGCGCGCCGCCACGGCGATGCCGATTCCCGACGAGATCGTGGTGGTCTTCACCCAGGACGACTCCGGATCGCCCGGCTCGGTCGGCTTGTCGTGCGTGAGGTGCTCTCCTGGCAGGTTCCGGTAGCGGGCCACGCCCATGTTCGCGACCCGGCCGTCCAGAGCAGAGCGGACCTCGATCGTGCCGCTCCAGTCCTCCGGCACGATCGTCGTTTCCATGGCGGCCAGGTGCGGGTCCTCCATGGAGACGATCCGGCGCTGCGCCACACGGCAGGTCCGGCCCGCCGTGTCCCGGAAGCGCAGCAACCGGGTGAGGACGCCGCGGCGGAGATCGAGCTGCTGCTCGTAGGAGAGGAGCCGCCCCTCGGCGAAGGCCTGATCGACGTCGAACCATTCGCCTTCGGCGGCGCGGAACGTCAGAGGCAGCCAGTTCGGGGCGTTGACCAGATCGACGTTGTCGGCGCGGTACCCGGTCACCTCGATGGAGGATCGGTCGTAGCAACCCGCCACATAGGTCCCGGGGTAGTGCACCTCGTCCGCGGACGACTCGGCTGCGGCGCCTCGGACGGCGAAATAGCCGTTGCCCAGCGTGCACAGGGCCTCGCGTAAGCCTTCCGAGGCGGGGTCGTAGCCGCCGTAGGCCAGGATCCACCGGTTCATGGTCTTCCCTTGCCTCGTTGTTCATGGCCGCTCTTGGATGGGTTCCCGTTTCGGTGCCGTCTCATCGGCGGCGCCGGGCGCCCGGTTGCCGGATGGTTCCCGCCCGCACGGGACTTTTGGCCTCTTTGAGGTGCCCTGGGGTGAGTCGAGACTGGGGAGAGAGGGTGTTGCCGTCGCGTGGGGAGAGGAGTCGGGGATGGGTGGACTGGATCGAGTCCAGCGGCCGCAGGTGCTGCTCGGCTATGACGCCTCCGAGGACAACGACCCCGCCCTGCGGTGGGCGGTCGAGGAGGCGCGGCTGCGCGGGCTGAGCCTGGTGATGTGCCATTGCTGGCACTGGCCGTATGCGGCGGACCACATGGACGACCGGGTCGAAGCGATCATCAAGCGCGCAGGCGAGATGCTCCTGGAGCAGGGGGAGGCGAGGGCGCGGCGACTGGGCGCTCCGGGGACGGTCGGGAAGCGGCTGAGGAGCGGGCCCGTGCCGGACGCTCTGGTGGGCGAGTCCGGTGAGGCGGAGCTGATCGTGATCGGCTCGCATGAGCGGCATCGCCTGCCGGTCGGGTCGACGGCGGTGCAACTGCCGGCGCGGGCGCGCCGTCCGGTGCTGGCCGTCCGCCGGTGCGGTGGCGAGCACGGGCGCGTGGTCGCCGGCGTGGACGGGTCCGCGGGCGGTGAGGCGGCGCTCGGCTTCGCTGTGGAGGAGGCGGCCCTGCGCGGCTGGAGCCTGCGTGTGGTGTTCGGCGCATGGGAACCGGGAGCGGTCGACGAGGCCGAGCTGCCCTTGTTCAGCGACAAGGAACGGCTCGCTCAGGTGCGCACCGCTGCGCTGGAGAAGGCCGTCGCTCCGTGGCGCGAGCGCTACCCGAAGGTCGACCTGCGGGCCTCCGTGGTCCTCGACCGGCCCCGTGAGACCCTCCTCGCGGCCGTGGAGGACGCTGATCTGCTGGTGGTCGGAGACCGCGGCACCAGAGGCCTGGACCCTCTCTTCCTCGGAGCGACGAGCTCGGCGATGCTCCACCATGCCCCTTGCACGGTCGCGATCGTGCCGGCCGCCCCCTGACCCCGGGGCAGGCGAGCCGCGAGCGCGGTCAGCGCCTTCTCTGGTTGGGACTCCTGGGCGAACCCGACGACGGCGTTGACGATCACCACGCCAAGGATGACCAGGGCGTCCGCCTGCTCGCCCACCGCTCCCAGGGCCGCGGAAGGCGGCAGCAGGTGGATCAGCGGGCTGGGGAGCTGTAACAGGTACCGCAGGACGGGCCCGCGGCCGCGCCGCCGCCGGCCGCCTGTTCAGCCCGTCCTCCGCCGGCTCCGAGGCCGCTTCGGCGTCATCAGAGCCGGGCCGGACGCTCGTCGTGCTCTCCGAGGGATCTCGCCCGCGCATGGGCACCACCGTGCTCCGTGCGGCCCGCTGCTGGCAGAGGCGAAGGTCCTGCGTGCATGTGGTCGATCGCCTCTCGCCGGATGTGCCGTCACGGGGGGAGGGTCGGGGTTGAGGGAGGACCAATGAACCGAGGACGCGTTGTTGCCGGGTTCGACGGCTCGCCGGCCGCGGGTCAGGCCGTTCGCTGGGCGGCTGCGGAGGCCTCCGTGCGCGGTGTCCCGCTGGTGGTCTGTCACGCTTGGAACTGGCCCTATCCGTCGCGGCCCCGGGACGAGACGGCGGTGGAGATCGTCAGGGAGTTGGGCGCCATGGTGCTGGAGGAGGGCGTCCGGCTTGCCCGGGAGGCGGCTCGGCACCTCGACGTCGTCCCGCTGCTCCGCAGGGGCGCCGCGCCGGGCGTGCTTCTGGAGGCGGGTGCCGGCGCGGAGCTGACGGTGATCGGAGCCCGGGGCAGCGGCGGCTTCGACGCCCTGCCCGTGGGAGCCACGGCCACCCAGGTCCCCGCGCACGCCGATGGTCCAGTGGTCGTCGTGCCGGCACACGCCCGGCAAGGGAAGGGAGGCGGCTGCGCGCGCATCGTGGTCGGTGTCGACGGCTCACCGGCCGGCGAGGCGGCCCTTCGCTTCGCGTTGGAGGAGGCGCGGCTTCACCGGGTGGTGGTGACGGTCGTCTGCGCTTGGTGGGACCCGGCCGTGCTGCCCGGTCCCGAAAGGCTGCCCTTCACCGATCCGGAAGCGCTCAAGGAGCAGGCCAAGGAGCGTTTCGCCGGCACCGTCGCGCCCTGCCTCGCCGATTACCCCGATGTCTCGGTAGAACGGCGCTTCGTGATGGAGCGCGCTCAGCGCGTCCTTGTCGACAACGCCCGGGAGGCGAGTCTCCTGGTCGTCGGTGATCGCGGGATCGGCTCTTCGCCGCGGACCTTGCTGGGCGCTGTGGTCCGGGCCGTTCTGCACGAGGCGCCGGCGCCCGTCGCGGTCGTCCCTGAGGATGGTCGTCCCTGAGTGTGGGTGCTGTGGCGGGGAGCGGGGTGGCCGGCCTGTTCACTCGTTGTGGTCCTGTCTTCTTGCGGAGTCGGCCTTGAGCGGCGGCACATGCCGAGCTTGGTGAAGATGTTGGAGATGTAGTTCTTGACGGTGTTCTCGGCGAGGAAGAGGCGTTCGCCGATGAGTTCCAGGATGTCAGTGCCCGGCGCACTACGGACGACTGCGCAGCGTGAAGGCATGACCACTTGGTCACAGAGAACGGTCCCCTCGTCTGTCATCCTGGTTCGTGGTCGGTGATACTGGGGGCGTGACCGATGAGCCCGGGGCGGGCGAGGACAAGGCACGGCTGATTCTTCCTCAGTTGCAGTTGGACGATCTCCTGGCCGAACTCCAGACCAGGCTGGCGGCGGCGCGGTCGACCCGTGACCGGGTGCACGCCCTGCTGGAGGCCGTGGTCTCGATCGGCGGCGAGCTGGACCTGGAGACGGTGCTGAGGCGCATCACCGAAGCCGCCACCACGCTCGTCGACGCCCGCTACGGTGCGCTCGGTGTGATCGACGAAGAGGGGGAGCACCTCGTCCAGTTCGTCACCGTCGGGGTCGGCGAGGACGAGATCGCGGCGATCGGCCACTGGCCGCACGGCCTCGGCATCCTGGGGCTGCTGATCAAGGAGCCGCAGTCGCTGCGGCTGCCGGACCTGCCCGAGCACGCCGAGTCGTACGGTTTCCCGGCCAACCATCCGCCGATGCGCACGTTCCTGGGCGTCCCCATCCGGGTCAGGGACGAGGTCTTCGGCAACCTCTACCTGACGGAGAAGGCCGGCGGCGGTCACTTCGAGGAGGAGGACGAGGTCGTGGTCACCGCGCTGGCGACGGCCGCGGGTGTGGCGATCGAGAACGCCCGGCTGTATCAGGAGGCCAGACGGCGGGAGCGCTGGCTGGAGGCTTCCGCGGAGATCACCACGGCGTTGCTGTCGGGGACCGATCCGCACCAGGTCACCGCCGTGGTCGCCGAGCGGGCGCGCGAGATCGCCGACGCGGAACTGGCCACGGTCGCGTTGGTCGACGAGGCGGGCGGTGAGTTCGTGGTGGAGGCCGCCGACGGCACCGAGGCCGATCGGATGCGCGGGTTGCGGATCCCCGGGGACCATTCGATCGCCGGGAACGTCTTCGGGAAGGGGACGACGCTGCGCCTGGCCGACGGTGCCGCGGCGGTCCGCGAGGCCGGCACGCCGGTCGACTTGGAGATCGGTCCGCTCCTGGTGGTGCCGCTGGGCGTCGGCTCTTCCGCCCGGGGCGTCCTGTCAGTGATCAACGCTCCCGGCGGACCGGCTTTCTCCGAGGGGACGCAGCGGCTGCTGGAGGCGTTCGCCGGGCAGGCGGCGGTGGCCCTGGAATTGGCCGACCGGCGCCGCGACGCCGAACGGCTGGCGCTGCTGGAGGACCGCGACCGGATCGCCAAGGACCTGCACGACACCGTCATCCAGCGGCTGTTCGCGACCGCGATGACGCTGATGGCCGCCATCAAGATCACCCAGAAGCGGGAGGTCGCGGTCCGGGTCCAGCGGGCCGTGGACGACCTGGACGACACCATCCGCCAGATCCGCTCGTCGATCTTCGCGCTGCAGGCGGCGGGCGACGAGGAGTCCCTGCGCGGCCGCGTCCACGCCCTCGTCGAAAACGCCGCCGAGCAACTGGGGTTCGCGCCCTCGGTCCGGCTCGACGGCCTGCTCGATACCGCCATCGATGATGAGACCGGCGAGCAGTTGCTGGCGATCGTGCGCGAGGCGCTGTCGAACGTGGCGCGGCACGCCCGGGCCAGTGAAGCGGCCGTCGTCATCGATGTCGGCGACGAGCTGACGCTGCGCGTCGAGGACGACGGCGTGGGCATTCCCGAGGGCGGCCGCCGTAGCGGCCTTCGCAACATGAGCGAACGCGCCGAGACCTGCGGCGGCTCCTTCGATATCAAGCGGCGGCCGGGTGGCGGCACGATCCTGGTCTGGCGCGTGCCGCTCAAGGACGGATGACCGTTCACGGTCCGATGCGATGTCGGTCGAAGTCGGCCCGCGCAGCGTCCCAACGCCTGTGGCGCACCTTGTCGAAGCGGCGCCGGAGAAGACCCAGCGGTCGCCGCCACCGTCCCATCCAGGCCACCGTCACCCCACGGCAGGAGTGTGCCTCGCTGACCTCCACGACCGTAAGTGACCGACCTCCGGATGGAGAAGCGCTCACCCCGCGGTGAGCGCCTTGGGCTCGTGCGGTTCCGGTGCTTTGCCCGCGCCGCGCTGACCACCATGTGGTGACACTCGGCGGGGGACCCGGGGACCCGGGGACCCGGGGACCTTGGTCCGCTGTGCCGCAGCAGAGGCTGAGCGGACGCTGAGAGCCCCTGCGGAATAGGACGGTGTCTCTTATGCGACGCATCACGGCCGTGGCCATGACCGCGCTCCTGTCGGCGGCCTCGATGAGCGTGCCGGTTCTGGGAACGGTGCTCGGCCCGGCGACGGCCAGGGCGGCGGCCAATGCGGATGTCCCCACCTACACGCCCGGCGTGGTCGGCTGGCCCAGCGGGAAGGGCTTCGACGTCGCCTACCGGGCCTCGACGACCAACGTCCTCTACCGCACGTTCGTGGACGGCGCGTGGGCGTGGGGGACCCCGCTCAACCTGGGCGTGCGTCTTGTCGGCGGCCCGGCCGTCACGTTCGCGGGCTCGTCCCCGCACGTGTTCGGTCGCGGTGTGGACGGCCGTCTCTGGGAGCGAGTGCGCCTGAGCGGGACGTGGCAGCCGTGGGCCAAGGTCGACGCCCTGGTCATCACGGCGGCGCCCGCGGCCGTCGGGCTCCCCGACGGGCGGGTCGAGGTCTTCGTCCGCGACATCACGGACCAGCTGCGCACCAAGACCTACACTCCCGGAACCGGGTGGAGCGACTGGTCATCTCTCGAGATGACTGCCGACAGCGCGCCCGCCGCAGCCGTGACGGGCACCGATGCGATACGCGTCGTCGTCACCGGCCGGGACCACGCCGTCTGGACGCGAACCCGGACCGGCGCCACCTGGTCGGACTGGACTTCCCTGGGCGAGAGCACCTACAGCCCGCCCGGAATCGGCGCCGACGCCGCGACCGGCCGCGTCTGGGTGTTCGTCCGAAACTCCGGCACCGACCGTCTGCGTGTGCGCGCCTTCGCCGGCACCTGGGGCGATTGGCAGATCATGGGCGGGCTCTACGTCGATGGTCCGGGCGCCTCCTACGCCGGTGGCAGGACCGTCGCCGTCGGGCGCGGCCGTGACGGGGCGCTCTGGAGCCGGACCATCACCGGCACGACATGGACGGGCGACCAGCGCGCATGGGTTCCCGGGCCGCCCGCCGGCGTGCCCTCCTCGCTGCGCGGCAAGAACGTGACACGGATCCCGACCACCGCCAAGGTCGCCGCCCTCACCTTCGATGGCGCCTGGGACAGCACCGGTGTGGACTCGGTCCGCGCCACTCTCCAAAAGGAGAACGTGCCGGCGACGTTCTTCCTGGTCGGCGACTTCGTCCGCGGATTCCCCGCCTATGCCGGCCAGCTGGCCGGAGCGGGCTTCCGCATCGGGAACCACAGCGACACCCATCCCGACTTCACCGAGATCAGCGACGCCGTCGCCCGCACCCAGGTCGTCAACGCCCGCACAGCGATCTTCAACGCGGTCGGGGCCGAGCCGCGTGCGTTGTTCCGCTTCCCCTACGGCGCCTACACCGCCTCGGCGTCACTCTGGTGAACGGCCTGGGCTACGTCCCGGTCGGCTGGACCGTCGACTCCCTCGGCTGGCAGGGCACCTCGGGAGGCCAGAGCACCGCCAGGGTCACCGCGCGCGTCCTGGCGGCGACCCGACCCGGCATGATCGTGCTCATGCACCTGGGCGCCAATCCCGACGACCACTCCACGCTGGACGCCGAAGCGCTTCCCGCGATCATCCAGGGTCTTCGCGCCGACGGCTATTCCTTCACCACCCTCGACGCACTGCTGCCCTGACCCGTCTCAGCGGTGGCCCGGCGTATGGGCCAAGGCCGCCTGGGGCCCTGCGGCTTCAAAGGCGCACCGGGGCGGCTCCACGTCAGGAGGCACAGGAACGAGCTCTCCGGGAGACGGGACCTTGGGCCCTAACCGGGCGGACGCGCGGTTCAGCAGACTTGAACCATGCTTCTCGATCGTGGTGGTCTGGAGATCCTCGATCCCGGCGAGTGCCGGGCGCTGCTGCGGCAGGCCGAGGTCGGCCGGATCGTCTTCACCCACAACGCCCTGCCGGCGATTCAGCCGGTCAACTACGTCCTCGTCGGCGAGGACATCGTGATCCGGACGTCGCGGACCTCCCGGCTGGCGACCGGCGCGACCGGGACCATCGTCGCCTTCGAGATCGACCACTTCGGCGTCGGCGCGCGGACGGGCTGGTCGGTGGTGGCGGTCGGACCGGCCCGCCGCGTCTCCGCGCCCGGCGAGATCGCGGCGCTGGAGAAGATCGAGTTGCGCAGTTGGGTGCCAGGGCAGCGAGACCAGTTCATCAGGATCCGTCCCGAGATGCTCTCTGGGCGTCGCATACCGGGCGGGCCCGTCGGCGTCCGCCCGGACGGTGCCGCGGCACATGACCGGGAAACGGCGCTCGATCCGGACCCTGAGCGCGACGACGGCTCCACTCTGGTGTGACCGGCCGGTGACGACGGTGGTCATCGTGGTGCGGCCCTGCGCCGCTCCGGTTCCCCGGGCGGATCGTCCGGCGCAGTAGCGATGCGCGCGAGCGCGGCCACCGCCACGATGAAAGGGGCCGAACGACCGGTCGGGAAAATGGGGCCACGCGGCCCGGGCCCGTCACACCGCAGTCCGGGTTCGCCGGCCGGCGGCGGAGATGGCATGACCAGGACCTTCGCCCCTAACGGAATCCGGTCCGGATGGGAAGCCTGGATTCAGGAGGCTGATCGACGGGCGCACACCGATCACTGTGGGCGCTCGGACACGCGAGGGGGGAACATGTCACAGGCGATCGTCGTAGGGGTCGACGGATCCGACTACGCGGAGCGTGCCGTCGAGTGGGCGGCCGCCGAGGCGATCCTGCGTCGTCACCGTCTTCACCTGGTGCATGCCGTCGAGAGCTGGCCGTACCGGGCGCCGCTGTTCGCGCCGCCGCAGACGGTCGACCTCATGGCCCGGATCGGCCGGGACGTCCTCAACGGAGCGCAGGAGCGCGCCCGGGAGCGGTGGCCCGACCTGGAGATCACCGCCGCGCTCGTCTCGGACGATACGGCGCACGCGCTGCGCGGCCAGTCCGCGGACGCGTTCGAGTTGGTGCTGGGGCATCGAGGTCTCGGCGGATTCGCCGGTCTCATGCTCGGCACCACCAGCCTCCGGGTGGCCGCCCGCTCCACTGTCCCGGTCGTCATCGTGCGCGGTGAGGGAGGCCGCGGCGGTGACATCACCGTCGGGATCGACCTCAGGAAGGATGCTGACGCGATCCTCCGGTACGCCTTCGACACCGCCGCCCTGCAGGGCGCCCGCCTGCGGATCCTGCACGCCTGGCGGATCTCCCAGACCCTCGTCGAGGCGGGTTTCGCACCTGACAGGACCAAGGTGGAAGGGGAGCTTTTCGACCGGCTCGTCTCGGCGGCCGGCCCGTGGCGGGCCAAGTACCCCCAGGTCGAGGTCGTTCCGGAGATCGCCGTGGATCATCCGGTGGCCGCCCTGGCAAACGCTTCCCATAGCGCCCGCCTTCTTGTCGTCGGGACCCACGCCCGTTCGTGGACGGCGCCCCGGCTCGGATCGGCGGCGCACGGCACGATCCACCATGCACATTGCCCTGTCGCCGTGGTCCCGGCCCAATGAGTCGAGCACCCGAGACCTACGAGGCCTTCTCCGACGCCGCCCATACGGGTGTCCTCAAGGTCGTCCTGACCCCCTGAACCCGCAGCCGATGGAGCCGTGGCCATCCCCCCGGACGGTCACGGCTTCCACCATGGGCTTCCAACGGTCCGGGTCTCCTCAGCGGCGCTCGGAGTGGGTGGCGACACCGTGCCACACCGCGTTGGCGCCGCTGTGTCCGATTTGGACGACCTGGACGCCGGACGCGGCGGCCCCGCCGACCGCCAGGACCGCGGCCGCCACGGTCACCGCACCCGCCCATCGGGGCGCTGTGGCGGATCGGCGGCGGGTGTACCAGCCGACGCCGGTCAGGACGGCGAGGCCGAGCCACATCGCCGCGGCCAGCGGCAGCAGCGTGTCGGCGAGTTCGGCGTGGCGTTCCACCAGCGCGCTGTGCGGTACGCGCTCCTCCAGGTTCTCGCCGCTCGAGGTCGCCATGGGAACCGAGATCACCGCGGCGGTCGCCAAGGCGAGCACCCAGGGGGCCGCCACTTTCCGGGCCCGCGGCCACAGGGCGACGCCGAGCGTGGCGGCGACGGTGAGCGGGATGAGGAAGACCACCAGATGGACGACGAGCGGGTGGGTGGGCAGGCCCCAGAGGGTCGACGGCATGACCGGCCTTTCACGGAGACGGGGAGACCGCACGAGGATGTGCCGCCACTGAGCCGGTTGGCTATGACTTCGCCCGCTTTCAGAGAACCCTCATAGGTTGTCTTCTGAGAACCCCCATGGGTCGCGGCATCTGCCGGTCCATTCTCCTGCTGGGATGCCGCCGGGCTTTCACAGCCGTGCGGTGATGTGGTCGACGAGGTCGGCGAGCCGGCAGGTCTAGCCCCATTCGTTGTCGTACCAGCCGAAGATCTTGACCAGGTCGCCGTCGGCCTGGGTGAGCGGGGCGTCGAAGACGCAGGAGGCGGGGTCTCCGATGACGTCGCGGGACACGATCGGGCGGGTGCTGTGGCGGACGATTCCCTTGAGAGGCCCGGTGGCGGCGTCCGCGAAGGCCTGGTTGACCTCATCGGCCGTAACGTGCCGGTCGAGCCGGCAGGTGAGGTCGACCAGGGAGCCGTCGTCGACGGGCACGCGCAGGGCGATTCCGTCGAAGCGGCCCCACAGCTCCGGGATCACGACGCCGACGGAGCTGGCCGCGCCGGTGCTGGTCGGGATGATGTTCACCGCCGCCGAGCGTGCCCGGCGCAGGTCCTTGTGCGGGGAGTCGAGGAGGTTCTGGTCGTTGGTGTAGCCGTGCACGGTGGTCATGTAGCCCTTCACAACGCCGAATGCATCGTGCAGGACCTTGGCCATGGGTGCGACGCAGTTGGTGGTGCATGAGGCGTTGGAGACGATGTGGTGGTTGGCGGGGTCGTAGATCTGCTCGTTGACGCCCATCACGATGGTGGCGTCGGCGTTCTTGCCCGGGGCGGACAGCACGACCTTGCGGGCGCCGGCCTTGAGGTGCGCGGCGGCGTCGTCGCGGCGCCGGAACCGTCCGGTGGACTCGATGACGATCTCGGCGCCGAGGGCGCCCCAGTCGAGATCGGCGGGATCGCGGTGCGCGGTCACGGGGATGCGGGTGCCTTCGATGATCAGCGCTGAGCTCTCGTGTTCGACCTTGCGGTCGAGCGGGCCGTAGGTGGAGTCGTACATGAGCAGGTGTGCGAGCGTCGCGGTGTCGGCGACGTCGTTGATGGCCGCCACCGGTCGGCCGTTGTCGAGTGCCAGGCGCAGGTAGCTGCGGCCGATGCGGCCGAATCCGTTGATGCCTACTGGTGCGGCCATGTCGCCTCCGTCGAGCGGCCGGCGGCGGCTGCTTCGCGATGGCCGCGCCGGATGGTTCCTTCCAGACTCGGCCGGGAGGCAGGGCCGATCCAGGGACCTTCGACCCCAAGGCGCGGCCAATGGGCCTGCGCCCGATGAAGCGATGGCCGCGCGCCGGTGAGTTGGCGGCGCACGTAAAGGCCCGGCGTGTGCCGGGCCTTTACGTGACTGGAGGGCGGGGTCAGACCAGCTCGAAGGGGTCGGTGCCGGTCACCAGAGCGCCGTTCCGGTCGAAGACGATCGCGCCGGCCGACGCCAGGGACTTGCGAGAAGCCCGGTAGTGGTGGGCGCACAGATGGATGTCGACGGGGTCGGGCCGCTGATCGGTGACCGGCATCACGGCGACGACGACCGGTTTGGCCAGGCAGCAGCACGCCTGCCTGCTGAGGGCGGGCACCCTGGGCGACACGGCGTCGTCTGCGGGGACGCGCCGCTCGGGCGCCTGCGTCCTGTCGGACCTGGTGAACGGGAGGCGCGGGAAGTCGGTGTTCATGCTTCGAGGTTCCCTTCTCGCCGTCTTCCAGGGCAGGGCCGTTCGTGTCATCATCACGGGACCAAAGCCCTGCCGCGGTTTCATGCGCCTACCGCTCGCCAGGGGGCGCAGACGACCGGTCCGCCGTCGTCGACGGTGAACCGGACCAGCGTCACCGCGGGCCGGGCCTGATCGGTCGAGACGATCCGGCCGATGGTCTGGGTGCTCAGCGGCGCCGGGCATTCATCTCGGCCGAGTGCCGGGGAACCGCTCTCGTCCTAGTGCCTCCATGTTCCGCTGCGGGCGGCGAGGTCCGCAGAGGCCAAGGACACATGGTCGGGTGCCGTCCGTCCCGGCCGTGACGGCCGCAGCCCGCCGCCGCGGTCGTCGGCCGCACGGGCGGGGACGGGGGCGGGCGGAACGAGGACGACCGGACACGGGGCGTGCCGCAGGCAGGCGGAAGCGACCGGCCCCACGAAGACCTCCGCCGACCGATCATCGCACCGTCCGCCGAGGACGAGCAGCTGCGCTTCGCCGGCGTAGGCGATCAACGCGCGTGCGGCGCCGCCGCGGACCAGCTCCTGCCGGATCGGTACCTGTGGGAGCGGACCGAGGGTCTTCAGCACGTCCGTGGCCAGCCCGTTCCGGGCCCGCTCGCGTTCCTGGGCGGGGGAGGGGCGGCGGGCGGCCACGGCATAGGGGGCGAGCCAGTCGCGGCTGGCTCGCCATGCGCGGACGGCGACGATTTCGGCGTGCTGCAGCGTCGCCTGGCCGGCGGCCCAGCGCAGGGCGGCCAGGGAGGCCGCGGAGCCGTCCACGCCGACGACGATCCGGTCGGTGTCGGGTACGTGTGTCATCGCCGTCATCTTCCTTCTCCGCCGGGATGCCACGGGGGCACCGGACGGGTTTCCCGGTCCGATGCCCCCGCCCCCGCGTCACTTGTCGATGGTGATCCGCTTGGCTTCGCGCTTCGCGGCTTTGGGCGTCGGCACGCGGACGGTGAGGATGCCCTGGTCGTAGGACGCCTTGATGTCGTCGGCCTCGATGTCGGCGGGGAGGCTGAAGGAACGGGTGAGGGAGCCGTAGGTGAACTCCGACCGGTGCGCCTCCTTCTTCTCCTCATGCCGCTGGGCGTGGATGCGCAGCACACCGCCGGAAACGGTGATCTCGACGTCCTTGTCGGGGTCGATTCCGGGCAGCTCGGCGCGGATGACGTGGTCGTCGCCGTCGACGTAGTCTTCGACCCGCATGGCCTGGGTGCCGCCGCGGAAGATCGCGAACGGTGAGTCGAACCAGTCGAACAGGTCGGGGAAGATGCCGCGTGACGTGCGGCGCTCCGGTGCGGACATGGGTGCCTCCCTTGGGGCGGGGCCTGGTGGCACCCGCCGGTGGGATCGGGGGCGCCGGGATGCCGGATGCCCGTCTTGGCGACGGTGGGTCCCGCGGCCGGAGAGGGCCGCCTGGTCGGCTGCTCCGGACTCGGTGCCCGGCTCCCATCGGTGGGTGCCGACTTCATGCTCCCTCCGGCGGAGCCGGTTCCCCATGGCCATCGGTCACCTCGCGCCGGGACCAAAGTCCGGCGGAGTTCTGACGGCCGTTAACGCGCCGGGAGGTGCGGTGGCCCCTTCACGGTCCGATGCGATGCCGGTCGAAGTCGGCCCAGGCGGCGTCCCACTGCCCGTATCGAACCCGGTCCAGGCGGCGTCGCAGCAGCCAGTATCCGCCCGCGAACACGGCCGCGGTCGCGGCGGTGGTGCTTGTCGTGCGAGCGGCCGTGTCGTCGATGGTCCGTGCGTGCGAGCGTGGGCGGTCCTCCCTGACCCCGGCCGGGCCGGCCCAGACCCGAACGTGGTCGCCCACGGACGCTCCACGCCAACTCTCGTAAGTGCCGGATCGGTGTGAACCGTCCGATGCGATCCATGCCACCGTCAGGTCGCGGTCGCGTTGCCCGTCCCTGACCTTCTCGACCACCGCGTCGACCTTATGGAACGTGGCGGCCTCATGGCGTTCCGTCCGGATTCCGGAAACGTAGGCGGCTCTGCCGACATAGGCGGCCGTCATCGACGCGACGCCGATACCGGCGATGAGCAGCACCAGTCCGAGGAACCACTGCAATCTGTCCACTTCTCGACGCAGATCATTGGTGTCGAAGCCGCAGCTCCGGCGGCGGCGATTCGTGCCCTGCCAAATGCTCGCCAGTTTCATATCACCCTCCCGGCCCATGTCCTTCTCGGCGAGGTTAGAACCACGGAACCGCCGTGCGGCAGGGACGTCTGGCCTGAGGAAGAGCGTTGTTCGGGCCTGTATGCGGTCGGTTAAAGGGACTTAGGTCCTGTCCAACATGATCCGAACGGATCTACAGCACGCGCTGCTCATGGAGTTGAGTTCGAGGTGGCAAAAGAGAAAGCGATGCGATGGAAGGTGAGACGCGATGGCGGTCTCCGAGCACGAGATGAGCACCAGGCACGGACACCGCGCGCTGGTGCGGGTGGTGGCCCCCAAGCCGTTGACCGAGTCGCCCGCGGCCCGGTACATGTGGGCGGTCGCGCGGCTGGCGCTGGGGTGGGTGTTTCTGTGGGCGTTCCTGGACAAGTTGTTCGGGCTGGGTCATGAGACTCCCGCGGCCAAGGCGTGGACCGAGGGCGGTAGCCCCACCGAAGGGTTCCTGAAGTTCTCGCCGAAGGGCCCGTTCGCCGGGTTCTACCACGACATCGCCGGTGCGGCCTGGGCCGACTGGCTGTTCATGATCGGTCTCGGCGGCGTCGGCGCGGCCCTGATCCTGGGTGTCGGCATGCGGATCGCGGCGGCCGGGGGAGCGGCGCTGCTGGTCATGATGTGGTCGGCGGTCCTGCCGCCGGCCAACAACCTGTTCATGGACGACCACCTGATCTACGCGATCCTGATCGTCGGCCTGGCCCTGGTCAGCGCCGGCGACACCCTCGGCCTCGGCCGCTGGTGGGCCAAGATGCCCCTGGTCCGGCGCCTTCCGATCCTCAAGTGAACCGACCCCCGAACGGAGAGGCGCTCACCTCGCGGTGGGCGCCTCTCCGCACGTGTCCGCCTCTCGCGTATTCCCAAGGAGATGTGATGACAGTTCTTCGCAGGAAGACGGAGACCATGAAGATCGGGCGGAAGAGCCACGGCGTCGTCGTCGGCTACGACGGTTCGGCGCACAGTGCGGCCGCTGTTCGGTGGGCGGCGCGAGAGGCCGGGCTGCGCAACGTCCCGCTCAGCATCTGCCATGCGTGGGAGCCGTACATGACCGCCGGCGCGATGACGATGCCGGTCGCCGATCTGAGTGCCGCGGCAAAGGAGACTCTGGCCGAGGGGACCGAGGTCGCTCAGGGGTATCGGGATGTTCATGCCGTCCTGGAGAGCGGCGGGGCGGCATCGGTGCTGATGTCGGCCGGTAGGAGCGCGGAGCTCCTCGTCGTCGGCTCGCGGGGGCGCGGCGGGTTCGCCGGCGTGGAGCTCGGATCGGTCGCCTTGCAACTGGCCGCGCATGCGCCCTGCCCCGTGATCGTGGTGCGCGAGCGGCCGGAGACGAGCCTGGAGCACCGCATTCGAAGAAGGCAACGTCTGGGCGGGATTCTCAACGAGTACGAGAACGCTGCTTGACCTGCGCGGACGAGATTTTCGGCAAGCGCAGGGCGGCGACCTTCGGTGCCGCCGAGCCCGACTCCGCGCGGGTCAAGGTCGAGCTCGCCAGCCTCGAGCAGAGCCCGGCCGAAGCCTTCCAGGCGGAGCAAACGGTGATCACCGGCTTCCGTGTCGTGTTGCGGGCTCATGGGATCCCCGACGCCGGTGTGTCGCCGTCCCGGCTGAGGCCCGCCACGCACTACGAGTTCGACCGGGCCCACGACGAGACGTTGACCCCGATCCGGCCGGCGAAGCCGCAGCCTCCAACGATCACCGAACCGGACGAGATAACCACCCGAATATTCGAAGAACGCAGCGTCCGGGCGGCATCCTCAACGGGTAAGAAAATGCGGCCTGATCTGCGCGAAAGTAGTCTTCGGTAAACAGGCCGAGCGGCCAGTCGACGATGTGGCGACCGGGGTCAGCCGGCCGTGCAGTTCATCGCGAAGTCGTTGGCTCCGCCCTGTGGGCCGAAGTCCACGAAGACCAGTCCGGCGAAGGCGCTGCCGGTCGCCGGCGGTGTGGTGGGCAGCATGAGGTAGTAGGTGATCGACGGCGATCCGATCTGGGGGCCCAGCAGCCAGGTGTTCCATCCGTGCTGGCGCAGGTAGGCACCGTCCATGAAGGTGTTGTCCAGCACGGGATGGTCGGTGGTGACGTCCACCCGGCCGGTCGTGGCTCGGGCCACCGTCGCCGAGAGCAGGTTCCCCTGAGTCGGGTCCATGGTGCCCGTTGCCACGCGTTTGAGGGCGGGGCGGGTCACGGTGGTCTGCGTGCAGTCCAGTGCGCGTGTGCCGGTGGCCGCGTCGGCCATCGGTGCTGTGGCGGCCGTCAGCACGGTGAGGAACGCGGCGACGGCTCCGAAACGCGTGGTGGGTGTCATGAACAGGGCACGTACCGGCGGGACGATCAGGTTCGGCACCGGCCACTTCCGGACAGGCCGGCATCATCGGGACCGGTCTTGGTCGTGGCGATGAGCGGGCTCGGGTCCGGGCCGCCCTGGGGCTTCACCGAGATCCCGGAGGGCGAGTTGCGCGGCGGCGATTCCGACCTCGGCGACCAGTCCCGCCGCGGCGGACTGGTCTGTGGCCACGGTGCGCGTGGTGCCACGGCCGACGGCTGGCCGGTCGTGCCATGTCGTCTCGGGCAGGTCCAGGGCGCCGGTGCAGTGCGTGCGCACGGTGCAACGGCGCCACCGCACCGCGGCGCGCAAGCCGGGCCAGCACCGGTCGAGAAGGCGGTCAGTGACCGGCGGATGGGTTGGCCGGTGCGGTGGTTGTGCCAGATCGCTGCGGTCATGGTCAGGATGCGTTGGCCGACGCGTATGGACCGACTCGATGAGCTGGCAGAACGGTTTACTGCTCGCGTAGTCCAAACAGGGACGAAAATCCTTCGGACCGGCCGTTGCTCAATCCGCGCGAGGAGGCCCGACCCGATGAACCTAGCGAAAAGATCTTCACCCATGGGGCCGCAGGGTGCCCCTGGAGTCGGCGGAACAAGGAGTCGGGACCTTGGACCCTGAGAGGGCATACGCGCGCACTTGCATCCTGGAATCATGCAATTCGATCGCAGCGGTCTGGAGATTCTCGGTCCCCGCGAGTGCCGGGATCTGCTGCGGCATGCCGAGGTCGGCCGGATCGTCTTCACCCACAACGCCTTGCCGGCGATCCAACCGGTCAACTATGTCCTGGACGGCGAGGACATCGTCTTCCGGACTTCGCGGACCTCCCGGCTGGCCACCGCTGCGACCGGGAGCATCGTCGCTTTCGAGATCGACGCGTTCGATGCCGGCGCGTGCATGGGCTGGTCCGTGGTCGCGGTCGGTCCGGCGCGGCGGGTCTCCGCGCCAGGCGAGATCGCGTCGCTGGAGGAGATCGAACTGCGCCCCCGGGGGCCGGGGCAACGGGACCTGTTCATCAGGATCCGTCCTGAGATGCTTTCCGGGCGTCGCATTCCGGACGGGGCGGACGTTGCTTTGAACGATGACGCCGGGACCCTTGGCATGCGGCACGGAGGAGACAGCGGCGCTGCACTCGGCTGACCGCAGCAGCCCGGTCAGTGCTGCCCGGTCAAGTGCTTGCAGCACATAGTGCACGACCGTCTGCGGCCCACGTGACGCAGTGGGCCGCAAGCGGTCTTCACGGGAGCAGGACGTGACCCTTACGAACCTTCCACAGGAAGTACTTCGCAAACGCGATCTTGGTCGCGCGCGCACCTGAGGGCCGGGGATAAGCAGGTACGTCCTGGGGTTGGCCATGTCCGCCCCGCAACCTGGGCTGCGCGCCACCGGTGGCCCGGAAGGGCCCGCGCCACGGGACCAACGTCCCTATTTACGGTCGGCTGAATCCAGCAGTGTGGTCTCGACGCGAGTCGATCACGGTTCGCGGGCTTAGCGCGGGTACTGCGTCATGCGGTGGAGCGCGGCATCAAGCGATTGAGGCGGTGCAGGCAATGGGTGGTTCGCGAGAGGGGGCCGGCTCGCGCACAAGCGTGCCGGCCGCGGTCCGTGGTGGCCCGCGTCCGCTGGTGATGCTGGTGCTGGTCACGTTGGGGTTCGCGCTGAACTTCTGGGCGTGGGCGCTGCTGAGCCCGCTCGGGCCACGGTTCAAGGAGTCGCTGCATCTCAGCTCGTTCCAGCAGGCGCTGCTGGTGGCGGTGCCGGTGGTGGTGGGTTCGCTCGGCCGCATCCCGGTCGGGGCGCTGACCGACCGGTTCGGCGGCCGGATCATGCTCCCGGTGGTGTCGGCGGTGACGATCGTCCCCGTTCTCTACCTGGGGCTGGCCGGGCAGTCGTCACTGGACGAACTGCTGGTGGGCGGGTTCTTCCTGGGCATCGGCGGGACGGCGTTCGCGGTGGGGGTGCCGTTCGTCAACGCGTGGTTTCCGCCGGAGCGCCGCGGGCTGGCGATCGGTGTGTTCGGCGCGGGCATGGGCGGTACCGCGATCAGCGCGCTGACGACGGTCCGGATGGTCGACCGGTGGGGTGAGGAGACGCCGTTCGTGGTGACCGCGGTGGTGCTGGCGGTCTACGCGGTGGTGGCGGCGGTCGTGCTGAGGGAGGCGCCGGGGCGCGCGGTTCCGCAGGAGCCGCTCGCGCGGCGGTTGGCCGCGACGGCCCGGCTGGGCGTCACGTGGCAGGCGGCGGCGCTGTACGCGGTGGCGTTCGGCGGGTACGTGGCGTTCTCGGTCTACCTGCCCACCTACCTCAAGACCGAGTACGGGCTCGCGCAGGTGGACGCGGCGAACCGGATGGCGGGCTTCGTCCTGCTGGCGGTCGTGATGCGCCCGGTCGGCGGGTGGCTGTCGGACCGGCTCGGGCCGGTGCGCGTCATGGTCGTCGCCTTGGTGGTGACCGCGGTGTTCGCGCTGGTCCAGGCGCCTGCGCCAGCGCTGCTCCCGCTCGGGACGATCGCGTTCCTGGGCATGGCGGCGGCGCTCGGCGCCGGCAGCGGCGCGACGTTCGCGCTGGTCGCGCAGGCGGCGCCGGCGAACAGGGTCGGCGCGGTGACCGGAGTGGTGGGCGCCGCCGGCGGTCTCGGCGGGTTCGTCCCGCCGCTGGTGATGGGCTTGGTCTACGGAAGCCTCGGCTCGTACGCGGTCGGGCTCGTCCTGCTGGCCGTGGTCGCGGGGGCCGCCGCGCTCTTCACCGCCACGGTGGTGCGGCGGACGGCCAACGAGCGACAATCCGGCGAACCGGACATCGCGCCGCCGATCACCGGGAAGGGATCGTTCCGTGCCGGCGACGTCGGCGACTCGCGCGGAGACCCGCGTACGACGAACGAGGACGGCGTCGCGCAGGACGCCTCGACCAGCAGGAAGGATCAGTCCCGGTGAAGGACGAGAGCGGGCGCGGTGCGCGGCCCGGATTGGACGGCCCGGTCGAGCAGGCGCTGGTGGGGACGCGGCGGTTCTTCACGCGCGCGAAGGTGTCGCCCGACCTGCGGACGCTGACGAAGGCGGGCGGACGGCAGGCGGACGCGTTCTACCGGGACCGGTGGTCGCACGACAAGGTGGTGCGGTCCACCCACGGGGTGAACTGCACCGGCTCGTGCTCGTGGAAGGTGTACGTCAAGGACGGCATCATCACCTGGGAGGCGCAGCAGACCGACTACCCGTCGGTCGGCCCGGACCGCCCGGAGTACGAGCCGCGCGGCTGCCCCCGTGGCGCGTCGTTCTCCTGGTACACCTACTCGCCGACCCGCGTCCGCTACCCGTACGTCCGGGGCGTCCTGCTGGAGATGTACCGGGAGGCGAAGGCGCGGACGGGCGACCCGGTGGAGGCGTGGCGGGAGGTCGTCTCCGATCCGGAGAAGGCCCGCCGGTACAAGAGCGCGCGCGGTCGCGGCGGCCTGGTGCGGGCGAGTTGGGACGAGGCCACGGAGATGATCGCCGCGGCGCACGTCCACACGATCAAGGAGTTCGGTCCGGACCGGGTGGCGGGGTTCTCGCCGATCCCGGCGATGTCGATGGTGTCGCACGCGTCCGGTGCCCGGTTCGTGTCGCTGCTCGGCGGGACGATGCTGTCGTTCTACGACTGGTACGCCGACCTGCCGGTGGCGTCGCCGCAGGTGTTCGGCGACCAGACCGACGTGCCGGAGTCGGGGGACTGGTGGGACGCCGGGTACCTGATCATGTGGGGTTCCAACCTGCCGGTGACGCGGACCCCGGACGCGCACTGGATGACCGAGGCCAGGTACCGGGGGCAGAAGGTCGTGGCGGTGTCGCCCGACTACGCCGACAACGTCAAGTTCGCCGACGAGTGGCTGGCCGCCGCGCCCGGGACCGACGGGGCACTGGCGATGGCCATGGGCCACGTCGTTCTCAAGGAGTTCTTCGTCGACCGACAGGTCCCGTACTTCACCGATTACGTCAAGCGCTACAGCGACCTGCCGTTCCTGGTGCGGCTGGAGGAGCGCGACGGCAAGTACGTGGCGGGCAAGTTCCTCACCGCCGCCGACCTGCCGGGCGCCGAGGCGGAGTCCGAGAACGCCGCGTTCAAGACCGTGATCCTGGACGCCGGTACCGGGCGTCCGCTGGTCCCGAACGGTTCGCTGGGGTTCCGGTACGGCGAGGCCGGCGTGGGGAAGTGGAACCTGGACCTGGGCGACGCCGACCCGCTGCTGTCGGTCGCGGGCGGCGAGGCGGTCGAGGTCGAGCTGGCCCGGTTCGACGGCGTCGACGGCGCGCCGGGAACGCTCCGCCGGGGCGTGCCGGTCCGGGAGGTCGGCGGCCACCTGGTCACGACCGTGTTCGACCTGCTGCTGGCCCAGTACGGCGTGCGCCGGGACGGGCTGCCCGGGTCGTGGCCGTCCGGCTATGGCGACGCGTCGGAGCCGGGCACCCCGGCATGGCAGGAGAGCATCACCGGCGTCCCCGCGCAGGCGGCCGAGCGCATCGGGCGCGAGTTCGCGGCGAACGCCGAGGAGTCCCGCGGCCGATCGATGATCATCATGGGAGCGGGCACCAACCACTGGTTCCACTCCGACACCATCTACCGGACGTTCCTCGCGCTGACCACGCTGACCGGCGGGCAGGGCGTCAACGGCGGCGGCTGGGCGCACTACGTCGGGCAGGAGAAGTGCCGCCCGGTGACGGGATGGGCGCAGCTGGCCTTCGGGCTGGACTGGTCGCGCCCGCCCCGGCAGATGATCGGCACCGCCTTCTGGTACCTGCATTCCGACCAGTACCGCTACGACCAGTTCGACGCCGGCGCCCTGTCGGCGGCGGCGGGCGGCGGGCAGCTCGCCGGGCGGTCCACCGCCGACGTGATCGCGCAGGCGGCGCGGCTCGGCTGGATGCCGTCCTATCCGACCTTCGACCGCAATCCTCTCGACCTCGCCGACGAGGCCGAGGCGGCCGGAAAGGGGGCCGGTGAGCACGTCGTCGAGGAGCTGAAGGCCGGGCGGCTGAAGTTCGCCTGCCAGGACCCGGACGCGCCGGAGAACTTCCCCCGCGTCCTGACGGTGTGGCGGTCCAACCTGCTCGGCTCGTCCGCCAAGGGCAACGAGTACTTCCTCAAGCACCTGCTCGGCGCGGCCGACGCCGTCCGGGCGGAGGAGACGCCGCCGGGCAAGCGCCCCGAGGAGGTCGTGTGGCGGGACGAGGCGCCCGCGGGGAAGCTGGACCTGCTGCTGTCGCTGGACTTCCGGATGACCAGCACCACGGTCTACTCCGACATCGTGCTGCCCGCGGCGACCTGGTACGAGAAGCACGACCTGAACACCACGGACATGCACCCGTTCGTGCATTCGTTCAATCCGGCGATCGCCCCGCCGTGGCAGACCCGCAGCGACTGGCGGGCGTTCCAGGACATCGCCGCCGCGTTCAGCCGGCTCGCCGGGACGCATCTCGGTGTCCGCAAGGACGTCGTCGCGGTGCCGCTGCTGCACGACACCCCCGACGAGATGGCGACCCCGCACGGACGCGTCCTGGACTGGGCCAAGGGCGAATGCGAGCCCGTCCCCGGCCTGACGCTGCCGAAGCTGGTGACCGTCGAGCGCGACTATCCGGCGGTCGCGGCGAAGATGACCGCGCTCGGCCCGCTCGCCGAGCGGCTCGGCGGTACCACCAAGGGCGTCACCTTCGACCTGGAAGGGCCGGTCGAGTACCTCAAGCACAAGAACGGCGTGGTGCGGGGCGGCCCCGCGGACGGGCGCCCCTCGCTGCAGCGGGACGTGCACGCCTGCGAGACGATCCTTGCCCTGTCCGGAACCACCAACGGGCACCTGGCCACCCAGGGGTTCAAGGCGATGGAGAGACGCACCGGGCAGCGACTCGCCGACCTCGCCGCCGAGCACGAGGGCAAGCAGATCACGTTCGCCGACACCCAGGCCCGACCCGTCCCGGTCATCACCTCGCCGGAATGGTCGGGCTCGGAGGCCGGCGGGCGCCGCTACTCGCCGTTCACGATCAACGTGGAGCGGCTCAAGCCGTGGCACACGCTGACCGGCCGGCAGCACTTCTACCTGGACCACGACTGGATGGCCGAGCTCGGCGAGCAACTGCCGACGTTCCGTCCGCCGCTCAACATGTCCGCCCTGTTCGGCGAGCCCGAACTGGGCGAGACCGGCGAGCTCGGGCTGACCGTCCGGTACCTCACCCCGCACAACAAGTGGTCGATCCATTCGGAGTACCAGGACAACCTGTTCATGCTGTCGCTGTCGCGCGGCGGCCCGGTGATCTGGATGAGCGGGACGGACGCGGCGAAGATCGGCGTCCGCGACAACGACTGGATCGAGGCGGTCAACCGCAACGGCGTCGTGGTCGCCCGCGCGATCGTCTCGCACCGGATGCCCGAGGGCACCGTGTACATGTACCACGCGCAGGACAAGCTCATCGACGTCCCGCGCTCGGAGACCTCCGGCCGCCGCGGCGGCATCCACAACTCCCTCACCCGGCTGCTCATCAAACCGTCCCACCTCATCGGCGGGTACGCGCAGCTGTCGTTCGCCTTCAACTACCTCGGCCCCACCGGCAACCAGCGCGACGAGATCACCGTCATCCGCCGCCGCTCCCAGGAGGTGCAGTACTGATGCGGGTCATGGCCCAGATGGCGATGGTGATGAACCTCGACAAGTGCATCGGCTGCCACACCTGCTCGGTCACCTGCAAGCAGGCGTGGACGAACCGCAGCGGCGTCGAGTACGTGTGGTTCAACAACGTCGAGACGCGCCCCGGCCAGGGTTACCCGCGCCGGTACGAGGACCAGGAGCGCTGGCGCGGCGGCTGGACGCTCAACAAGCGCGGCCGGCTCGCGCTCAAGGGCGGCGGGCGGCTCCGCAAGCTGCTGACGATCTTCTCCAACCCCAAGCTGCCGAGCATCGGCGACTACTACGAGCCCTGGACCTACGACTACGAGACCCTCACCAACGCGCCGCTACAGGAGCACACGCCCGTCGCCCGCCCCAAGTCCCTGCTGTCGGGCAAGGACACCAAGGTCACCTGGTCGGCGAACTGGGACGACGACCTCGGCGGCTCGGTCGAGCACGGCGACAAGGACGTCCTGCTCAAGGACATCTCCGACAAGGTGAAGATGGAGTTCGACAAGACCTTCATGTTCTACCTGCCGCGGATCTGCGAGCACTGCCTCAACCCTTCCTGCGCGGCGTCGTGCCCGTCCGGCGCTATCTACAAGCGCACCGAGGACGGCATCGTCCTGGTCGACCAGGACCGCTGCCGCGGCTGGCGGATGTGCGTGTCGGGCTGCCCGTACAAGAAGGTGTACTTCAACCACCGCACCGGAAAGGCAGAGAAGTGCACCTTCTGCTTCCCGCGCATCGAGGTCGGCATCCCGACGGTCTGCTCGGAGACGTGCGTGGGGCGGCTCCGCTACATCGGGCTGATGCTGTACGACGCCGACAAGGTCCTCGACGCCGCGTCCGTCCCTGAGGACACCGACCTGTACGAGGCGCAGCGGCAGGTGTTCCTCGACCCGCACGACCCGCAGGTCATCGCGGCGGCCGAGCGCGACGGGATCCCCGCCGACTGGATCGAGGCCGCGCAGCGGTCCCCGGTGTACGCGCTCATCAGCACCTACAAGGTCGCGCTGCCGCTGCATCCGGAGTACCGGACGATGCCGATGGTCTGGTACATCCCGCCGCTGTCCCCGGTCGTCGACGTCGTCCGCGACACCGGGCACGACGCCGAGGACAGGGGGAACCTGTTCGCGGCGATCGACGCGCTGCGCATCCCGGTGGATTACCTCGCCGAACTGTTCACCGCCGGGGACACCGCCCCGGTGGACGCCGTGCTCCGCAAGCTGGCCGCGATGCGCTCCTACATGCGCGACATCAACCTCGGCCGCGATCCCGACGACGCGATCCCCGAGGCGGTGGGCATGTCGGGCGAATCGATGTACGACATGTTCCGGCTGCTCGCCCTCGCCAAGTACGACGAGCGCTACGTCATCCCGCCCGCGCACGCCGAGCAGGCCCACGGCCTGGAGGAGCTGGCGACCGAGTGCGCGCTGGACTACGACGGCGGGCCGGGGATGGGTGGAGCCGGGCTGGGCGGCGGTTCCGGCCCGTTCGGTGAGGCGTCCGGCGGCGCGCTCCCGATCGCGGTGGAGAACTTCCACATGCTCAAGGAGCGGCAGACCTCCGACAACCCGGTCGACCCGGCCGACAAGCACGAACGCGTCAACCTGCTGAACTGGGACGGCAAGGGTATGCCGACCGGGCTGTTCCCCGTGCGTCGCGACGACGGCCGCGGCCGCGAAGGCCCGGGCCCGAACGACGCCGATCCGCCCGCCGACTCCGGCGCCGCCGAAACGGAGCCCAAGCCGTGAAGATCAGAGCCTCGAGGAAGGCCGCCCTGGACGAGGGCCGGCTGACCACCGCGTGGCAGGCGGCGTCGTTGCTGCTCGGCTACCCCGACGAGGAACTGCTCGGGCGGCGCCCGCTGCTGCGCCGCGCCGCGGGCACGCTTCCCGAGCCGGTGGCAGCACCGCTGCACGGGTTCCTCGACCACCTGGACGCCACCCCGCCGCGGGACCTGGAGGCCGAGTACGTCGCCACGTTCGACCACCGCAAGCGCTGCTGCCTCTACCTGACCTATTACGCCTACGGTGACACCCGCAAGCGCGGCATGGCGCTGCTGCGCTTCAAGCAGGCCTACACCACCGCGGGACTGGTCCTGGACGACGGCGAACTGCCCGACCATCTCGCCGTGGTCCTGGAGTTCGCCGCCACCGGCGACCCGGTGCAGGGACGCCGGCTGCTGGTCGAGCACCGCGCCGGCCTGGAACTGCTTCGCTTGGCCCTCACCGACAGCCGCTCGCCGTGGGCGGCCGTCCTGGACGCGGTCTCGGCGACGCTGCCGCCGCTCACCGGCCGCACCGAGGATGCCATCGCCCGGCTCGTCGCCGAGGGGCCTCCCGAGGAGGAGGTCGGCCTGGCCCCCTACGGCGGCGACGCGACCGCCCCGGGGCCCGTGTTCCTGCCCGATCCCGTCGTTGGAGCCCGCTCATGACCGGCCAACTGCCCGTCCTCGCCGCCGACAAGGGCGACGCCGGTGTCGGCGCCACCCTGCTGTGGGTCGCACTGCCGTACGTCACCCTCGCGGTGTTCGTCCTCGGGCACGTCTGGCGGTACCGCTACGACAAGTTCGGCTGGACGACCCGCTCGTCCCAGCTCTACGAGAACCGGCTGCTGCGCATCGGCAGCCCGCTGTTCCACTTCGGCATCCTGGTCGTCCTGCTCGGCCACGTCGGCGGCATCCTCGTCCCCGAGAGCTGGACCGACGCCGTCGGGATCAGCGAGGACATGTACCACGCCATGGCGCTGGTCCTCGGCACCATCGCGGGAGCGTGCACCATCGTCGGGCTGGCGATCCTGATCTATCGGCGCCGGACGGTCGGACCGGTGTTCTCCGCCACCACGCGCAACGACAAGCTGATGTACGCGGTGCTCGGGGCGACCATCCTGCTCGGCCTGTCCGCCACCGTCGTCGCCAACATGCTCGGCGGCGGCTACGACTACCGGACGACAGTCTCGGTGTGGTTCCGCTCCATCTTCTACCTCGACCCGCACGCCGGCCTGATGGGCGACGTGCCGATCCTGTTCAAGCTGCACGCGATCAGCGCCATGGTGCTGTTCTGCATCTGGCCGTTCACCCGGCTGGTGCACATGCTCACCGCCCCGGTCGGCTACCTGACCCGCCCCTACATCGTCTACCGCTCCCGCGACGTCCAGCTGGGCGCGCTCCCACCTCGCCGCGGATGGGAACGGACCTGACCGGCGCCTCCGATCAGGAGCGCAGCGTGGCGGAGTGGTCGGGGACCTGGGTCTGCATCTCGCGCGGCGACCGCTCGTATCCCTTCGGGGCGGGCCGCGGAGGCAGTTCGAGCGGCGGGCGCTCCACCTCCGCGTAGGGAACGGTCGACAGCAGGTGGGCGATCATGTTGATCCGCGCCCGTCGCTTGTCCTCGCTCTCCACGACGTACCACGGCGCCTCGGGGATGTCGGTGTGGACGAACATCTCGTCCTTGGCCCGCGAGTAATCCTCCCACCTGGTGATCGACTCCAGGTCCATCCGGGACAGCTTCCACCGCCGCATCGGGTCCTCCAGCCGGCTCCGGAAGCGCCGCTCCTGCTCGGCGTCACTGACCGAGAACCAGTACTTGCGCAGCAGGACGCCGTCCTCGACGAGCAGCCGCTCGAAGATCGGGCACTGGTGCAGGAAGCGCGTGTACTCCTGCTGGGTGCAGAAGCCCATGACCCGCTCGACGCCCGCCCGGTTGTACCAGGACCGGTCGAACAGCACGAGCTCGCCGGCCGCGGGCAGATGCTCGACGTAGCGCTGGAAGTACCACTGGGTGCGTTCGCGGTCGGTCGGGGCGGGCAGCGCCGCGATGCGGGCCACCCGGGGGTTGAGGTACTCGGAGACCCGCTTGATGGTGCTGCCCTTCCCGGCCGCGTCCCGGCCCTCGAAGACCACGACGACGCGGGCACCCTCGGCGCGCACCCACTCCTGCAGCGTCACCAGCTCCGCCTGAAGCCGGGCCAGCTCCCGCTCGTAGACGTCACGGGGCAGCCGCTTGACCTTGCCCGATGCCTTGCTCATGGCGGGCCTCCCGTTCCGGCGTGCTCGGCCAAGTAGATCACGGCGCCCTCGGCCGCCGACCGCGAACGTCGCGCCGCCTGGGGGATCGCGGCGCGTCGCGTCGGACAGCGCATGTGACTTTCGGCCCTGTCGTGCGAGCCTTTCCCCGTGGTCCTCTGGGGTCAGTGATCCCAGAGGAGGAACGGTGACGTCCACGATGGTGCGAAGTGGTCTGCAGGCCGATTCGGAGTTCGATTCGATCGATGCTTACTGGAGGGCGGCCAACTACCTGTCGGCCGGGCAGATCTATCTGCTGGACAACCCGCTGCTGCGTGAGCCGCTGCGGCCGGAGCACATCAAGCCGCGGCTCTTGGGACATTGGGGCACCTCGCCGGGGCTCAACTTCTGCTACGTCCACCTGAACCGGGTGATCAAGGCGCGCGATCTGGACGCCATCTACGTCATGGGCCCCGGGCACGGAGGGCCGTCCGCGGTCGCCAACGCCTGGCTGGAGGGCACCTACAGCGAGGTCTACCCCGCGGTCTCACGCGACGCGGCGGGGATGAAGAGGCTGTTCCGGCAGTTCTCCTTCCCCGGCGGGATACCCAGCCATGTGGCGCCGGAGACGCCGGGGTCGATCCATGAGGGCGGCGAGCTCGGCTATTCGCTCGCGCACGCCTACGGCGCCGCCTTCGACAACCCCGACCTGGTGGTGGCGTGCATCGTCGGGGACGGGGAGGCCGAGACCGGGCCGTTGGCGACCAGTTGGCATTCCACCAAGTTCGTCGACCCGGTGCATGACGGCGCGGTGCTGCCGATCCTGCACCTGAACGGCTACAAGATCGCCAACCCGGCCGTGCTCGCCCGCATTTCCGAGGACGAGCTGGTCAAGCTGTTCGAGGGATACGGGCACGCCCCGATCGTCGTCTCGGGGGACGACCCCGCCACCATGCACCGCGCCATGGCGGCGGCACTGGACCGGGCACTGGACGAGATCGCCGGCATCCACCGCGCCGCCCGCGAAGAAGGGGCGACGGACCGTCCCCGCTGGCCGATGATCATTCTACGGTCGCCGAAGGGCTGGACCGGACCGAAGCAGGTCGACGGCCTGCCGGTCGAGGGCACGTGGCGGGCGCACCAGGTGCCGCTCGCCGGTGTCCGCGACAACCCCGCCCACTTGGCCGAGTTGGAGGCGTGGCTGCGGTCCTACCGGCCCGAGGAGCTCTTCGACGAGGCCGGGCGGCCGGTTCCGGTGCTGCGGGACCTGGCACCGAGCGGGGACCGCCGGATGAGCGCCAACCCGCACGCCAACGGCGGGCTTCTGCTGCGGCCCCTCGACCTTCCCGACCTGCGCGCCTACGCCGTGCCGGTGGACAAGCACGGCACCGCCACCGCCGAGGCCACCCGCGTGCTCGGCGACTACCTGCGCGACGTCGTCGCCGCGAATCCGCGCAGCTTCCGGATCATGGGGCCGGACGAGACGGCCTCCAACCGGCTGGGTGCCGTCTTCGAGGTCACCGACCGCGTCTTCGAGGGCGACGTGCGCGACACCGACGAGCATCTGGCCCGCAGCGGCCGCGTCATGGAGGTGCTCAGCGAGCACCTGTGCCAGGGCTGGCTGGAGGGCTACCTGCTGACCGGCAGGCACGGCTTGTTCAACAGCTACGAGGCGTTCATCCACATCGTCGACGCCATGTTCAACCAGCACGCCAAGTGGCTGAAGGTCACCCGGCACCTGCCGTGGCGGCGGTCCATCGCGTCGCTGAACTACCTGCTGTCCTCGCACGTCTGGCGGCAGGACCACAACGGCTTCACCCACCAGGACCCCGGCTTCCTGGACGTGGTCATGAACAAGAAGCCGGAGATCGTCCGGGTGTACCTGCCGCCGGACGCCAACACGCTGCTGTCGGTCGGCGACCATTGCCTGCGCTCCCGCGACTACGTCAACGTCATCGTCGCCGGCAAGCAGCCCGCGCCGGTCTGGCTGCCGATGGACCAGGCGATCGCCCACTGCACGCGCGGAATCGGCATCTGGGAGTGGGCGTCCACCGACGGCGGCGCAGACCCCGACGTCGTCCTGGCCTGCGCCGGCGACACTCCCACCCTGGAGACACTCGCCGCGGTGGATCTGTTGCGGGGCTTCTTCCCCGAGTTGCGGGTCCGGGTCGTCAATGTCGTCGACCTCATGCGGCTACAGCCCGTCGAGGAACATCCGCACGGGCTGCCCGACGTGGAGTTCGACGCCCTGTTCACCACCGACAAGCCCGTCATCTTCGCCTTCCACGGCTACCCCTACCTGATCCACCGGCTCACCTACCGCCGCGCGGGCCACCACAATCTGCACGTCCGCGGCTACAAGGAGGAAGGCACCACCACCACGCCCTTCGACATGGTGATGCTGAACGACCTGGACCGCTTCCACCTCGTCATGGACGTCATCGACCGCGTCCCCTCCCTGGGGGGTCGTGTGGCGAACGTCCGGCAGCGCATGGTGGACGAGCGGATGCGGCTGCGCGCCTACACCCGCGAGCACGGCGAGGACGCCCCCGAGATCCGCGACTGGACCTGGCCGTACTGAGCCGTTGCGAAGGAGCCCGTCATGCGAATCCTCACCGTCAACCCCGGTTCCAGCAGCGTCAAGCTCAGCCTCCTGGATGCCGACGACACCGCCGGCGTCCACATCGAGTTGCCCACCGGCGGGGCCGATCGCGCCGCTGAGCGTGTCATCGCGACGGTGGCGCGGCTGCCGCGTCCCGACGCGGTCGGCATCCGCTTCGTGCACGGCGGCAGCGACTACACCCACCCGATGCTGATCGACGACGAGGTCACCAAACGCCTGCACGCGCTGGTCGACCTGGCGCCCTTGCACCAGCCGCTGTCGCTGTACGCGCTCGGAGAGATCCGCAGGGCGCTTCCCGGCGTGCCGGTGGTGGCCTGCTTCGACACGGCCTTCCACACCACCCTGCCCGAGGCCGCCGCCACCTACGCGGTGCCCGCCGAATGGCGTGAACGCTTCGGCCTGCGCCGATACGGCTTCCACGGCCTCTCGCATGCCTACGCGGCTCGTCGCGCGGCCGAACTCCTGGACGCCGACCCCGCCGGCCTGCGCCTGGTGGTGTGCCACCTGGGATCGGGAGCGTCGCTCACGGCGGTGGCCGGCGGCCGTTCGGTCGACACGACCATGGGTTTCACGCCGCAGGAGGGCCTGGTCATGGCAACTCGTGCAGGCAGCATCGACCCCGGCATCCCGCTGTGGCTCTTGGCGCACGGCGTCCCCGCGGCCGAGGTCGCCGACGCCCTCGAGCACCGCTCCGGGCTGTGCGCCCTCGCCGGAACCGGCGACATGCGCGAACTGCGATCGCGTGCCGCCGGCGGCGACGAGGTCGCGGTGGCCGCGCTGGCGGTCTACCACCACCGGCTCCGCGCCTGCGCGGCCGCCATGGCGGCCGCGCTGGGCGGCCTGGACGCGCTGGTGTTCACCGGCGGTGTCGGCGAACACGACCCTGAGACGAGACGGCAGCTGGCCGCGGACCTGGCCTTCCTGGGCGTCGCCGTCGACCCGGACCGCAACGTCGCGGCCCACGCCGACGCGGTGATCAGCCCGTCCGACGCGACGGTGGCGACCGTCGTGGTCTCCGCCCGCGAAGACCTCGAGATCGCCGCGGCCACCCGCTCCGTCCTCGCGGATACCTGAGGAGGACGCCGGGCGAACACGGGTGGAAAGCGAGCCGGGCGGCACCTGACGGCCGTGACCGGTCGCCGCGGTCGTCCGCTTGGACGACCGCGGCTCCTGCCCATGGTCTTCAGCGGCTGCCCGGATGAGCGGCCACGTCGTGCCATACCGCGTCGGCGCCGCTGTGCCTGATCCGGACCACCTGGACGCCGGACGCGGCCGCCCCACCGACCGTCACGACCGCCGCCGCCACGGTCACCGCAGCAGCCCATCGCGGTGCGACGGTTGTGTCCAGCCCGGACAGTTGCCTGGCGAAGGCGACCACTGAGCCCGCCAGGGCTTGGCGCTGCTCGCTGTTGGCCTGGTTGAACAGATTCCGCAGTTCGGGATGCGTGGCGAATATCGAGGAGTAGAACCGCCCGGTGATCCCGGCGCCGTGCGCCGCGATGGCGGGCGGGAACGTTCGAACGATGTCGGCGTGTTCCCTAGAGAGCACCGTGCTGGTCGCTGGGCCGGAGCAGCCGCGGTCGTCGGACGGCGCGTCCCCAGCACATCGGAGACCGGACGGCACGAACTGGACGGCGCCCTGGGCCCGTACCGGACACGGACGGTCGCCTGATGTGGCGTCGCGCGTCGGATCGCGGAGTGGCGGCTTGCGTGGTCCATGTCCCGCATGTCCAGCGGTTGGGTGAGCGGGTTGGCCGCGACTCCGAAATCGGTCGTGGTGAGCAGCGTCTGCTGCGGCGCCTGTCCCGCTCAGCCAAGTCTAGGGGCCGTCGCTTCGCCGCGCGGTGCGTCTTGGACGACGCATGGGTCGGCGCCGACCGACGCCGCCTGTTCGGAAGGTGCCGTACCGGGGCCGGTCGACCGCCATGCCGTCCCCGGAGGTCCTGGGGGCATGCGGTTGCTGTGCCTGGTGTGGACCGCCGCGTAGAGGCGTCGCTCGGCGGCCGGGGGCGGTGACCCTGGGATCGGTCTGGATCTCGGCCAGGCGTGTGGAGCCGCTCCAGGCTCCGGCGAGAACCCGCACGTCAGGGTGGTGGTCCGAGGTCAGCATGGCCGGCCGCGCGTTCAGCAGCGCGGCGCCGCAGCTCATCGTCATCGAACGGCCGCGCGGATCGGTCACCGGCAGTCGCTGCGACGTGTCCGCGTGCAGTTCCAGCTCGCCGTCGCGGAAAAAGACGAACCGCCACGGCTGGGGCCCCGGTCATGGCAGCCAGAGGGCCGGTGCGTCGCCGTCACCACGTGACCGGCGCGGATGCTGGCCGCGACGCGATTCCCAATCCCGCGCGGAGCGCGTCATCTGGGCCGCGAGCCGGTCCGCCGTCGCGGCGATCGCCTCGTGCAGCGACGCCGCCTCGGCATGCGCGTGGAGGAGCCGGCCGTTGATGTCGGCCTGCACCGACGCCTCCGCCGTTGAGGATTTGCTGTGCAAGGGTGCGAGGGCCAGGGTCGCCCGGACCGACAGGACCGGTTCGTGGGCGTGCGCCAGCACCCGGGAGAACACCGTCCGGGCGCGCTGCATCTGGTCAGCGTTGACGTCGCCGGACAGGGCGAAGCACATCGGCAATGTCGGGGCCGCCTCCGCTGGTGACCCAGCGCGGGACCGGTCCTGATCTGGCATGGCTTCTCCTGGAGAAATCGGCCGCCCGGTCGCCCCGGGGGAGACCGTCCTGTTTCGGTCTGCTCCTCCACGATGGCCCCGCTGACCACAGCCGTCCCAGGGACGTTGGTCCCCTGACCGGGGGCCTTCGGTCCAACCAGATGGTCTGGTGGACGTGGCCGGGTGCATCCTCACGCCGGTAGCGGCATGCCGCTACCGGCTACGGAGAGGCTGAGTGGAGAAACCGGCGGTCGGCCTCCGAGGCGGCGGGATAGGGAATGCGGTGGTCTGCGAGGCGTTGCCTGGTGCACTGTGATGTCCATGCTGATCACGCTGGAGTCAGGCGCGGACCGTCGTCATGTCTCGCAGGTGATGCGCAGGCTCGTCACCGACGCGCAGAACCTTGCGGGCAGCCAGCATGGTCCGTATGCGCTGCACCGGGCGTATCAGGCGTGGGTCAACGCCGCGCGCACGCAGTTGCGCCGGCAGATCAGCGAGACCGACATGGGGAGGCTGGTGCTCACTGACCGGTACGAGGCGCTGTTGTCCATGCAGGTTCCGGTGCTGTTCACCAGTTCCCCGGCGGGGCTGAAGCCGGTGGATCAGCCGGGCAGCGGGCCGATCCGGGAGATTCTCACCCTGGAGATCGATGAGCATGTCCACCACTTCGAGCAGGCCATTGCGACGTTGGAGCAGTGGAGCACTCTTTTGGAGCGCGCAGACCGGTCCGGATCGTTGGTGATTGCCGATGCGAACGTGTTCTGTCATCACCCCAGCCGGCTGAAGGACTGGGATGTGGGCGCCGACGCTCGTGCGCTCCCGGGGCGGGACGTCCATCTGGTGCTGCCCCTGCCGGTCTTGGATGAGCTGGACCGGCTGAAGGACCGCGGCCAGGGCGCGGCCAAGACCAATGCGCGGGAGACGATCAAGCAGATGATGGGGCTGCTGCCGCACGGCGTGGTCCGCCAGCGTGGCCAGACGGGCCGGTCGTCGGGCGTTCGCGGCGGTGCGCTCACACTGGACTTGTGGCCTGACCCTCCATGCCATGTCCGGCTGCCCCGCGCGGATGACGAGATCATTGCGCGGGCCGTGGCTTTCCAGGCCTTGGCGGGTCGAAAAGTCACCCTGCTCACTGGGGACGGCGGCATGTCGTCCCGCGCCGAGCTCGCCGGCCTGGACACGGTCCTGCTCGACCTGCCTGATGCGACCCACAAGCCGCCCAAACCGCCCCGCGGTACCCAACACCCCGCACATCGCACCGCCTCGATCGACGTGGCGGCCAGCGGTGTGGAGCAGAACGGCCAGTAAGGGGGCTGCCCCGGTAACACGACACCCGCCGGGTCGGGTCAGGCCGGGAGGCCAGTGCAGGGGGAGCTTGTTTTCCACGACCGTACAGCTTCGGGTCGCGGTCAGCGTCGATGAGGCGGCGCGCGCTGGTATGGCCTGACCGGCGGTGACGGCGCGGTAGGTGCCGCGTCCGCCGTGCGCGATTTCGCGTGAGATCTCTTCTCGCTCGGCACGGGGCAGGTGCTTGGCCGAGCGCCGCTGAGGCTGAGGGCGTGTGCCGACGATTGGTGTGCGCGGTGCCGTCACGGGAGCGGGAAACCGAGCTCCCGGCCCTGTTCGCGCAGCTCCTCGCGGGCGGACGGGTGCGCGACGTTGTCGATGATCTGCTGCGCCTGGGACGCGGCGTCGTTGCCCCAGACCGCGGCGGTGCCCTGCTCGCTGACGATGTAGCTGTGCTGGAACGAGGTCACCGGGCCCGCCAGCCGCGCGATGACGGTGGAGACGTCCGCGCGCGGGTGCCACGAGGGCAGGGCGATCACCGCGTGCCCGCCGGGGGAGTGCAGGGCGCCGACGACGAAGTCGGTCTGCCCGCCGAAGCCGGAGTAGATCGCCCCGCGCACCCGGCTGGCGTTGGCCTGGGCGAACAGGTCGACCTGGAGCGCGGAGTTCACCGCGACCATGCGGGGCCGGCGGGCGATGAGGCCCGGGTCGTTGGTCTTCTCCGTGCGCAGCATCCGGATCCGGTCGTTGCGGTCGGCCCAGTCGTAGAGCTCCCGGCCGCCGAAGGCGAACGAGGCGGTGATCGGGGCGCCGGTGTCGAGCGCGCCGGCCTTCTCCAGCGCCAGGACGCCGTCGCTGAACATCTCCGACCAGACGCCGAGGCCCCGGCGGTCCAGGAGGGAGGCGAGCACCGCGTCGGGAACGGCGCCGATGCCGAGCTGGAGCGTGGCGTGCTCGGGGACGAGCCGGGCGACCCGCTCGCCGATCCGGCGGGCCGCCCCGCCGGGCGGGCGCGGCACCGGCGTGGCGAGCGGCCCGTCCGCCACGATCGCGTAGTCGATCTCGTCCTCCGCCAGGACGGCGTCGCCGAAGGTGTAGGGCATGTGCGCGTTGAGCTGGGCGATCACGAGGCCGCCGCGCGCCCGGACGGCCTCGATGGCCGCCGGGAGGATGTTGACCTCGATGCCCAGGGAGACGGTCCCGGCGGACGGCGGCGAGGTCTGCACGATCACCACGTCCGGCGGCAGCGACTCCTTGAGCAGGTTCGGGACCAGCGACAGCCGCGACGGGAAGTACCGCAGGTTCGCGCGGCCGCGCATCCCGGCCCCGACGAACGGCGTCTCCAGGTCGACCCCTTCGCGGTCGGGCAGGTCCTCCTGCGCGTTGAGCATGAACAGCCGGTACTCGCCCATCGCCTCGTCCACGATCTTCAGAGCGCGCCGCGGCGCGGCGAAGTTGCCGCCCGCCACGATCCTCGGACGTCCCGGCAGGCCGGCCAGGATCCGGGCGAGGTGCCGCTCCGAGATGACGCGCATGCGGGTGCCTTTCCTTGGGGGACGGGTTCGGTGCGGCCGAGGCCGCGTTCAGCTCATGATGACGCACGCCGATTCCCGGTTCATCAGGACCTTCGTCCCGTGGACCGGGACTTCCCTCCCTAGTGAGTCCGGCCGGCGGCCGGGAGCGTGGAAACGCGTGACGACCCTGATCGACACGGCAATCGCCGAGGGAAGACCGGCATATCGCCACGGACGGAGAAGGACATGAGCGCCACCGCCGCGGGTGCGGCCACCCTTGAGGACGTCCTGCGAGAACGTCATCGCCGCTGCCTGCCCGCGCTGGCCAGGCTTAAGCTGCTGGCAAGGGACGGCCGGGGCACCGGACAGGACGTTCGGGCCGCGACCGCCGAAGTGCTGGGCGAGTTGGACGCCGCCGAAGCGGTTCTGCTCGACGCGCTCTCGGGAAGCGTGCGGCGCGAAGCCCTCGCGCACTTCCTGGCCTGCCGCGTCAACCGCCTGAGGATCGTCGCCGAGCACGCCGCCGCGACCGCGGACGCCGGTGACCTCCCCGTACTGCGCCGCCTGCTTTACCAGTTCCACGCTCTTGCCGAGGCGATGTGGAAGGTGCAACTCGGATTGCAGATTCGGAACCCGCGCTCCATCGTCGGCGGGACGTAAGGCCCTTCCTCCGGGACGTTGGGCACTGCCCGGCCTGCGCCGCCGCCGACAAGGCTGGAGGAACAGGGAACCCGAGCAACGGAGGAGGCCCCAATGCGTGCACTGGTGTACCACGGTCCAGGCAGCAAGGCTTGGCAGGAGGTCCCGAAGCCGCAGGTCGTCGACGACGGTGACGCGGTGGTGCGGGTCGACGCGGTGACGATCTGCGGAACGGACCTGCACATCCTCAAGGGCGACGTCCCGGCCGTCACCGGCGGCCGGATCCTGGGCCACGAGGCCGTCGGAACCGTCGAGACCACCGGACCCGGCGTCCGCACGCTCGAGCCGGGTGACAAGGTACTGGTCTCCTGCATCACCTCCTGCGGGACCTGCCGGTTCTGCCGCGAGGGCAGGTACGGGCAGTGCCTCGGCGGAGGCGGATGGATCCTCGGGCACAAGATCGACGGAACGCAGGCCGAATACGTCCGCGTGCCCTTCGCCGACACCTCCGTTCACCGGCTGCCGGACGGGGTCCCGGCCGAGGACGTGCTGATGCTGGCCGACATCCTCCCCACCGGATACGAGGTCGGCGTCCTGAACGGACACGTGACGCCCGGCGACGTCGTCGCGGTCGTCGGCGCCGGCCCGATCGGCCTTTCCACGATCATGGGGGCCCGGCTGTTCAGCCCGAGCCGCATCATCGCGATCGACCTGGCCGACACCCGGCTGGAGGCGGCGAAGCAGTTCGGCGCGGACGTCATGGTGAACAACTCCCGCGAGGACCCGGCCGCGATCATCCGTGATCTGACCGGCGGGCTGGGAGCGGACGTGACCGTGGAGGCCGTCGGCGTCCCGAACGCCTTCGAGCTCGCGGTCGCGCTGGCGCGTCCCGGCGGCCGCATCGCCAACATCGGCGTGCACGGCAAGCCCGCGACGCTGCACCTGGAGGAGCAGTGGATCCGGAACATCACGATCACCACCGGGTTGGTGGACACCTTCTCCACGCCCACGCTGCTGCGGCTGCTCGCCGGCGGGCAGCTCGACGCCGGACGGTTCGTCACGCACCGCTTCGGCCTCGACGACTTCCCGAAGGCCTACGAGGTCTTCGCCGACGCCGCCGACACGGGCGCCCTCAAGGTGGTCCTGACCCGCTGAGGCCGGAACCCGAAGAGCCGCGGCCGTCCCCTCGGACGGCCGCGGCCCTGGTCCGTTCTTCAGCGGCCGCCCGGTGAGCGGCCACTCCGTGCCACACCGCGTCGGCGTCGCTGTGCCCGATCCGGACCACCTGGACGGCGGACGCGGTGGCCCCGCCGACCGCCAGGACCGCGGCCGCCACGGTCACCACGCCCGCCCAACGCGGCGCCGAGGCGTGCTCTCGGCGGGCGTACCAGCCGACCCCGGCCAGGACGGCGAGGCCGAGCCACATCGCTCCCGCGAGCGGAAGCAGCGTGTCGGCCAGTTCGGCGTGTCGTTCCACCAGCGCGGTGCGGTATGCGCTCCTCCAGGTTCTCGCCGCTCGACGTCGCCATGGGAACCGAGATCACCGCGGCGGTCGCCAAGGCGAGCACCCAGGGGGCCGCCACCCGCCGCGCCCACGGCCACTGCGCCACGGCGAGAGTGGCGACCACAGTGAGCGGGACGAGGAAGACCACCAGATGGACGACGAGCGGGTGGGTGGGCAGGCCCCAGAGAGTCGACGGCACGAGCGACCTTTCGCAGCGACGGAGGACTGGACGAGAATGACCCGACCCCTCCGTTCTGCCCACGGCTTGGAGCGCTTGCAGAGAACCCTCATAGGTTCTCCGGCACGGCGTTTACGAGGATTTCAAGTAGGTCAGCGAGACGATGCCCGCGCAGAGCGGCGAGGCGATCCCGGCGAACGACACCGTCGCCGCCAGCCCGGCGGCCCATTGCCGGCGGTCCGTCGTGCGTCGCAGGTCGTTGCCGTCGAAGCCGAACCGGCGCCCTAGCCGCTGCAGCCCGTCCAGGCCGCGAGGTAGGTGCACGCTGGACATGGCCGCCTCCTGGGATCGCCTCTGCGGCGAACGTAACCGCGGGCAGGGAAGGGTCGGCAGGTGCGGATGTCCCGTGCCGGCGGGACGTACGACCCGGTGTTCACTCGTCGGCCGTAGGTGTCCTGCCGTTCTGGAGCGGGGTTTCCCAGGAGTCCCCGGGTTGGATGAGGACGTTCTGGTCGCCGAAGGCGATGCGGACGGGCAGCGCGGCACCGGGACGGAGCGTCACTCTGAGCCGGTCATGGTGGCAGGTGAGGTCGATTCCCCAGTGCCCCGGTAGCGCAGCCCCAGGCGTAGTTCGCCGATCGCGGCGGGCAGACGGGGGTTCAGGTGGAGGGTGCCGCCCTGGGTGGTCATTCCGGCCTAGCGGCGTTGGACGAGGTCGACGGTGCCGGCCATGGCGCCGAGGTGGACGCCTTCGGCGGTGGTCCCGTGCTGGGCGTCCTCCAGGTCGCTGCCAAGGGCTTCCCGGAAGACGCGCCAGGCTTCGTCCCCGTCGGTGCTGGCCAGGATCCACGCGTTCGGCGGGCTCTGACTAGTCCGGCCCCATCCGTCCGGCGTCCGGACGGCCGGGCAGGCCGGCCGGGAGCACCGGTTCGATCCGGTACAGGGACGGCATCCCGCCGGTGCGCGGTGGAGCGTTGCGATGCACTCCCGCAAGCCCGTCGATCAGGTCGTGCGCGGTGAGCAGGCCGACGAGCACGTTCCGGCCGTCGGTGACCGGCACGTAGTCGCGGCCGGACCTCAGCATGGCTTTCGCGGCCTCTGGGACGCTGGCCGTGGGCGGCACCGTCTCCGGAGGTCCGGGCGGCAGGAGCGTGGTGACGGCCCGCCGTGCCTCCTCGGGGCCGGCGCCGTTCCAGGAGGCCGTCAGGGTCTGTGCGTCGACGACGCCGATGAAGCCTCCCTCGTCGTCGGCCACCGGCAGGTGATGGACGCCTGCCTGGCACATCAGCTCCCACGCCATCAGCACCGATTCGGACTCGGAGATGGTGAGGAGGTCCAAGGTCATCACTTCGGCGACGGTCCGCCTCTCGAGTGGGCGATGGGTGGCCATGACTCCTCCAGGCTGTCGGTTTCCGTCCTTGCGTCCAGGATTCGCGGTCAGGGAGCCGGATTGCAGAGGCGAAGGTCCTTTCGGAAGGGAGGCCGAAAAGCCCGGCCGCCGGGAGTCGTCAGCTGCGCTGGAGCCGCTTGATGATCTCTATGAGGACATAGGCGACCACGGCGAAGACAGTGATCCGTACCCACGCGCCGAGGCCGAGGGCGGCTGAGTGGAAGACCCGGTGCGTGAACGGTGTGTAGGTGTAGAACACCTGGATCGCGATGAGGGCCACGGCGCTGACGGCCGTCCAGGGATTGCGGCGGATCCCGCCCCACAGGAGCGGACGATCCAGGGACAGGCAGTTGAACATGTAGGCGATCAGGGTCACCGCGAAGACGTTCACCACGATGGTCCGCGTCGTGTCGGGCGAGGCCCCGTGCGTCCGTTCCCAGTGCTGGAGGCCGAAGGAGCCCGCGAGCAGGATCCCCGACACGAGCAGGATTCTCAGTGTCATGGCACGGGTGAGCAGCGGCAGTGACGGAGCGCGCGGTGGCCTGCGCATGATCGCCTCGTCCTTGGGCTCCACGGTGAACGGCAGGCCGAGGACAAGGACGGCCGTCATGTTCAGCCACAGCACCTGAAGCGGCAGGATCGGCAGCGAGGCGTTGGCGACGATCGCGGCGACCAGCACCAGGCCGAGGCCGATGTTGGACGGAAGCGCCCAGACGATGAACTTCACCAGGTTGTCGAAGACGCCGCGCCCCTCCTCCACGGCCTGCTCGATCGAGGCGAAGTCGTCGTCGGTGAGGACCATGTCGGCCGACTCCCGGGCGGCGTCGGTACCGCCACGTCCCATGGCGACGCCGATGTCGGCCCGCTTGAGGGCGGGGGCGTCGTTGACGCCGTCTCCCGTCATGGCGATGACGTGGCCGGCCTCCTGGAGCGTCCGGACGAGCTGGAGCTTCTGCTCGGGAGAGACCCGCGCGAACACCGAGGCGGAGTCGACCCGCTCCGCGGGCAGGCCGGCGTCCAGGTCGGCCCCCGTCACGACCTCGCCGCCGAGCCCGATCCGGGCTCCGATCGCCGCCGCGGTCGCCGCATGGTCGCCGGTGATCATCTTGACCTGGACTCCGGCGTCGCGGCAGGCCCGCACCGCGTCCGCCGCCTCCGGACGCGGCGGGTCGATCATCGCCTGCAGGCCGAGGAAGGTGAGGCGGGGCAGCGGATCGAGGCGATCGGACGACGCCCGCGCGAACGCCAGGACGCGCAGAGCCCGCCCGCCGAGCGCCTCGGCGTGCGCCGTGACGGCCGCACGGTCCAGGGTCGCCGGTAGGCCGTCGCGGTCCATCCCGTCGTCGCAGAGCTCCAGGATCCGCTCGACCGGGCCCTTGACATAGACGGCGCCGTCCTCGTGCGCGGTGGCCATGTAGCGGCGCTTAGAGGTGAAGGGCAAGGTGGCCGTACGGCGCGGGACGGGGGCGACGCCGGCCTTGGCCGCACTCGTCAGGAGCGCCGCCTCGGTCGGGTCACCGGCCACCCGCCAGCCGCCCTCGTCGTTGGCGAGTTGCGCATCGTTGCAGGCCGCGCCCGCGAGCAGCGTCTCGCACAGTGCGGGATGCCCGGCCAGGCGGACCTGCCGCCCATTGTGCTCGAGGATGCCGGCAGGCCCGTATCCCGAGCCGGATACCGAGTATTCCAGGCCGCCCGCGACGACGGCGGTGACCGTCATCTGGTTCTGCGTGAGCGTGCCGGTCTTGTCGGTGCAGATGACCGTCGTCCCGCCGAGCGTCTCGACCGCTGGAAGGTGCCGGACGATGGCCCCCCGGCGCACCATCCGCGCGACCCCGAACGCCAGGGTGATCGTGACGATGGCAGGGAGCCCTTCGGGGATCGCGCCGACCGCGAGCGCGACCGCGGCGGTCAGCATCTCGGCGGGCGGACGGCCGTACAGCACGCCGATGGCGAAGGTCAGCGCCGCCAGCACGAGGATCGCGACGGTGACGAGCTTGCTGAACCTAGCGATCTTCCGTGTCAGCGGAGTCTCGACTGCGCCGGTGGTCTGCATCAGGTGATGAACGCCGCCGATCTCGGTGCGCGCTCCGGTGGCGACGACCACCCCGGCGCCCTGACCGCCCGTGACCAGTGTCCCGGAGAAGGCCATGTTGCGCCGATCGCCGAGCACCGCCTCCTCCAGCGCCGCCGGGTCCTTGGTCACCGGGACGGACTCGCCCGTGAGGGCCGACTCGTCGACCGAGAGCTCGTCGGTGCGCAGCAGGCGCAGATCCGCCGGGACCTTGTCGCCGGCCACCAGCTCGACCAGGTCACCGCGGACCAGCCCGGCCGCCGAGACGCTCAGCGGCCTGCCGTTCCGGATGACCGACGCCATGGTCTGCGTCAGCGCCGCGAGAGCGGTCAGCGACTTCTCCGCCCGGGACTCCTGGGCGAACCCGACAATGGCGTTGACGATCACCACGCCAAGGATGACCAGAGCGTCCGCGTGCTCGCCCACCGCTGCGCTCACGGCCGCGGAAGCCAGCAGCACGTAGATCAGCGGACTGTGGAACTGCAGCAGGAACCGCAGGACGGGCCCGCGACCGCGCGCCGCCGGCAGCGTGTTCGGCCCGTCCTCCGCCAGTCTCGAGGCTGCTTCGGCGTCCTCGAGACCGTGCTCGGCGTCGCCGCCGAGCGCGGCGGTCACCTCCTCGGCCGGCCTGCGGTACGGCGCCTGCGCAGGTGCCATCAGAGCCTGGCCAGCCGCTCGTCGTACTCCTCCGAGGTGATCTCGCCCCGCGCGTAGCGATCGGCGAGTATCTCCCGGGCGTGCCGGTGCTCCGCCGGCTCGGCGATCGCCGGCGCATCGCGCCGCGGTGCCGCCAGGCGGACGAGGACCCACCCGGCCACGGCGATGAGCACGATCAGCAAGACGATCATCACCGCCCCCCAGATCCACATCCAGCCGGCCCCGCCGGCATTGCCCATGTGCCCCCACCCGCCGCCGGGACCGGCGGCGGTAAGGACGTACCCCATGTTCATGTCCCTACCTCCTCACGGCACCACCGTGCTCCGTGCGGCCCGCTGCGGGCAGAGGCGAAGGTCCTGGGTGCATGTGGTCGATCGCCTCTCGCCGGATGTGCCGTCACGGGGGAGGGTCGGGGTGGGGGAGGGCACGATGAATCGAGGACGCGTTGTTGCCGGGTTCGACGGCTCGCCGGCCGCGGGTCAGGCCGTTCGCTGGGCGGCTGCGGAGGCCTTCGTGCGCGGTGTCCCGCTGGTGGTCTGTCACGCTTGGAACTGGCCCTATCCGTCGCGGCCCCGGGACGAGACGGCGGTGGAGATCGTCAGAGAGTTGGGCGCCATGGCCGTTTCTGAGGATGGTCGTCCCTGAGCGTGGGTGCTGTGGTTGGGAGCGGGGGCGGGGTGGCCGGCCTGTTCACTCGTTGTGGTCCTGTTTTCTTGCGGAGTCGGCCTTGAGTTGTGCGGCGAGGGCGGCGGCCTGGGTGCGGCGGCTCATGCCGAGCTTGGTGAAGATGCTGGAGATGTAGTTCTTGACGGTCTTTTCCGCCAGGAAGAGGCGTTCGCCGATTTGCCGGTTGGTGAGGCCTTCGCCGATGAGTTCCAGGATGTGGCGTTCCTGTTCGGTGAGGCCTTTGAGGGGGTCCTTCTTCTCCTGGCGGGCGCGGATCCGCTGGAGCATGCGGGCGGTGCTGCGGGGGTCGAGGAGCGATTGGCCGGAGGCGACGGTGCGGACGGCGCCGACGAGGTCGGAGCCGTGGATCTGTTTGAGGACGTAGCCGGAGGCGCCGGCCATGACGGCTTCGAAGAGGGCGTCCTCGTCGTCGAAGGAGGTCAGCATCAGGCAGGCCAGGTCGGGCATCTGGGAGCGGATTTCGCGGCAGACGGTGACGCCGTCGCCGTCGGGGAGGCGGACGTCCAGGACGGCGACGTCGGGCCGGGCGGCGGGGATGCGCGCCAGGGCGTGTTGTGCGGTGCCGGCTTCGCCGACGATCTCGATGTCGTCCTCGGCGGACAGCAGGGCGGCGACGCCGCGGCGGACGACCTCGTGATCGTCCATCAGGAACACCCGGATCGTCTTCGTGTCCTGCGGAGCGTTCTGGTCGTCCGGCCCGTTCATAGTGATCGTTCCCTTGAAGTCAGTAGTGATGGGTTGGACGCTACCCCGCGTGCGGGGTCTCTCACAGGCGCCGGAAGTCCCTCGATCCCCGGGACGAACGTCCCGGCGTCTCGACCGGGCAGGCGGATGCCGCCTTGCAGGGACTTTCGGCCCTTCCACAGGTCCGGGCCGGGTGGTGGGCTGGAAATGAGCTTGGAAATGAGGCTGGAAGGAGCGATCGATGCGTACCAGGAACAGCACCACGATCGAGCCGGGCACCGTGCGCGCCGCTGTGGCGGACGCGGTGCAGGCGCCTTCGGTGCACAACACCCAGCCGTGGCGGTTCAGCGCACGTGGTTCGCGGATCAGCCTGCGCGCCGACCCCGATCGCCGTCTGGACGTCGCCGACCCGCAGGGCAGGGAAATGCTGATCAGCTGCGGGGCGGCCCTGTACAACCTGCGGCTGTCACTGCGGAAGCGCGGATACGAGCCGGCCCTGCGGCTGCTGCCCGATGTGGATCGCCCGAACCTGCTGGCCGATGTCGAGGCCGAGCCCTGCCACGAGCCGGTCCCCGGTGAGATCGAAACGGAGTACGCGCAGATCACGCGGCGGCACAGCCATCGCGGCGGGTTCCGGCCCGATCCGGTGCCGCCCGGTGTGCTGGCGGCGATCCGGCTCGCGGCCGAGCAGGAAGGAGCCCGGGTCGTGCAGGCCGTCGACGACCACGTCAAGGGCGCGCTGGCCGCGCTGACCGACGCCGCCGAGCACGTCCAGCGCCGCACGCCCGCCTACTCCACCGAGATCGCCCGGTGGGCGCCGGCACCCTCCACCGCGCGCAAGGACGGCGTCCAGCAGGTCTCCTATCCGAGCCGCACGCCCCGGACCGAACCACACTTCCCGCCGCGGGATTTCGCGCGCGGGCAAGGATGGGGTGTCGAGCCCTCAGACGACGACGGCATCGCCCTCGCGGGTATCGTCCTGCTCCTCGTCACGGAGGAGGACACCCCAGCGGCATGGCTGGGCGCCGGGCAAGCGCTGGAGCGTCTGCTGTTGTGCGCCGTGCAGCACGACCTGTCGGCCGTGCAGCACACGCAGGCGCTGGAGATCCCGGAGCTGCGGGCGTTCATCCGCACGCATTTCTGCGGCGACGCCCACCCGCAAATGCTCCTGCGGATCGGCGTGCCGGCGGGGGAGGAGCTGGCGACCGTGCGGCGTCCGGTCGAGGACGTCATGATCGAGGAGCCCTGATCGGAGGATCCTGCCAGGAAGCGGTCGCGGCCACCGGCCATGAGGCCGGGACGTCGGTCGAGGGGGAGTTCGGACCGTTGCCGGTGGTGCCGCTGGGCGTCGGCTTTTCCGCCCGGGCAGGCGGCGGGCGACGAGGTGGCGACGAGGTGACGCGCGGGTGGAGGACGACGGCCCGCGCAACATGAGGGAGCGTGCCGAAGCCAGGGGCGGCTCCTTCACCACCCGGCAGCGGCCGATTGGCGGCACGACTGGTCTGGCGCGTCCCGCTCAAGGACAGCGGCCGTGTCGCCGATGGTCCGCGCGTGCGGCCGAGGAGGCTCCTCCCTGACGCCACCCTGGCCGGCCCACACTCCTATCTGCTCACCCACGGCCGTTCCGCGCCAGGCTTCGTAGGAGCCGGACCAGCGTGATCCGTTCGTACTGGTCCATGACACCGTCACAGTGCGCTCGGACTGCACTTCCTTGATCTCCACGACCGTCGCATCGACCTTATGGAACGTGGCGGCCTCATAACGTTCGATGCGGACTCCGGAACTGTAGAAGGTTCTGCTTACGTATGCAGTGACCGCTGACGCTGCACCGATTCCGGCCACGAGCAGCGCCCTAGTCGGGCGGCAGGAGGGGTGGGCTCCGCCAGACGTGGTCGGCGCCATGGGGGCGGACGACCTTCAGTGCCCGGTCGAGCGCAGCGTCCAGGGTGCCGCTCGTGTCGATCACCGTGGCGTCCGGCCAGGTGGCGGCATCCTCCGCCATGCTGAGCGCGATGCCCGGGTCGGCGTCGGAGATTCCGTGGGCGCGGCGGCGGATGCGCTCGGCGGCGAGGCTCCCGGGGGCGTCGCAGTGGAGGGCGATGAGGTCGGCGTGCTCTCGCTGCGCCACGGAGGCGATGAGGTCGCGTTCGGCCTGGTCGTTCCATGAAGCGTCCAGGATGACCGTTTCGCCCATGCGAAGCAGGTGGGCGGCGCGCTCGGCCAGTTCCTGGTAGGTGCGCCGGGTCGAGGCCGGTGTGTAGATGCCGGTGCCGTAAGGGGCCGCTGCGGATGTTCCGGGGGAGATGCCGGCGAGTTCCTTGCGTGTGCGGTCGCTGCTGAGGAGGGTGCATCCGAGCCGGTCGGCCAGGGCGCCGGCGAGCGAGGACTTGCCGGTGCCGGGCAGGCCGCCGACCAGGACCAGATCGATCTTCCCGGCGCGCAGGTGGCGCAGTGCCACGTCGGCGTAGTCGCGGGCCTCGGCTGCGGACTTCTCATCGCCCTGGGCGTGCCGCAGGCAGGCGACCTTGGCGCGGACGAATGCCCGGTAGGCGACGTAGTGGTGGCGCAGCGAGGGCGGAGTGGGATCGGCGGCGAACTCGGTGTACCAGCCGATGAACCGTTCGGCGAGGTCGGGCGCGCCCAGACGTTCGAGATCCATCGCGAGGAAGCATGCGTCGTCGAGGCCGTCCAGCCAGCGCAGGCGCTCGTCGAACTCCAGGCAGTCCAGGATCTGCGGGCCGTCGTCCAGGCAGAAGATGTCCGTGGCCAGCAGGTCGCCGTGGCCGTCGACGACGCGTCCATCGGCGATGCGCGCGTCGAAGAGCGCCCTGCGGCCGGCGAGGAAGGCGATGCTGAGATCCTCGATCTGGACGGCGACGGAACGCGCCACAGCATGCCCGTAGAAGGGCTTCACCTGCTCGAAGCTGTCGTTCCAGCGCGCCTGGACGCGGTCGCGGCTCTCTTGCGCGGAGATCTGCGGGCCGCGCGGTGCCTGGGCGTGCCAGGCGGCCAGGATGCGTGCGGTGTCCCGCAGCGCTTCGGCGACGGATGCGCCGGCTTTGACGAGGGTGGACATGCGCCGGTCGGCGGGCATCCGCCGCATGGTGACCAGGTGATCGCAGACCTTGCCGTCGGGGCCGTGCACGTCGGAGACGCCGAGGTAGACGTCGGGTGCGAACCGCCGGTTGAGCCGGACTTCCTCGTGGCAGGCGTGCTCGCGCCGCTCGCGGGTGCTGAAGTCCAGGAAACCGAGGTTCAGCGGCTTCTTCAGCTTGTACGCCCGGTCGCCGACGAAGAAGACGATCCCGCTGTGGGTCTCGCTGACGGCCACGTCGCTCACCTGGTCGGACATCACGCCTCACGCTCTCGGATAGGCGGTCGGATGGGTGTCGTCGTGCTCGTAGGCGAGGTCGCTGACGACGTCCACGACGCCTTCGGTCGCGGCGGTCATCCGGACCACGATGGGGATGAGGCTCTTCAGGTCCACACGCCCCGAGAGGCGGACGATGCCGTCGTGCACCCGCACGCGGACCTCGGACGGGTCCTGCCAGAGCCGGCACACCAGCACGTCGCGGACGATCTCGTCGTGGATTCCCTCGTCGCTGCGGTGGAACACGCTCAGCAGGTCGCGGCGGGCGACGATGCCGCACAGGGCCGCGTCCTCGTCGATGACCGGAGCGGCCTTGAAGCCGCGGGAGGCCAGGAGCCGGGCGGCTTCGGCGACCGTGGCCTCCGCCTTGACCGTGACGGCGGGCGCGCTCATCAGGCCGCGGGCGTCGACCGCGCGCGCCTTGGCGACGGCGTGGTGTCGCCTGCGGCCCCACAGCGGGCGCTCTCCGGCGTCGTCGGGCTTGAACTCCTCCTTGCGGAGCAGGTCGGCCTCGGTGACGATCCCGGCTAGGCGCCCTTCGGCGTCCAGGACGGGCACGGCGCTGATGCGCCGGTCGGTCAGCGTCTCGACGATCTCGGCGAACGGGGTGTCCTCGGTCACCGTCACGACCTCGGTGGTCATGACGTCCTTGACCGTCCGGCGCTTCATGGCCGCCTCCAGGTGGTGCGGGGGGAGGTCACAGGACTTCCTGCGACGCGGTGCTCTGGTCGGCGCAGATCACGACCGGGCAGCGCGCCAGCTCGCGGGCGACGGGCACGGTGTCGCCGCCGAAGGGGTTGCCGTGCTCGGAGTTCGCCCGCGCGCCGATCACCAGCAGTTCGGCGTGTTCGGCGGCCTTGGCCAGCGTCTCTCCCGGCCGTCCGCGGCGGACGAGGAGCCGGGTGGTCAGATGCTGCGAGCGGGGGGTGGCGTGGGCGACCAGGTCGCGGAGCCGCAGCCACTCCTTCGCGGTGCGCAGCGGGTTGGGGCCGGTGCCGGGGGCCAGCACGCGGACGACGTCCAGGCGCGCATGCCGCTCCACGGCCTCCCGGGCGGCGCGGCGGAGCGCGGCCAGGGAGTTGGGGGATCCGTCCACGCCGACGACGACGGCGCGGTGTTCGGGCATGACCTGCATTGATGGCCTCCTTGAGTCGCTTCCAGCTTCGCAAGCGGCCGATCGGGAGGTCAGTGCCGAGCGTCCCCCGCGGCCGGGACCTTCGGCCCGCGCCAGCGGCAACTGGATTTCCGCGGCCTCACAAGAAGTGCGCTTGATCGAGCGTGTACCTGATGAATTCGCCGCGATTCCAGCGCTGGGTCCCGTACCACCATCCCGCCCGCACCATGGAGGGGATGGTGTAGCCGCCGTACGAGGCCTCGTCTTCCAGGCGGGCGCCGAAGACGTGCCGGCCGAACCTCTCGCCGTCCGGAGCGCCCCACCGGTCGAGCACCAGCTCGGTGAGCGAGCCTTCGGGCGTCACGGTCACGGTGACCGAGTGCGTGACGCCGCCGATGAGCACGTCGGCGCGGGCTCGGTCACCGTCGGCCGGCTCCCACGTGACGGCGGGCGACAGCGCCACCGCGGGGACGAAGACGAATTCACCGGCGAGCCGTCCCGCCGCGCTGAGGCTGATGTCAGGGCCGGTGGCCGACATCACCGGGAGCGCGCCGAGCATGCGCCAGCGCATCTCGCCGTCGCCGCCGCTGTAACGGTCGAATCCCCTGATCGGCAGCCCGGCGACGCGGGCCGTGGCCGCCCAGACGAAGCCGTGCGGCGGATGCAGGATCTGAGTCGCCTGGAACGTCCGCCAAGAGCCGAGCCGGATCCGCCCGTGCATGCGCAGCCGCACCGCCCGCAACAGGGGCGTGCCGGGTCTGATCGCGTGGTCCAGCCAGCGGCGGGCCGGCTCGGGCAGTTGCCGGGTCAGCTCTGGCCCGAAAGGTCGCCCCTGCTCAGCGACCGTCGCCAGATCCGCCCAGTCGCGCCGGGCCGCCGGCGTCAGGCCCGGAACCGGCGGCCGGGCAGAAGCCCGGTGCGGGGCGACGACCGGTGAGCTGCCATCAGCGTGGAATCCGGTGTCCATCGACCGCGCTCCTCTGATCGGGCCCTGCTAAGAGCAAAGCACCCGGATGCCGTCGACCGGCACGGCCATTGGTCCCAAGAATCGGAATCGGCTCGCCGTCGCGCGCGGACGAATTCCAAGGCTTCGGCGCACTCGGATGAGGATCATTCGTCGGTCGGGTCGATGTGTTCGATGGACACTCCACCCGGGTGGAGGGGAATGCGGCGCCCGGTGATCTTCTCCGGGGTCAGCCGCACGAAGAACGGTTCGGGGGAGTCGAGCCAGGGTGCCAGCGGCAGCGACCGCAGCCGATCCACCTCCGGCGGGTCGGTGACGGTCTGCGCGGTGCCGGTGAGCAGCACGCTCCACGCGGTTCGCAGTGCCGGTTCCAGGTCGTCGGCCTCGAAGGTCAGCGGGCGCCCCGCACGTATGGCCTCGAATTTCGAGCCGGGCGCGGTACGGAACACCAGTGCGGTGCCGTCCATGACGAAGTTCACCGGCAGGATCGACGCGGTGCCGTCCTCGGCGCACCAGGCGACCCGGCCGACCGGGACGCTCTGCAGCAGGGCCAGGCAGGTGTCGGCGTCGAGGGCCTGCAGTTCGGTGCTCATGGTGCCTCGATTCTCGTGCCCGCGCCTCCCAGGAGGAGCGCGGGAGCGTCGCTGAGGGACCCGATGACGGCGACGGCGCCGGGGCGGTGTTCGGCGAAGCGGCATGCTCCCTCGGCCTTGGGTCCCATGGAGCCGCCGGGCAGGTCGAGCGTGCGCAGCCGCTCCGGGGTGATCTCGCGGATCGGCCGGGCGTCCACCGTGCCATAGTCGCGCATCACGGCCGCGACGTCGGTGAGCAGCAGCAGCGTGTCCGCCTTCAGGCGCGCGGCGAGCAGCGCGGCGGTGAGGTCCTTGTCGACGACGGCCTCGACGCCGTGGTGGTCCGGGTCGACCGGGACGCCTCCGCCGCCGGCGGCGATCACCAGGCAGCCGTCGTCGACGAGCCGCCGGATGGACGGCAGCTCCACGATGGCGCGCGGTTCGGGGGAGGGGACGACCCGGCGCCAGGCCCGGCCGTCCGCGCGCATCGCCCATCCCCGGTCCTCCCGCATCCGCTCGGCCTCGGCCTGTGTGTAAGCGCGGCCGATGAACTTGGTCGGACGGCCGAAGGCGGGATCGGCCGGGTCGATGAGGGTCTCGGTCAGCAGGGCGACGACTTCCCTGCCGGGAAGGGCGCGGCGGAGTTCGCGGATCAGCCAGTAGCCGATCATGCCCTGCGTCTGCGCGCCCAGGACGTCGAGCGGGTAGGGGGCGGTGAGCTCCGGATCCGCGGCGCTCTCGATCGCCAGCAGCCCGACTTGCGGGCCGTTGCCGTGCGTGACGATCAGCTCGTTGCCGTCGGCCAGCGCCGCGAGGCCGCGGACGGCCTCGCGGACGTGGGCGATCTGGACGGCGGCGTCCAGAGGCTCGCCGCGCCGCAGCAGCGCGTTGCCTCCGAGCGCGGCGACGATTCTCATCGGCGGCCTTCCAGCCGGTCGGTCAGGAGTGCGTAGAGGACGGCCTGGGCGGCGGGCAGCCGGTTGGCGGCCTGCCGGAAGGCCAGCGACCGGCCGCCGTCGATGACGCCGGTGGTGACCTCCTCGCCGCGGTGGGCGGGCAGGCAGTGCATGAACACGGCGTCCTCGGGGGCGCGGTCCATGAGGTCCTGGTTCACCTGGTAGGCGGCGAACACCTCTCTGCGGTGCGCGCGTTCGTCCTCGGAGTCGCCCATGGACAGCCACACATCGGTGTACACCACGCTCGCGCCGCCGACGGCCGCTGCGGGGTCCTGCGTCACCGTGACGCTTCCGCCGTGCCGGTCGGCTTCGGTTCTGGCGGACGCGACGGCCTCCTTGCGAGGCAGGTACCCGTCCGGGGACGCGATGACCATGTCCATGCCGGCGAGCGCCGCGGCCTCCATCAGGCTGCGGGCGACGTTGTTGCCGCCGTCGCCGATGTAGGCGATCCGGTGGCGGTGCAGGTCACCGAAGTGCTCCTTGATGGTCAGCAGATCGGTGACGGCCTGGAGCGGGTGGTGGCCGTCGGTCAGCGCGTTGATCACGGGGATCGGGGCGGCGGCCGCCAGCTCCTCCACGTCGGTGTCGGCGAAGGTGCGGATGACGATCGCGGCGGCATAGGCGCCCATCACGCGTGCGGTGTCGGCGATGGTCTCCCCGCGCCGCAGTTGCAGTTCGTCCGGGCCGAGGGCGACGGGCGTGCCGCCCAGGCGGGTGACCGCCGCCGCCGTGGAAAGGCGGGTCCGGGTGGAGGGCTTGGCGAAGTACATCGGGACGATCCGGCCGGTGAGCAGGCCGGGTTCGGCGGCGGGCTCGTCCTGGAATCCGGTGGCCAGCTTCAGCAGCAGGTCCAGGTCGCCGGCGCTGAGGTCGGCGACGCGCAGCAGGTCCTTCACGGGGTCACCTCGTCGCGGTGGAGGGGGCAGCTCATGCACCGGGGACCGCCCCGGCCGCGGCCGAGCTCGCCGCCCGGGATGGTGATGACCTCGATGCCGTGGCGGCGGAGCATGGTGTTGGTGGTGACGTTGCGCTCGTAGGCGACGACGACGCCCGGTTCGACGGCCAGGACGTTGTTCCCGTCGTCCCACTGCTCGCGTTCGGCGGCGCGGACGTCCTGCTCGGCGGTGAGGACGTGGACGTGGGCGAGGCCCAGGGCGCGGGCGATCGCGGGGAACAGTGCCTTGTTCTCGTGGACCACGACCTCGTTCCCGCGTCCCGCTGTCAGGGTGTAGGAGCGCAGCGGCGGCAGCTCGGGGTAGACGGTGAAGGCGTCCTTGCCGACCATCGTCATGACGGTGTCCAGGTGCATGAACGCCCGCCGCGCGGGCAGCCGGGCGGCGATGACGCGTTCGGCGGTGCCGGCGGTGAACAGGCGCTGGGCGAGTAGCTCGATGGCCTGCGGGGTGGTCCGCTCGCTCATGCCGATCAGGACGAGGCCGTGGCCGAGCACGTGGATGTCACCGCCCTCGATCGTGGGGAGGGCGAAGTCCGCACCGGGATACCAGATCTGTGGCGGCTGCTCGGCGAACATCGGGTGGTACCGGTAGATCGCGCTGAGGTGCAGGGTCTCGCGGCGGCGGGCGGTCTTGGCCATCGGGTGCAGGGTCACCCCGCCGTACACCCACGCGGACGGGTCGCGGGTGAACAGGTGGTTGGGCAGCGGCGGCAGGACGAAGTCGCCGTCGTCGAGCGAGGCCAGCAGCAGGCTGTGGACGGCCAGCCCCAGCTCGGCCTTGGTCAGGCCGCCGATGAGGTGCCGGGCGAGGTCGTCGGGGGCCAGGTCGTCCAGCGCGGCACGGACCGGACCGGCGAGTGTCGGCCCGAGGGCGGTCTCGGACGCGGTGCGGTCGAGCAGGTGCGCCCGCGCCTGGTCGATCTTGAGGGTCTCGGCGAGCAGTTCGGCGAGGTAGAGCACCTGGACGCCGCGTTCGCGCAGCGTGTCGGCGAACATGTCGTGCTCCTGGCGGGCCCTCTTGGCCCACAGCACCTCGTCGAACAGCAGGTCGTCCTTGTTGGCGGGAGTGAGGCGGAGCAGTTCCAGGTCGGGGCGGTGCAGCAGCACCTGCCGCAGCCGCCCGACCTCGGAGGAAACGGTGAACACGGAGGGACTTCCTTTCGGACGGTGGTTCAGGCGGCCTTGGCGGGCGGCTCGGTCTCGCTGCCCACGGCCTTGAGGGGGGCGCTGTTCTCGCGGTACTTCAGCCAGGCGTAGACGGGCATCCCGGCGAAGATCAGCAGCGTGCCCTTGAAGACGACCTCGTAGCCGGCGCCCGCGATCGCCCAGACCGAGTAACCGAACGCCAGCAGCGCGATCACCGCGTCACGGGCGAGCCGGCGCCCGGAGAACGCGGCACGGTCGGTGGCCAGCAGGACCAGTTCGGCCATCGAGGCGTAGGCGTAGGGGATGACGGTGGTGAGGGTGGCCAGCAGGATCACGAACGTGAACTGGTCGACCAGGCTGCTGTTGTAGTTCATGACCATCAGCCCGGTGACCAGCACGCTGGAGACCACCAGCCCGACGACCGGGGTCCCGCCGCGTCCGGTGCGGGCGAAGAACCGGGGGAACAGCCCGTCGCGGGCCGCGGCGTAGGGCACCTGGCCCTGCAGCAGGATCCAGCCGTTCAGCGCGCCGAACGCGCTGATCGCGGCACCCGCCGCGACGAGGTTCGCGGCCCAGCCGCCGAACGCGGCGTCCGCGGCGTCGGCGAACGGCGCCGTCGAGTTCGCCAGCGCCGCCGCCGGGACCAGGCCGAGGACGGCGACGGTGCCGAGGATGTAGATCAGCGCGGTGACCACGGTGCCGGCCACGGTGGCGCGGGGGATCGTCTTCCCGGGGTTCTCCACGTCCTCGGCGGGCACGGTCGCCGACTCCAGGCCGATGAACGACCACAGCGTCAGCGCCGCGGCGGCCGTCACCGCCGAGAAGGCACTGGTCCCGCTGGCGTTGAACGGCCCGAAGTTGGCGGACTTGATGAAGAACAGGCCGCCGACCGCGATCAGCAGCAGCGGTACCAGCTTCACCACGGTCGTCACGACCTGCACGAGCCCGCCCTGGCGGACGCCGTAGGCGTTGACGGCGGTCAGCACCCAGATCGCCGCCAGGCCGACGCCCGCGGCCAGGGGCTTGTTCGTGCCGAGGCCGTGCCAGAAGTGCGCGAGGTAGCCGACGAACGCGACCGCGATCGCCGCGTTCCCCGCCCACACCGCGATCCAGTAACCCCATGCCGTCTGGAATCCGACGAAGTCGCCGAACGCGCGCCGAGCGTAGGCGTACGGACCACCGGTCTGCGGGTAGGCGCGCGCCAGCCGCGCGAACACCAGCGCCAGCAGCACGGCGCCGGCGGCGGTGAAGACCCAGGCGACCAGGCTGATGGGGCCGTACTTGGCCAGCGCGCTGGGCAGCAGGAAGACGCCGGATCCGATCATGTTCCCCACGACCAGAGCCGAGGCCATCCAGAGCCCCAGTCTCCGGCGGGCGGGTTTCGTGCGCATGGGCGCCTCCTCGATGAGCGGCCTGCTCGCCGCATCATCAGTCGATCACCCGCCGCATCACTGATCGCCAGCCTTCGGTCCCCGGCCTCCCGGACGAAGGTCCCGCCGCAACCTGACCATCAGTCCCGACCAGGACACGGGGCCCCCGTCCCGGCATGGCCGAGGCGGCCATGAGGTCAGGCCATGAGTCCAACCTGACGTCCAGCCTGACGTCGTCGAGCCGCAGGTCGGTGTCGGCGGGCGACGGAACGGCGTCTCGGCGAGGTGGCGCGGATCGGCCAGACGATCATCGAGCGGTGCGTGGGCCGAAAGTCCCTCGATGATGTGACGTTAGGGCGCTGATCCGCCGCATCCGCCGGCGGAGGCTGGATCCATGAGGGCACAGACGTCCAGCAAACCGGTGTACGCGCTGCTCACCGACGGCACGCAGGTGGAGATCAGACGGCTCGCCGAGACCGATCGCGAGGCGGTCTGCGCGATGCACCGCGAGCTCAGCGACGAGAGCCTGTACCGGCGGTTCTTCGGGCTGAACCGCGCCATGGCCGACAAGATCGCCGATCAGGTCTGCCGTCCGGACGGCTCCGGGCACGCGGCGCTGGGCGCATGGCTCCGCGGCGAGCTGATCGGCATCGCCGAGTACGAGCCGTCCGACGCGCCGGGAGAGGCGGAGGTCGCGATGGCCGTCGCCGACCGGATGCACCATCGCGGTGTCGGCACCCTGCTGCTGGAGCATCTGGGATCGCTGGCCCGCGAGAACAGGATCTTGGCGTTCCGGGCCGACACCCTTGCGGAGAACGGTCCGATGCTGCGGGTCTTCGCCGATGCCGGGATGCCCGCCAAGCGCCGCGTGTCGTCCGGCGTCGTCGAGATCACGATGCCGCTGGTATCCGACGAGCATTATCTGGACGTGGTGGCCGAGCGCGAGCGCGGCGCCGATGTCGCCAGCCTCATGCCGCTGTTCCGGCCCCGTGCAGTGGCGGTGGTCGGGGCGAGTCGGCGGGCGGGCACGGTGGGCGCTTCTGTCCTGCGCAGCATCGCGGCGGGCGGTTATGCGGGACGGCTCTACGCGGTCAATCCGCACGCCGCCGGCACCGAGTTGCACGGAGCGCCGTGCGTAGCAGCGGTGTCCGACCTGCCGGAGCCGGTCGACCTCGCCGTCATCACCGTCCCGGCGGACGCGGTGGTCGCCGCGGCGGCCGAGTGCGGGGCATTCGACATCCCGGCCATCGTCGTGATCACGTCCGGGCTGTCCGCCGAGCAGGGCGGCGAGTTGCTGGCGACCTGCCGGAAGCACGGCATCCGGCTCGTCGGCCCCAACTGCCTCGGAGTGGCCGACACGAGCAGCGGGCTGGACGCGACCTTCGCCGCCCGGCGACCCGCCGGCGGCGTCGCCGGGGTGGCGGTGCAGTCGGGCGGCGTCGGCATCGCGTTGATCGATCACCTGTCCCGCCTGGGCATCGGCGTGTCGTCGTTCGCCTCCCTGGGCGACAAGTACGACGTCAGCGCCAACGACATGCTCATGTGGTGGGAGTCGGAGCCGACCACGCGGCTGGGCCTGCTGCACGTGGAGTCGTTCGGGAGCCCGCGCAAGTTCGCGCGCACGGCGCGCCGGGTGGCGTCCCGCATGCCCCTGCTGACGGTCCTCGCGGGGCGTTCCGACCCGGGCACCAGGGCGGCGGCGTCGCACACGGCCGCCGCCGCCACGCCGGAGGCCACCCGCCGGGCCCTGTTCGAGCAGGCGGGCATCGTCGCGACCGACGACCTCGGCGAGCTGGTGGACGCCGCCGCGATGCTGGCGAGCCAGCCGCCGCCCGAAGGGCCGCGCGTGGCGGTGGTGTCCAACGCCGGGGGCGCCGGCGTCCTGGCCGCCGACGCCTGCGCCGACGCCGGCCTCACCGTGCCCGGCCTGGAGCCGGCCACGCGGCGTCGGCTCGCCGCGATGCTGCCCGCCTGCGCCGCGGTCACCGATCCCGTCGACACCACGGCCGCCGTTTCCGCCGAGACCTTCCGGCGCGCGATCCACCTGGTCGCGTCCGACCCGTCGGTCGACGCCGTGCTCGCCGTCGTGGTCCCGACCGCCCTGGCCGACCTCTCCGGAGCGCTCGACGGCTGCGCCGGGCCGGTCGCCGCCGTCGTGCTCGGCCAGCCGGAAACCGTGGTGATCAGCGACCAGGGCGTGCCCTGCTACGCCTATCCCGAGAACGCCGCTCGTGCGCTGGCGCACGCCTGGTCCTACACGCGGCGGCGCGACCGGAGCCCCGGCCTGCCGCCCGCGCTGCCGGGCCTGCGCACCGGCGAGGCGGCCGGCATCATCAGCGATTTCCTCGCGGACGAGCCGGACGGCGGCTGGCTGCCGTCCGTCCGGACGTTCCGGCTGCTGGAGTCCTATGGGGTGCCGATGGCGCCATGGCGCTGGGCACGGACGGAGGGGGAGGCGATCGGCGCGGCCGCCGACCTCGACGGCCCGGTGGTGTTGAAGGGCGAGGCCGAGGGCGTCCTGCACAAGACCGCGGCCGGGGCCCTGCAGCTGGATCTGCGCGGGGCCGGGGACGTCCGCAGCGCCTACCGGTGGCTGGTCGACCGTTTCGGGGACGGCCTGCGCGGAGTGCTGGTGCAGCGCATGGCCGCGGAGGGCGTCGAGGTGCTGTGCGGCGCGGTCCAGGACGACGTCTTCGGCCCGGTCGTGATCTTCGGATCGGGCGGCGTCGACACCGACGCCCTGGCCGACCGCGCCGCCCGGCTGGCGCCGCTCACCGAGCAGGAGGCCGGCGAACTGGTCGGCGAGCCCCGGGTGGCGGCGGTGCTCGCCGGCCATGCCGCCCGCCCCGCCGGCGACCTTACGGCGCTGCGCGACACCCTGCTGCGCCTCTCCCGGCTCGTGGCCGACCATCCGCAGATCGCCGAACTCGACCTCAACCCCACCATCGTCCGCCCGGACGGGATCGTGGCCGTCGACGCCCGGATCCGGCTGGCCCCGCACCGCGTCTGGGACCCCTATCTGCGCCGCCTCCGCTGATCGTTCTCCGCCGCCCGGTCATCGCCCGGGGCGCCGACGGGCTCCGCCGGCCCGCGCCCGCCGACCGGGGCCCGGTGCGCCGGCCGAAGGGCCTTCCGCCTCGGTCGCGAGGACCTCCGCCCGGTGGCCGCGGCGAACGGCGCGACGGTGGGGGACATGGGCGTTCTCGTGGGGTACGCGAGCGCGCACGGGTCGACCCGGAGCATCGCCGAGCGGGTCGCGGTGGTGCTGACCGCGCGCGGTGTCCCGGTGGAACTCCGCCCGATGGCAGAGGTCGGCGAGGCGCGCGGCTATGACGCGTTCGTCCTCGGAAGCGCGGTCCACCGCCAACGAACTGGCGGGGGCGGGCTTCCGGATCGGACATCACCCTGCTGAACGGCAAGCCGTGCGTGGGCCTCGGGCCCGCCGGGGGCACCGGCCTTGGTGACCGGGTAGGGACCTTCGGCCCGGCACTCCCCCGGCGTTCGCCCCTGACCCTGCGATCGCAGGGCTAGGAGCATGGAGAGCTATGGGACACCATTCCGTTGCGCGCACGGCGCCGAAGGCCGACATGCCCATGGCCGATCCGGAGGAGCCGCTTCCACTGCTCCGCAAGGAACTGGGCACGGGCGATCGCGGTCTGTCGGCGCGCGAGGCGGCGCGCCGGCTCGCGGTGTACGGCCCGAACCAGGTGCGTCGGCACGAGAAGACGTCGTTGGCCCGGCTGCTCGCGGGGCAGTTGGCGCATCCGCTGGCGCTGCTGCTGTGGGGCGCCGGGGCACTGGCCTTCGGCGCCGGGATGCAGGTGCTCGGATGGGCGATCCTGGCGGTGATCCTTGTGAACGCGGCGTTCGCGCTCCTGCAGGAGCATCAGGCGGAACGGGCGGTGGAGGCGCTGGCCGCCTACCTGCCCGAGCGGGCGCAGGTCGTGCGGGACGGGCGGCGGCAGGGGGTGGACGTCGCCGGCCTGGTTCCCGGTGACCTGGTCGTGATCGAGGAGGGTGACAAGGTCCCTGCCGACGCCCGGCTCACCGACGGCGCCCTGGAGCTGGACATGTCCATGCTCACCGGGGAATCGGCCCCTGTCGAGCGCGTGGCGGCCCCCGGGACGGAGGGAACCGCCCACCTGCGGGAGCCGAACCTCGTCTTCAGCGGCACGACCTGCACTGGGGGAGAGGCGCAGGCGATCGTGTTCGCCACCGGTGGGCACACCGAGCTCGGCCGCATCGCGGCGCTCAGCCAGCGCGCTCCCCGCCAGGACAGCCCTTTGGAGAGCCAGGTCAAGAAGGTCGCCTGGCTGATCGCGGCAGTCGCCATCGGCATGGGCGTCGTCTTCCTCCTGATCGGCACGCTCGTCGGCCTGCCCCTGAAGGACGCCCTGATGTTCGCCATCGGGCTGCTGGTCGCCAATGTCCCCGAAGGTCTGCTGCCCACCATCACGCTCGCCCTAGCGGTCGGCGTGCGCGTCCTCGCGAAACAGGGGGCGGTGGTCAAGCGGCTCAGCGCGGTCGAGACGCTCGGCTCGACGAACGTGATCTGCACCGACAAGACCGGCACGCTCACCCAGAACCGCATGCGGCTGCATATGTTCTGGACCCCGGACGCCGGACCGGTGACCGCCTCGGACGACCGGCGGCCGCCGCCGGTCCTGGCACAGGCGATCAGCGACTGTACGACGGTCTCCTACAACGAGGACCACGAACTGCAAGGGGACCCGACCGAGATCGCCCTGGTCGAGGGAGCCGGGCCGGACGTGCCGGAGCGGCTGGCCGACCGCGACGCCCGCCGCCGCGCGGTCTTTCGCTTCGATGCCAGGCTGAGGCTGATGTCCACGATCGCGCAGCGGGGGGACGACCTCCTTGTCTCCGTCAAGGGCGCCCCGGAGTCGGTCCTGGGGCGGTCGGACCTCGGTAGGGACCAGCGGACCGAGGTACTTGCCGCCGTCGACGAGCTCGCCCAGAAGGGGCTGCGAGTGCTGGCGGTGGCGGTCCGCGAGCTGCCCTCCGGACAGGGAGTTCCGGGAAAGCGGGAGGACGTCGAGAAGGATCTGCGGCTGGTCGGGCTGGTGGGGTTGTACGACCCGCCGCGTCCGCAGGTCGCCGGCGCGGTCCGCCGATGCCACGATGCGGGGCTGCGCGTCCACATCGTCACCGGCGACAACGGGACCACGGCGGCGGCCGTCGCCCGCGAGGTCGGCATCGGCGTCCCCGAACTGCGCGTGGTCGCCGAGTCCGAGCAGATCCACGACCACGAGCTGGACGAACTGCTCACCGGCCCCGCCGAGATCGTCTTCGCCCGCTCTGCACCCGAGACCAAGCTCAAGGTCGCCGACGCCCTCCGCGCCCACGGCCAGATCGTCGCGATGACCGGGGACGGCGCCAACGACGCCCCCGCCCTGCACCAGGCCCACATCGGCATCGCCATGGGCAAATCCGGCACCGACGTCGCCCGCGAGGCCTCCACCATGGTCCTCACCGACGACAACTTCGCCACCATCGTCACGGCGATCGAGTCCGGGCGCCGCGTCTACGACAACGTCCGCAAGTTCATCCTCTACATCTTCGCCCACGCCGTCCCCGAGATCGTGCCGTTCCTGGTCTTCGCGCTCAGCGGCGGACTGATCCCGCTGCCGCTGACGGTGCTGCAGATCCTGGCGATCGACCTCGGCACCGAGACACTGCCCGCCCTGGCCCTGGGCCGCGAACCGGCCGAACCCGGCATCATGAACCGCCCGCCCCGCGCCTCCTCCCAGGGCGTCATCTCCCGCGACATGCTGATCCGCGCCTGGGGCTACCTCGGCCTCATCTCCGCCGCACTGGTCATGTCGGTGTTCTTCTACGTGCTCTGGCGCGCCGGCTGGCACCCCGGCGACCCCACCGGACACGGCGCCGCGCTCCACCACGCCTACCTGACCGCGACCACCGCGACCTTCGCCGGCCTGGTCACCTGCCAGATCGGCACCGCCATGGCGGCCCGCACCGACCATGCGTCACTGCGCCAGGTCGGCCTCGCGTCCAACCCGCTGCTCCTTGCGGGCATCGGCTTCGAACTCCTCTTCGCCGCTGCCCTGATCTACCTCCCGCCGTTCCAGCACCTGTTCGGCACGGCCGCACTCGGTCCGGACGTCCTCGGCATCATCGCCGTGTTCCCGTTCATCGTCTGGGGCGCCGACGAACTGCGCCGCTGGCATCGCCGCCGGGCGCTTCCCTCGTCCGGGACCGTCCTGCCAGAGCGAACGCGTTCATAAGCCCCGCCCTCCGCACTCTTGACGTGCAACGCCGCGGCTGATGGAACAGGCGAACGAATGCCCCGCCAAGGGCGTCAGGCGGTCTACCTATGCGGGACTGATCGTTCTGTGGCCCTGGTGGGGCCTCGGAACGCGATGCGGCGGTCTGCGGGTTTTCAGTCCAGCAGGGTGCGCAGCGCCAAGCCGCAGCCGGCCGCAGTTCGTCGTGGCTGCGGCCGGCTGCGGCCGACTGCGGCCTGGACGGCGATGCCGTCGGAGATGGTGTGGACGAGTGCGGCCAGGGCGGCCGGTTCGTAGCGGGAGGGCAGATCGGTGGCCCGCTCCAGCCGCCTGCGCAGCGCCGCCTCACCGGCTTTGCGAGCCGCAATGGCGTCCTGGCGTGCGGCGTGCGCGTCGGGACCGCGGGCGTGCACGCTGTTGACGCGCAGGCAGCCGTGGGGCGTGTTCTGGTCACCGCGATCTGCCGCCGGGGCGTAGAAGGACGACGGTTACGGCCGAGCGGAGGACTGGGTGAGACGTTGCCGGGCCGGGACATCGCCATGGTGGCCGGCGCTGTCCCCCCAGTACCGCCAAAGAGTGATTCGTTGTCCCGACGGGTCCCCTTCCAGGCTGGCGGCGCGAAACGCCTGCTGGTGTCCGTCTCAGGAAAGCTGCATGTCCCGTCGCGTGCAGAGGACCAGTGCCAGCGAGCAGAACGCGGCGGCCAGAGCGGTGGTGATGACGATGGTGGAGGCGTGCGGCGATTCGGCGGGGGCCGAGGCCATGTAGTGGAAGATCGAGACCGTCGTGACCCAGTGGGTGGCGGGCTGCAAGGATCCGAGGATGTTGGCGAGCCACGAGCCGATGACGAGGATGTAGACGGTCAGGCCCGCGATGCGGGGAGCCAGGGCGAGCGCGCAGGCGCCGATGCCGAGGACCAGGAGGCCGGTCGGCACGAGGTTCAGCCCGGCGGTGACCATGGGGACCAGGGCGACGTGGGTCCCGCGCGCCGCGGCGCCCAGCCATGCCGCTACTCCTGAGAGCAGTCCTGCGGCCGTGATCGTGACACAGGTCAGAGCCAGCCGACCGGCGATCACTGAGGTTCTTTTCACGGGCCCGGCGATGACATGGGCGAGGCGGCCGGAAGTCTCCTCCTCCGCCATGGCGGCGAGCTGGCCGGCGGGGATCAGGGCGATGAGGGCGGCGACGAAGAGGAAGGCGACCCCCAGGTAGCGGTCGACCATGTCGCCTTGCCGGGCGAATTTGTCCAGTGCGTTGGCGAACGATTGCGGCGACGTGCCGGTGACGACCTTGGCGAGGGTTCCGAGCGCGAAGGCGGCCGTGCAGGCACCGACGCACCATCCGGCCAAGGCGGGGAACTCCAACCGGGCGGCGAGCCCGGTGGGGGAACGCAGGCCGAGCATCCGCGGTGGCGCCGTGTCGCGGGATGCCAGCATGCCGGAGCCCGTGTCACGGCGAGCCGACAGCGCAATGGTCGCGGCCGACAACGCGATCGCCACCGCAGCGGCCGGTAGCAGCGGAAGCAGCTCGTTGCGCGTGAACGGGCGTGGCAACTCGGCCCAGCCGAACGGTGTCAGCCACAGGAGCCAGTGCATGTGGGAGCCGCTGTCGCCGAGCATGCGCAGGATGAACAGCACGGCGAACGCGCCGAAGCCCATCCCGGCCGCGCCCCGGCGTGTCGCGGCGAGTTGCGAGGTGAGCGCGCCGATGGCGGCGAACACCGCCGGGACGATCACCAGGCTCAGCGCGTACAGCAGCGTTCCGCCCTTCGTGAGCCCCAGCCGCGGATCGCGGCTCGCGAGCAGCATGATGAGGGCCGTCCCGGCGAACACGATCCCAATGGCCGCCGCGAGCCCGGCCAGCGTGGCGGCCGTGGAGCGGGCGGGGGTGGTCCGGCCGGACAGGAGCAGCTGCCGGCGCCCGGCGTCCTCTTCGCCGCGTAGTAGGCGGGTGGCGGCGAGCAGGGCCCAGATCGCGCCGATCGTGGTGAGGAAGACGAAGTTCTTGTAAACGGTGTAGCCGCCGACGGTCCCGATGTCGGACACCGGGCCGAGCAGCACGGCGAACCCGGTGTCGTGTCCGGTCGTGGACGCGATGGCCAGGCGATCGGCCGGGGTCGGATAGGTGCCGGCGTAGGTGATCGCCGATGCCGCGGCAGAGCCTCCGAACACCAGTGCCCACGCCGTGGCGGCCGCCCATGTGCTCCGCAATGCGTGGCGGGCGATCACGGGCTCTGCGGCGTGCCCGCCTTCCGTGTGAGCGGCACGCGGCTTCGGAACGTCCTGCATCTCGTCTCCTCGGGACTCGTTCAGCGGGACGTGCCGTACTCGGCCAGGAACAGCTCCTCCAGCGAGGGCTCACGAGTCGTCAGGTGCTCGAGGCCCGCGGGGGTGAGCGCGTGCAGCAACGGCTGCATAGGCCCCGAGACGTCGCATTCCAGCATGCGGCCGTCGACCGCGACGTTGCGTATCCCAGGCACCGCTGACAGGTCGGGTACCGGGGACTCCAGGTGCGCCCGGACGTGGGTGGCCGCGAGCCTGCGCAGCACGTCAAGCGAGCCGGTCTCGACGATCCGGCCGGCCCTCAACATGGCGACGCGGTCGCAGACCGCCTCCACCTCGCTGAGGATGTGGGAGGACAGGAGCACGGTCTGCCCGCGCTCGCGGGCCTCGCGCACGCATCGGCGGAACACCTGCTCCATGAGCGGGTCGAGGCCGGTCGTCGGCTCGTCCAGGACCAGCAACCGGGCCCTGGTCGCGAACGCCGCGATGAGCAGCACCTTCTGCCGGTTGCCGTGGCTGTAGGAACGGACCTTCTTGCCGGTGTCGAGGTCGTAGCGGCGGATGAGCGCGTCGCGGTAGTCCTTGTCGACCGATCCGTGGACCTCGCCCAGGAAGTGCAGGGTCTCCGCGCCCGTCAGGGAGGGCCAGAGGTTCGCCTCGCTCGGTACGTAGGCGATGTCCCGGTGGAGGTCGCGGGCCGCGCTCCGGGTGTCCAGCCCGAGGATCCTCGCGGTGCCGGAGGTCGGTCTGAGGAAGCCGAGCAGCAGGCCGACCGTCGTGGATTTCCCGGCGCCGTTGGGGCCCAGGTACCCGAACACCTCGCCCTGCCGTACCTCCAGGTCGAGCGAGTCGAGCGCCGTCGTCCGGCCGTAACGCTTGGTCAGCCCCCGTACCTCGATCACCGTCGTCATGGCAGCGGCCGTTCGGCCGGCCGGCGGCGCGCCGCCGTGAAGCGCTGCTCCAGGCCGGTGATGCGCAGGAGCCTGCGCAGTGCGGGCGGTGCGTTGACCACGGTCAGGCCGCCGCCGCGGCGGGTAGCGAGGTCGTCGGCGGCGACGAGTACCGACAGGCCGCTCGCGTCGCGGAAGCTCAGTTGCCGTGCGTCGATCTCCACGGTGGGTGAGCCGGTGGTGACGATGTCGGTCAGCAGCATGTCGAGGCGCTCGGCCGTGAGGATGTCGACTTCGCCGGCCAGGACGACGCGCCGGGGCGGTCCGGGCCGGACCGTGGTCCGGAGTCGTGAGGGCGGTGTGCGCCACCGGGTCGTTGCTTCCATGGCGAATCGTCTCCTGTCTCGCTGCCGCGCGGATGTAGTAAGCCTCCGATGCAGGTGGCGCCGCCTCCAGGGACCAAGGTCCCCCGTGCGTCCGTGGAGGTCCGGATGTTCGCGCGGCGGGGAAGGAGCGTCGGGTCAGCCGCGCGGCCCGCGACGACGTCCGCCGCCCCCGGGGAGAGGGGCCGCATGCGTACGGGTGGCTTGGCAACTGAGCTGCATGAGCATGGACCTCACCAGGCCGTCCAGCCAGCCGATCGCTCCAGAGCAGGCGATCCGGACGTCTGCCGCTCCAGGCTGTTCACCCAGGACCGGAATCAGACTGCGGGCCTCCTCCGCCAGCGGAGGGGACACCGACTCGAGGATCTCCGTCCGCACGCGATCGAATGCCAGGGACGCGCGGCGGTCGGCCGCCTGGTCGTGCGGCGCGGTAGGCAGCTCCTGATTGACCGAGGAGAGCAGGTGCCACGCGCGCAGCAGGCGCGCCGGTGCGATGACTTCGTCGCCGGTGCGCCGTGATTCGGCCGGATCGCCGATCTTGATGGTGGTCCGCGAAGGGTGCGGCGTGCTGGCGACCGTGCCGCCTCCGGCCCGCTGTCCGTCCATGAGAACTCACTCCTCGGCCGCTCGGCCGTCCGTACGGCTGCTTCTTCCAGTGCAGCCGCCGCACAGGCATGAGGCCAGGGGCTTAGGACCTGCGAGCTCCCCGCCCTTCGGCCTTGGCGCCCCGCAGCGGGCAACGGTCGGCGCGGGCGGGTCCCGAGGCCTTCGTGATCGCGCGGCGGGGACCTAGGCACCGTGGGGCGGGACCTTCGGCCCCTCCTCGCCTGCCCGGCCGGTGACCACGCTGGAGGTGTCGGCATCGGCCGACCGCACGGGCGCGAACGAGGAGGCGGCATGAAGGCGAACAGAGGCGACTGGGTGATCGTGCACGGCCATCGGGTGGGGGAGCCGACCCGCAAGGCGGTGGTCCTCGAAGTGCACGGCCGCGACGGCGAGCCGCCCTACGTCGTCGAATGGGACGACGGGCACCGGGGTACCTATTACCCCGCCTCGGACGCGGTGATCGAACGGCACGCCCCGAGTGATGCCGGCGGTTGACGGCCGTCCCCGCCGCAGATACTGAGGAGAGAATCATGAGAGTGCTGGTGGCGTACGCCTCCGAACGCGGAGGCACGGCGGAGATGGCCGAGTGGATCGGCTCGGAACTGCTTCGCATCGGGGTGGACGCGGAGGTCTGCCCGGCCGGGACGATCACGACGCTCGACGGGTACGACGCCGTCGTCGTGGGCGGCGCGCTATACGCCGGACGCTGGCACCGGGAGGCGCGACATTTCGTCCGCCATCACGCCGACGCCCTGGCGCGGCGCCCGGTGTGGCTGTTCAGCAGCGGTCCGCTGGATCATTCCGCCGAGGAGGGCGAGATCGCTCCGGTCCCCGGCGTGGCCAAGTTCGCCCGCCGGATCGGCGCCCGCGGCCATGCCACGTTCGGTGGACGGCTCGACCGCGACGCGCGCGGCTTCCTGGCGTCCAAGATCGCGCAGCGGTCGGGCGGCGACTACCGCGACCGCGACCAGGTCCGCGCCTGGACGGAGGGCATCGCAACCGACCTGCGAGCGGTGACGGCGTGAACGAGATCGTCGTCGGGACCGACGGATCCCGCAAGAGCCTGCGCGCCGTCGACTGGGCCGCCGACGAGGCGGCCCGCCGGAACGCGCCGCTGCGGATCCTCTACGTGGTCGTCCCCTGGCTCTTCGACGTGCCCGTCGATCCCCGCGCGGGGGCTATGCGGGCATGGATGCTGCGCGGTGGCGAGGACATCCTCGGGCACGCCGTCGACCGGGCGCGGGCACGCGTCCCCGGCCTCGGCGTCTCCGGAGAGCAGGCGGGCGGTCAGCCCGCCGAACTGCTCATCGAGAGGAGCGGTGACGGGCTGATGCTCGTGGTCGGGTCTCGCGGCCTGGGCGGTGTCGGCGGCCTGCTCCTGGGGTCGGTGGCGCTGCAGGCCGTGTCGCACGCACGCTGCCCGGTCGTGGTGGTCCGGAGCGTCCCCGAACCCGCGCGCGGTGAAATCGCCGTGGGCGTGGACGGTTCGGCGGCCTCCGCGAGCGCGGTCGGATTCGCCTTCGAGGCGGCCGCCGTGCGCCGATCCCGCCTGCGCGCGGTGCTGGCCTGGCCGCATCCGATTTCGGCGGGGCCCGGCGACATGCAGCCCCTGGTCTACGATCCGGCGATCGTCGCGGAGGGGGAGAGGCGCGTGCTGAGCGAATGCCTGTCCGGACGGCGGGCGGAGTTCCCGGACGTCGACGTCGCGGAGGAGGTCGTGCACGGCCGTGCCACGCCGGCCCTGGCGCGCGCCTCCGCGAATGCGGACCTGCTCGTTGTGGGATCCAGGGGGCGGGGAGGATTCACCGGCATGCTGCTCGGGTCCGTCGGTCACGCGATGCTGCACCGCTCCCGCTGCCCCGTCGCCGTGGTCGCGCCCGCCCGCTCAGCCGAATAGGTGCCCTCCGGTGCCCCCGGGCGGGACCTTCGCCCCTCGGTCATGGACTCCTACCAGGCGAGACTCATGGTGAAGGACGAGGAACGAAGTGAACGAGGGAGGCGGTCCCGATGCAGGAGATGACAGTCGTCCATCGAGAGAACGATGCCTTCGCCGTGCTCATCCGGGACCACGTGATCAACGTGGACCAGCCGTACACCTCGGGCGGCATGGACGAGGGTCCGACACCGGTCGAGCTGTTCGTGGCGGCTCTGGCGGCCTGCGCGGCGCACTACGCCCGCCGCTACCTGGCGGGGCGCGGGCTCCCGGCCACCGGACTGGAGATCACGGCGGGCTTCACCATGAACCCCGGCGTCCCGGCGCGCGTCGCGCGGGTCAGGCTCAGCCTGCGTCCCCCCGTCGACGTTCCGCAGGAGGCGCTGATCGGCTTGAAGGCGGCAGTGGCCGGCTGCACCGTGCACAACTCGCTGCTCGACCCGCCGCGGGTCGACCTGGAAGTGCGCAGCGAGGCCCGCGCCGCCTGAGCCGGCGGATCGAAGGCCCTGCGGGGAACTCATTGGCATGCCACGCGGCCGCTAGGGCAGCGGGACGGCCGGACGGCAAGGAGGAGACATGAGCCATGTGCTCGTCGGTTATGACGGCGGTGCCGGCAGCGAGCGGGCCCTGCGATGGGCGGTGGACGAGGCGCGCCTGCGGCACCTCCCGCTGACCGTCTGCCACGTCTGGCGCTGGCCATACCCGATCACGTACATCGACTATGAGGGCGTCGGGATCGTCAAGCGCATGGGCGAGCATCTGCTCGACAGCGGTGTGGAACTCGCGCGTGAGATGGCGCCTGGACTGCAGGTGACCAAGCGCCTGAAGGACGGAAGCGTCTATCCCGCGCTGGTGCACCAGGGCGAGGACGCCGACCTCATCGTGGTCGGCTCGCACGAGACCGGGGAGCTGCCCATCGGCTCCACCGCGCTGCAGCTGCCGGCTCGCGCCCGCAGGCCCGTCGTGGTCGTCCGGACGGCCGCCCCCCGGGACGGCCGCGTGGTCGTGGGCGTCGACGGGTCCCCGTCGGCGGACGCGGCGCTGGCGTTCGGCTTCGAGCAGGCGGCGCTGCGCGGCTGGGAGCTGCGGGCCGTCTACGGCTGCTGGGAGCCCGGGGCGGCCCCGGACGGGGACCTTTCGCTGTTCGAAGACGAGGACAAGCTCCGTCATGCGTGCGGGTCCATCCTGGAACGGGCCGTGGCGCCCTGGCGGGTGAAGTACCCCTACGTCCGGGTGGTGACCGAGCTGGTGCTCAGGTCGCCACGGGAAGCCCTGTTCGAAGCCGCCGGCGGAGCCGCGCTGGTCGTGGTGGGCCGGCGCGGTGCGGGCGGCGTGGAGCCTTTGGCGCTGGGCTCCACCAGCCAGGCGCTGCTCCAGAACGCCGCATGCACCGTGGCGGTCGTCCCCCGCGCCGGGGAGTGAGCGAACCGTCGACATGAAGAACCGTCCGGGCCGGACGCCGACCGGCTCCGGCCCGGCGGTGCCCGAGCGGCGTCGTGCTGAGCCGCTGTCAGTCGAATGAAGAGGCCGGAGATGATCCTCATGGGGATGGCGACCGGGGAGCTGGCGAGAGAACCCTTCCTGAACGCCATGCGCAGTGCAGACCTCACCAGGCTGGCGACCGCCGCTCGACCCGCCCGGTTCCCGGCGGGCCGGCGCCTGGCCGCCGAGTCCGAACCGGCGGAGCGGTTCTGGATCATCCGGGACGGGACGGTCGAGATCGACTCGCGCCTGCCCGATGGCGGCTCCGTCCCCTTTGACGCGCTGGGCCCCGGCTCGGTCGTCGGGTGGTCCTGGATGTTCCCGCCGTACCGGTGGCGGTTCGGAGCGGTGGCCCGCACGCCGGTCGAGGCCATCGAGTTCGACGGGCGGCTGGTCCGGGTCCTGTGCACCGTCGACACGTCGCTCGGCTACGAGCTGACCCGCCGCTTTGCGGAGGTCATGGCCGATCGCCTACAAACAGTACGAGCTCGGCTTCTGGGCCCTCTAACCGGCCCTGTGCCGAGCATGGAACAGCTTGAGCAATAGCCTTTGGACAAGTGAAGCGTTCTTAGGCGTCGAGTGGCGCCTCAGGTAGATCAACGGTCTCGTGCTCCACTCGATGCTCATAGGGCTGGCGACCCGAATCAGCCATCACTTGGCATCGTCAAGGACGGCAAGGGCCTGAAGTCGCCGTCCGCGAGGGCCGACCCAGGGGAACGTGAGCACCACCGGCAGGCCGCCTGGGGGCGCGAGCCTTCGCGGTCTCGGCTGCGGTAGCGCGGCTCATGAATGACCGTGTCGTGATCCTGGTCTTCGATGTGGAGATCGGTCACGGCCTGCATGAAGTGAGTGGCCGCCTCCGCCGCGGCGATCGAGTTGAAGGTGACGACCGAGGCGGCCGGAACATCGGCGACGTACCGGGCCTGGGCCCGCAGCGAACCCGGAAGCGTCTCGGTGGCCGGGTCCGTCGGGTCGATCAGGTGGTCGCACCAAAGGCAGCGCACCCCCGGCAGGATGGGGCGCATGGCGACGTGGATGTCGCCGACGTCCCCGCCGAGGCGGACGGGGATGGCCACGCCGACCTGAATGGCCGGCAGCAGGTGCTGCTGCACGACTGCGTTGACCACATGACGGGCCACTGCCGTGTCGGCTGCCAGGAAGATCCAATCCACCTGTGTGAGCGCCGAAGCCGCCCGCGGATCGGCGGTGTTGACGTCGAGGCGGACGACCTTGGCCGCCGGGTTGGCGCGTCGCGCGTTGCGTGCGGCGATGCGTGTCTTTCTGGCCGCGAGTCGCTTGCCGAGCGCGCGAAGGATTCCAGGGGAGGCCGGCCTGCGCAACCATGGCATGGCGTCCAGACGCCGGGCTGCCACCAGGCGTGGCAAGTTGGTGGGGTCGACGCGATCGGGATCGATCAGCACGAGCTGGCCGACACCGAGGCGGGCCAGGTACTCCACCAGCAGCGAGCCGATCCCGCCGACTCCGACCACGGCTACCCTCATCTGCCGGAACACCGCCCGCCCGGCGTCGCCGAAAGCCGCGACCGGCGGTCGAAACCGAAGGAGATTCGCGGCCGGCACGACCATCTCGGCCAGCTCGACCCACTGTCCGCCGGGCGTGAGAATGCGCCCGGTGGCTGCGTGTTCGGCCAGAACCACAGCGCCGGACGGTTGGCCGAGGTTCTGTGTGATCGCCGGGTACGACCGTTCCTGGCTGGTCAAGTCCACTTTTGAGAAGGCAACGCGTTCGCTGCCCTTTATGGCAGTGCACCGCGAGATAGGCGAGGTTCCCCCGTTCTGCGAGATCGAGGGCGGTGTCGATGAACTCCACGGTGAGAGCCAGGTGCCCCTGCGAGCCCGGGACGTAGTCGATCCTGTCCACGGCCGGCAGGACATGGCGTGCCAACAGCCACGGTCCTCTGGGCCTCTGGACCTTGCTCGCCAGATTGACGGCGGCGTGCTCGGCGCCGTCACCCGGGAACAGATGGTCTCGGAGCCGATCCCAGTGAAGCGGTGGCATCGTGAGCGACCAGCCCTCGGCCGGAGGGTTCACCGGCCGGCGAGCCATGCCAGCACCCCCTCTGCCTTCATCGCCGGGGTGTCCATCAGCGGATCGCGATCGTTGGTGCGGCGGGAGATCTGCAGCGCCGGGCGCTCCCGCCACCCGTTGCTCACCACCGTGATGGGCGGCGTGGCCGGGCCGTCATGAGGACGGCCTGATCAGGACGCGGGTGGCGCCGGGGACGGTGCGGGCCAGCACCTCGACGATGCGCTCGGCCTCCGGGTCGTCGCGTCCGCTCAGCCTGACCACACCGTCTTCGACGGTGACGTCCCAGGGCCCGCCGTCCGGGGCGTAGGCGGCGATGGAGGCCAGGACGTCGTCGCGGATGCGGGCGTCGCCTCGGGCCAGCGTCGCGATCAGGTCGCGGCGGCTGATGACGCCGACGACCGCGGAGCCGTCGAGGACGGGGATGCTCTTGATCCTTGTCCGCAGCATCGTCTCCGCGAGTTCGGCGATATCGGTGGTGGGACGCGCGGTGCGGACGTCGCGGGTCATGACCTCATCGACGAGGCGGGGCGCCGGCGCGGGCGGGCCGCTCCGCGGGCGGGCGAAGGCCCGGGGATCCGCCTCGAACTCGCCGCGCAGCAGGTCCATCTCGCTGACGATGCCGACGAGCCGCCCCGCCCCGTCGACGACCGGCAGAGCGGTCACGTCGTGCTCGAGCACAATCCTCATCGCCTGGCGGATCGTGGCCGACGGCGCGATCGTCACCGCCGGGGTCGTCATGGCTTCGCGGACCAACATGTGATCCCTCCTCGGTCTCGTTCGGGAGTCAGTAGTCGGTGAGGTCGGCGGTGCGGGGACGATGGCGGTCGTCGACGGCCGCGGTGAGGTGGTTCTCCACGGCGACCACCCCGTCGACGGCGGCGGCCGTGCACACCGCGAACCCGACGTCGCTGGACGCCGGCCCCTCCCCGCGCAGGGAGACCGCTCCGTCCCGGACCTGGACGTTGATGAGGGCGGGCGGGACGCTCAGCCGATTCGTGAAGACCTGCTCGACGATTCCCGGCGGATGTCGGCGTCCGGGCGCAGTCACACCTTGCGCAGGTCGCGCGGTGCGACGATGCCCACCAGGACGCCGTCGGCGTCCACCACGGTCTCTGTCCGGTCACCGCCCGTCTCCTCCCGCCCGGCCGGTCACGGCTGCACCGCCGCTCCGTCTCTCAGAGTGAATGGCTCTGGCCGCCCGTCGATAGGGACCAAAAGCCCCGTGCGCTCCCGCCATAGGTCCCGCGCACCGGCACGGGCTTCAATAGGCAGAAGCGTCCGGTCTATGAAGTAGCTTTCTCACAGCCTTTCCGGTGGTCGCGAGCGGAACCATGGACGGATGTCCCGGCTTCCGGGACCGAAGGCCGAGGACCCCATAGACGATGATGCTGTCCTTTAACTGCGTTTCGCTGGATCGGGCTCGCCGCCGCAGGTCACCAACCAGATGGTCGGGTCGAACGTGGGGCTGTAGACGCGCCCGGTCGGGAATCGGTTCTTGGGCACCTGCTCCAGCGAGGTGACCTCGAAGACCGCGATGCGCCCGTCCTGACGAGCCGGCCGAGCCGTTCGGTCTGGTCGAGCGCCGACGGGCATGCAGAGGCGGAAGCCGTGCCTTTCGCTTGACCTTCGGCCCATCCCTGCGGTCGGACGGATCGCCGCCGAGAGCGCGCGACCGTCGGCCTGAGGGGCGTTCGAGCTGGTCGGGCGCCCCAGCCTCCCGGGCAGGCCCTTAATCGTCTCTTCGGAGGACGTTCGTCCCTTGGGGCGCGGGCGGCCGGTTCGGAGCATGGAATCGGGACGTTATCCAGCTGAGGGGGTTCGCCATGGAGACCAAGCAGTGGAGCGTGGAGCTCTACATCAGCGAGGACGGGACGGACACCGACGTGCGCGCGGTGCTGTTCACCGGTGGCGAGAAGAGGCCCACTGGTCGCGGGCACGCCCGCCGCAACCCGGCCGACCGCCGGATCCCGGAGATCAGCGACGAGTTGGCCGTCAGCCGGGCGCTGGCCGATCTCGCCGACCGGCTGCACGGCCTGGCGAGCGAGGACATCGCCGCACTCGGGGGGCCGGTGTGAAGACGAAGCCGGTGGCAGCGCCCGGAACGGAGCGCGCATCCGTTCCACGGGGGCGGCCGCACAGGCGGCTGCATCTGGCCGTGCCCGCGGTCGCGATGCTGGTCGTCGCCGGAGCCTTGTCGCTCGGCGCTTCCCTCGACGCCGTTATGTGGAGTGCGATCGCGCTGGCGGTCGTGCTCGCCGCCGCGCGGATCGTGACGGCCCTGGACGCCGCCCGCCGCGCCCGTCGTTGAACGGAGTGGACGAATGAACGCCACCGACATGGTCCGGCGCCGCGCGTCCGAGATCCTCTTCATCCTTGTGGCGACCGGACTGGCGGCGGGTGCGGTGCTCCGCTGGACGGGCACGGCCGCCGCGGGCGACCTGGTCTGGGCATCGGTCACGGTGGTGGCGGTCGTTCCCGCCGCCTGGTGGGTGCTGGACGGACTGCGGCACCGCCGGTTCGGCAGCGACGTGATCGCCTTGCTCGCCCTGGCGGGCACGCTCGCCGTGGGCGAACATCTGGCGGGCGCGGTGATCGCGGCGATGCTGACCGGCGGCCGGCTCCTGGAGGAGCGGGCCGGACGGCGCGCGAGGCGGGATCTGGGCGCGCTGCTGTCGATGGCGCCGCGCGTCGCGCACCGCCGGACCCCGGACGGGCTGGAGACGATCGCCGTCGGACGGGTCGTCCCCGGTGACCGGCTGCTGGTCCGGCCGGGCGAGGTGGTGCCGGTCGACGGGCAGGTGGAGGAGGGAAGAGCCGTCCTCGACGAGTCGACCCTGACGGGGGAACCCGTACCGGTCGAGCACACCGAGGGCGACGGCGTGCGCAGCGGGGCCGTCAATTCGGGAAGCCCGTTCATGCTCCGCGCCACCACGGACAGCGACGACAGCACCTATGCCGGGATCGTGCGGCTGGCTCGTGAGGCGGCCGCGGAGAGCTCTCCGTTCGTGCGGCTCGCCGACCGCTACGCCGCGTTCTTCCTGCCGGTGACGCTGCTGCTGGCAGCGGCGGCGTGGTGGGCGGCCGCGAGCCCGGTCCGCGCCGTGGCCGTGCTGGTGGTGGCGACCCCCTGCCCCCTCATCCTCGCCGCGCCCATCGCCTTCGTCTCGGGGCTCTCGCGCTGTGCGCGCCGGGGCGTGGTCGTGAAGGGCGGCGATGCGCTGGAGCGTCTGGCCGAGGCGCGGGTGCTGCTGTTCGACAAGACCGGCACGGTGACGGCGGGGCATCCCGTGCTGAGCGAGGTCGTCACCGCCCCGGGACGGCCCGACCGGGATGTGCTCGGCTTCGCGGCCTCGCTGGACCAGGTGTCACCGCACGTCCTGGCGACGGCGATCGTGCGTGCGGCGCGCGATCGGGGTTCGCGGCTCGATGCACCGTCGGGCGTGACGGAGGAGCCGGGCAAGGGTGTGCGCGGCACGGTCTCGGGGCGCGAGGTGAGCGTCGGGAAGGCCGGCTGGGCGGGGGAGGGCGACCCGGTGTGGGTGGAGCGGATGCGTGACCGGGCGGCGGCCCGCGGGTTGATCACGGTCTTCGTGGGCGTGGACGGGCGGCTCGCCGGAGTCCTCCTGCTGCGCGACACCGTGCGCCCCGACGCCGCGCGCACCTTCCGGTTGCTGCGCAGGGCGGGGATCGAGCGGACGGTGATGGTGACCGGTGACCGTCCGGCCGTCGCGGGGCCGATCGCTGAGTTGGTCGGGGCCGACGCCGTCCACGCGGGCCAGACCCCCGAGGGCAAGGTCGAGGTCGCGCGTGCCGAGACGGCCCGCGCGGCCACCGTCATGGTCGGCGACGGCGTCAACGACGCCCCCGCCCTGGCTTCGGCCGGCGTGGGTGTCGCGCTCGGCGCGCGGGGCGCCACGGCCGCCTCCGAGACCGCGGACGTCGTCATCACTGTCGACCGGCTGGAGCGGCTGGCCGAGACACTCGCGATCGCGCGGCGGACCCGCTCGATCGCCCGGCAGAGCGCCCTGCTGGGCATGGGGCTGTCTCTGGCGGCCATGCTCGCCGCCGCGTTCGGCTACCTCGCGCCGGCGGTCGGCGCGCTGCTGCAGGAGGGGATCGATCTCGCCGCGATCCTCGGGGCGCTGCGCGCGCTGGGGCCCGGACGCGATCGGTCGCCGCGCCTGCGCGGCGACGAGGCGGACCTGGTGCGAAGGCTCGACGACGAGCACCGCGCCCTGCGACCGCGCATCGACCGGCTCCCTGCCCTCGCCGAGCGGATCACGGGCCCCGACCCGCGCGAGCGGGACGCGGCGGCCGGCACCGTTACCGGCCTGCTCGAGGACATCGCCGACCATGAACACCGGGACGAGAAGCTGTTCTATCCAGCGGTCGCCCGCGCTTTGGGCGGCTCGGACCCCACCGGGGTGATGAGCCGCGGGCACACCGAGATCGCCGACCTGGCGCGCCGCGTCGACCTGCTCATCGCCGAGTCGCGCGAGCATCCGGACGCCTCGGACACGGCCACCGACCTACGCGCGGCGATCCAGGAGCTGTACGCCGTCCTGCGGCTGCACTTCGCGCAGGAAGAGGAGAACTACTTCGTCCTCGCAGACGAGCCGGGCGCGTAAGGCCGCTCCGATCCGAGAAGCGCGCCACCGCTGACCTGGTTGCAGGGCCTGCGCTGTCAGGCGGCGGCCGGGCTGCGCGGGCGCAGCCCGCTCCGGTGGATCAGCCACCGGACGTCCTCGGACGTGACGATGCCCGGCAATTGGTGGTCGGCCGCGTCGACGGCGATGAGGTCGCCCGCCTGATCGTGCCGAGTCTGAAGGTTTGCTTTATGGCGACCTTTTGCTGATTTCAAACCTGGTCTTGTCGTCCGGGCGGCCAGGGCGGGGAAAGGCCCCGGGCGAAGGGGCGTAGAAGCGGTCCGCGTGCCGTCACCCTCGGGCGTGCACGACAGCGACAGGGCAGTCGGCGTGATGGATCACCCGTGGGCCACCGAGCCGATGGGCGGGATGCGCCCGCGCGATCCGACCACGATCAGGTCGGCGTGCCCAGAGGCCAGCACGAGCGAGTGCACGGGATGACCGACCACGACGCCCTCGACGATCTCGACGTCCGGATGGCGCTTCCGCCAAGGGACGAGGGCCGCGGCGAGATGACTGCGGAAGCTGTTCGCCGCGATCTGCAGGTCCGCACCAGCCTCGAGGGCGAGCGGCGCGGGCGGCCAAGCGTGCAGTGCGCGCAACCGCTCACCGCGGGTCTCGGCTGCGGCGAAGGCGTGATCGAGCTGTGGTGCGGGATCCTCGACCAGGTCCAGGCCGACGACGACCTCGCCCGCCGGATCCGTGTCCGCGCCCCGTACGACGATCAGCGGAACCGGCAGGCGCCCGGCGAGGTGGAGTGCCGTCGACCCGAGGAGCAGTTCGGCGAAACCGCCCCGTCCGCGATGGCCGATCACGACTTCCGCGGCCCCGTCGCCGCCCGTTTCAGGCCCGCCGGCACGCTGCCGTCACGGACCAGCGCGGGCTCGACCGTGAGGCCGGGCCGCGAGCGGGCGGCCAACTCGCGTGCCGCCCGGAGGACCGGATTCCAGGACTCGACCAGCGCCTGGACACCGTTGCTGGTCTCCTCGGGAGACCCAGCGGAGGGGCACCCACCACATGCACGATCCGCAGGTCCCGGCCAGTGCGCACGGCTTCGTCGGCCGCCCAGCCGATGGCGCGGTCGGACGGGGCGGACCGTCCGCCCCGACAACGATGAGCCCTCGTCGTGTCGGCATCGCTCCTCCTTGAGAGGTCACGGGCAATCCGTTGATTGCGGAAGAAGCAGTTCGCGGGCCTGCCGCAACGCCGTCGCCTGACCGTCGTCATAGGGGACGAGCGGGGCGGTCTCCAGCGCCATGGCCATGACTTGCAGCGCCTCGGCCAGGGCGGCGACACGGCGCTCCAGCGTCGCGACGCGGCACTCCAGGGCCCGCGTGGAGGGATCGGTGGACCCAAAGGAGATCTGCCTTGCCATGACCCCTCCTCTGCCTGCTCGTGGCGCCCGGTGGTGGCCACGCTTCACGGTTCAAGAGTTCGCCACGTGCTCACCGCCCTGTAGAGACCTTCGTCCCGTCGACAGCGCCGACAGCCCCGAACCGCGGTGCGGCACCGGCGGCGGATGGCCGTAGCCGCCTCTCCGGAGCCCTCGGCGCGATCCAGAAGGGAATCCGGGGACTTTCGCCCCTGGGGAGACAGGGCGCCGTCGGCAAGCCTGAAAAGGAGGGAAGACCCGCGTGGGAGGCGCCCACCGCCTTCGACGCACCACGAAGGAGGGAACATGCCCGAGCCGATCGTCGTCGGAACCGACGGATCAGACTGCGCTGACCGGGCCCTCGACTGGGCGGCCGACGAAGCCATCCGGCGCCACCGGCCGTTGAAGATCGTTCACGCCCTGGACCCGTGGCCCTATCGCGCCCCGCTGTTCGCACCGCCCGAGACGGTCGAGCGCATGTCGCGCCTCGGCTACCGAGTCCTCGAAGCGGCCAAGGAGCGGGTCCGGCAGCGTCGCCCGGATCTGGAGACGACGACGATGCAGGTGGCCGAATACACGCCCCAGGCTCTGCAGAAGGAGTCGGAAAAAGCGTTCGAACTGGTGCTGGGCAACCGAGGGCATGGCGGCTTCGCCAGCATGCTGCTCGGATCGACCAGCCTGCGCATGGCCGCCCGCACGACGGTGCCGCTGATCATCGTGCGGGGCGACACAGGAAAGCGCGGAGAGGTCGTCGTGGGTCTCGACCTGCTCAAGGACGAGGAGACCACGCTGAGTTATGCGTTCGATGCGGCCGCGCTCGGCGAGGCCCGGCTGCGGGTCGTCCACGCATGGCTGATCTACCCGACCTACATCGAAGCCGGCTTCGGCTCCGCGGACGAGAGGATCGAGGTGGAGCTCCGCCAGCAGGTGGCGAGCGTCATCGCCCCATGGCGTGCCAAGTATCCCCAGGTGGACGTGGTGGAGGAGGTTCTCATCGAGCATCCGGTGGCCGCGCTCACCAACGCTTCGCGCAATGCCCGCTTGCTGGTCACCGGGGCTCACGAGCGCAGCTGGACCGCGCCGCGGCTCGGGTCGACCGGTCACGGAGCCGTCCATCACGCGCACTGCCCGGTTGCTGTCGTCCCCCGCTGACACGGCGAAATTCCCGAGCATTGGAGGAAAGCACGCCCGCACCGGGCATCGTGGGTACAGACGGCTCCGGTGATGCCCGCCGGGCCGTCGACTGGGCCGCAGCCGAGGCGACAGACACCATGGCACCGGCGGCTGCACAGCGTCCACGTGGCGCAGATCTCGCCCTATCGGGTGCGCCCCTCGCCTTTCCAGCGGAGGACGCCACGCCACGCACCGGGACGCCGTGCGCGCAGAGGCTGAGGCGACCGTCGGTGATCGACACCCCGGCCTCCAAGTGACGGCGACCGCGCCGGCGCACGGCCCGGCCGCCGACGCACTGCGTGCGGAGGCGAAGGGTGTCCTCGAGCTGTTCCTCGGCCATCCCGGCCACGGCGGCTTCACCAATCTGCTCATCGACTCGATGAGCCTGCGCATGGTCGGGGTAATCGCCCGCGCCTGGCCGGGCGTCGCGCAGAGCGGCGCTCCTCGTCGTGGCCGTCCGCGAGCGCCACCGGCCGGCCTCGTGGTGCGGGTCAGTCGCTCATGTCGTGATCCATCACGCGGACTCTCCAGTCCCGGTCGTGAACCGATCAGAGTGACCGGCATGGCTACGCCCTGCCGTACTGATGGGCGCCCGTTCAGCATCGGGTGTGCCGAGCCCGGAGTGGGGGAGACCGCAGGAGCACCCTCGCGTCCCGCACGCCGGACGCCTACCGGTTACTGTCCGGTCGTCAGGTTCCGTCGAAGCCGTGCTCGCGGAGAGTGATGTCCAAGGCGATATCCCAGCTGGCCGACAAGTGCTGAGACATCTCGTGGCCGTCGGCGCACATCCCTGCCGCGACCTGTGCGGTTTCCGTATCGCCGACGCGTTCGGCGAGGCGCCGCAGCAGCTCCCCCACGGCGATCTGCAGGTGTACGGCGGAATAGGCGTCGCGTAGGTACTTGGCGGCACCCGCACGGTGCCCTGCTCCGAAAGCCGCTTCAGCGACCGAGGCGAACAGCATTCCGGCGTCTTTCACGAGCGAGGCGGATGCGCCGTGAGCGCGCAACCTGGCTTCGATCTCCCTCGTGTGGGAATGGGATTGCTCAGCGAATTGGCCGAGCGGCCGACACAGCTCCGGCTCGTCCGCCACTGCGGTCAGGGCCTCGCTCAGCACCGCCTGCACGTGCTGCTGCAGCGCATGCGCGTCCTTAAGCGCGGTGACGAGCTGTCGCTCGATTCTGGTCATCGGTTCACCCCGGTCGCTTCAGCTCGGACCAAGCTGGACGCGGCATACGTTAGGTCAGGATGGCCATCGTCGCGACTGGTGGCACCCTGACCGAGTATCGGGGCGCCGCAGCCCGCATGACATCCTGCTTCCGCTTGCCCGGTGTCCCCATTGGCTAAACTCGACCTGCCCGCCTGGTTCGTCCGCAAACACCGCCGGACGAATCGTCGCGCAGTCTAATGGCCAGGAAAAGGCGGGGCCAATGGCCGGTAGATCTGCTATGTGCGCTTTGGTCCTGTGGAAAAGTAAAGGAGCTTATGAGTGTTTATATTGAGCTGTGATTTTATGTTCGCACAGCTCAGGGGCGAGGTGCCCGGCAGGATTCGAGCCTGCGACCGTCGGTTTAGAAGACCGATGCTCCATCCCGTCTGTCCGCGCCGACGGTGATTGCTGTCTTGAAGATGGCGTCCGATCGCTCGCCGAGTCGAAGCAATTCTTTGGAATCTACAATGAGCCTTTTTCAGTGTGTTGCGGTCTCGTGGAGTTGCAGGGTGTGGACGGCTTTGGCGAGGCGGCCGGCGCGGTGGGGGCAGCAGCGCAGCTTCCGTAGGATTCGCCATGCCTTGAGCTGGGCGTTCGCTCGTTCTCCGGGTCCGCGGAGCTTGGCGTGTGCGCGGTTGGCGTCCTTGAGCGGTGCGGGCTTGTCGCGTCCCTTGTAGGGCGTGAGGATGTGCGTGCCGGCGCCCTGGTACGCCTTGTCGGCCAGTACGAGCAGGCCGGTGGTCGCCAGTGCCCGGATGACTCCCCAGATCCGGGCTGCCGCCAGGTCGTGGACCGAGCCGCGCAGTGGTCCCGACACCCATAGCAGTGTCCCGTCCGGTGCGGCGATGACCTGGAGGTTCATGCCGTGGCGGTGATGCTTTCCCGAGTAGTAGGGCCGGTCGGTGGCGACCCGGTCGATCGGGATCAAAGTGCCGTCCAGCACCAGATATAGCAGCCCGTCCTTGACCGCTTTGGCCAGCGCGGTGCCGAGTTTGGGCGCGCGGGTGGCCAGCACGTCGATGGTCTCGTTGACGTAGCGCCACGCGGTGCTGGTCGAGACAGCGAATCCGGCGCCCAGTGCAGCGTAGGTCTCGCCTTTGCGCAGGTAGACCAGGGTCATCAGGGCCTGCATGTGCCCGGGGACAGGCACCGGCCCTTGCTCCCGATGGCTCGGCGGTGGCGGCGGACCACCCCGGTGGCGTAGGCCAGGGTCCGGCGCGACAACGGCAGCGAAGCACGGTACAAAAGCATGTGAGGCCTCTGGTGGGGACGGGACGTTGTGAGAGACCAACCGTCCTACCAGGGGTTTCTTGACGTCCGGGGCTGCCACTCCGCCCGCGATCATGCTGTGATCAGCGAACACGAAAGTGCCACTGAAAAAGGCTCAATGTAAAGAACGAGGCATGCGTTTAATGCATAAGCTTTCGTGAACCTTGAACGGCGAAAGGTCCAGGGAGGTGGAGCCTGGACCTTTCGTCCTTTGTTGCTAGCGTGCGTTGGGGATGTGAAGCCGGGCGGCTGCCTGGTTGCGGGACAGCATGTTGAAGTCTCGAGCGGGCGGTCGTCTGGGGCCGTCCATGTCGATGAGGTGTGTTGGCCGTATGGCCATGGGCCGTGGAAGAGCGCGATGAGGTTGGCCGTTGGCAGGCTCTTCAGAGTCTGGTGGACGACATCGGCGTCGGGTCCTGGGCTTGCCAGCCACAGGGTCGTCGGCTGTTCGTTGAACTCGTTAGCGCCTGTACGACGGTGCGTGTTCTCCAGGTGCTCGATCGTGTCCTCCAGGGTGTCGGACATGTGGAGGGTGGAGGCGAGGAGTTCGGGCGGCACTGAGGAGGTGTCGCCCAGCAACTGCTCGAGATCGGGCTGTGCGATGACGACGTTGACCCGTTCGGTGCCCTCCACGAGGGCGTCGACCAGCACGGCACGCAGTAGATGTTGTGCGCCGGGGCCGATGACGCCGGCGCCTTCCGGATGACTGAAGGCCTGGGCCAGGGGCCGAGGCTGCTCAGCGCGTGCGAGGGTGCGGAGTGTGATCAGCCGGCGGATGGTGGAGATGGGCGTGCTGCTCATGATCGCTCCTGCTCGCTGCTTGTCGGAGCCCTGATCAAAGCCTGGAAGCCCAGGTCAGCACCCTGAGCAAAACCCGTCATGGTGAGAAGTGGCCACGGCGGGCTCGTTCTGGCGGAGGAGAGCAAGGGGTGATTCGGCCGTGGAGCAGGGGCTTCGACGAGGTGGCTCCGGCCTGGCTCGCGGTGGTGACTTCTGCTCATTGGAACGAAACCTTCACTGCCCGATCGCGTGACGCAGCAAAGTTACTTCGCTACTCTCCGTGCTCGGAGGTGGTGCGGGTGGGGATCCCGGTCGAGCAGAACGTGAAGCAGCTTCTGGAAGGGATCGTCTCGGAAGAGCTGCTCGTCCCGTACATCGCGCTGCTTGCGCGGTCCGGGTGCTTGCTGGAAGAGGCCGATGAGCTGCTCGGTGGACCTGAACGCATCAAGGCGCTCACCGACTCGGGCCTGGCCCACGTCCGTGGCGGTGGGCCGGCACTGCCGCCGCAGGTGATGCCCACACCGCCGAACCTGGCTCTTCAGGGTGCGCTGGCCGACCTGGCGCGGCAGCTGACCGCAGAGCACGAGCGCCTGCTGGACGGACACAGGCGGATGCTCGACATGCACCCGTCCAGCTCGGCGGCGTTGAGCGGGGACGCCGGACAGCTGGTGCAGATTCTCAGCGACCGGAACGAGATCAGTGACCTGTCTCGATCGCTGATCAGCACGGCCCGGCGTGACTGGATGACCCTCGACAACTACGTCCTGGAGGCGTCGGTCGATGAGTTCATCGCCGTCTCGCCGCTGCCCTCGTTCGAGGGCGAAGTGAGGTGCCGGGCGATCTACGAGACGCGGTGCGCCGAGCATCCGGTCGGCGTCAAGACGATCGAGGCCGCCGTCGAGGCCGGCGAGGAAGCGCGGCTGCTGCCTCGGATCGGCATGAAGATGCAGATCGTCGATGAGGCCATCGCGCTTCTTCCGCTGACGCCGACGGGGTTGTCGGGCGCGCTGCTCGTCCGCTCGTCGGTCATCGTCGAGGCGTTGCGGGAGTACTTCGAGTTCCTGTGGGAGCGAGCGATCCCGTTCGGTGCCGCACGGCCCGAAAGTCCGCTGTCGCCTCTCCAGCAGAAGATCCTGAGCATGATGGCGGAGGGTCTGTCGGACGAGGGCATCGCTCGACGTGCTGACGTGAGTCTGTCGACGGTGCGTCGGCATTCCGCCGCTATCAGGGAGAAGCTCGGCTTCGAGAGCCGCTTCGCCGCCGGCGTCGCGGCCGTCCGACGCGGCTGGCTCGGTTGAACTCCGTTACTGCGAGTTGAGAGGCGACCTGATGCCCGAATTCCGAGACTTCGTTCCGAGCCAGCGGATCCGCCCGAGCCTTTCGCTGTCGCCGGACGGAAGTACCGTGGCGTACTCCGGTAACGCCGGTGGCAGTTTCGATCTCTGGGTGCTCTCGATCGTCACGGGTGAGGCGCGGCAGTTGACCGAGTTGGCCGATCAAGCGGTGCAGCAGATCGCGTGGATGCCGGACGGCAAGTCCCTGGTCTTCTCCGCGGATCGCCAAGGTGACGAGCAGTTCAGGTTGTATCGGATCGACGTCGACGGGACCGACCTCGCCGAGCTCAGTTCCGGACCGGACTGCCAGCGGATACTCGCAACGGTGCCCTTCGACGCCGCAGGACGCTACCTGGCGTACGCCGCCAATGACCGCGATGCGACCGTCCAGGATCTGATCGTCCGGGACCTCGCCGACGACACCGAGCGCCGCATCATCCCGCCACCCGAAGTCGCCTTCGAACCTGCAGGAGTGTCGCCTGACGGGAAATGGCTGCTGGCGGCTGGCTTCCGTTCCAACACCGACGTCGCGCTCTACCTGGTGGACCTCGAAGCCGGGAGTGAACCGGTCTGTGTCACTGCTGAGTACGGCGAAGGCATGTTCGAGCCAGGCCCGTGGATGACCGACTCAAGCGGGTTCTACCTGCTCACGGACGTATGGAGTGAGTTCACCGCGGCGGCACGATACCGCCTGGACGGGATTTTGGAGCCTGTCGCTCAGCATGACTGGGACGTCGAACTCATCGACGCTGCGGGTGACGCGCTCATCTGGTCCGTCAACGAGGCGGGCCGCTCCACTCTGCACGCATCGCAGGGTGACGACACGATCGGCCTCCCAGACATTCCTTCAGGAAGTTGTCACCTCGCTTGCGCTCGCGGCAGGGGGGCGGGCAGCGGTCGTTCTGATCGATGCCGCCATTCGCCCGGTCGAGATCGCCGTACTCGATCGGGACTCCGGGTTCCGGTACCTGACCGATGGCCGTCCACCCGCGCTCCACGTGGTCGAGCCGGCCGAGCCGGAGTCGATCACTTACCCCGCAGTGAACGGCCGACAGATCCAAGGTCTTCTCTACCGGCCCCACCAGTCGGGGCCGCATCCCATCCTGCTGTCCATTCATGGTGGCCCCGAGGACCAAGAGCGGCCACGCTACGTCTTCTCCGGGCTCTACCAGCACCTGCTCGACCAAGGCATCGCAGTATTCGCCCCTAACATCGCCGGCTCCACCGGATACGGGTCCGCACACCAGAAACTCATCTACCGCGACTGGGGCGGCGTCGACCTGGACGATCTCGATCACGCGGTTCGTTATCTGCAGGCAGCTCCCGATCTCGACACCGACCGCATGGCCGCCATGGGTGCGTCCTACGGAGGCTTCGCTGCCCTGTCCTGCCTGTCCCGGCTTCCGTACCGATGGGCTGCGGGGGTTTCCCTGTGCGGCCCCACGAACCTGGTCACTCTCGCCACAGAGTGCCCCCCGACCTGGAAGACCTTCGTGGCCACGGTTCTGGGCGACCCCGAGAAGGATGTCGACTACCTGACCGAACGGTCTCCGGCTACTTACGCCGACGCCATCACTGCGCCTCTGCTCATACTCCAGGGCGGCCGGGATCCTCGCGTCCCGCGCGCTGAGTCCGACCAATTCGTAGAACGTCTGCGTGAGCGGGGCGTGCGGGTCGTGTACGAGGTGTTCGAGGACGAGGGACACGGCTTCAGCCAGCGGAAGAACGAGCTTCGCGCATACGAACAGGCTGCAGACTTCCTGGCTCGGCATCTATTGACCAAGGGGTGACGTCCGTCTTCCGCGCGGCCGGAACGCAGACGGGATGCAAGGGGTTCGTGCGCTTTTAGTAGAGCACGGGAAAAGTGGCAGTGTGATCCATTTTCTGTACCCTACGGTGGTCGACCGTGTCCGAGATACTTGCGCCGCTGGCGCTATTGAAAAATCCTGCTGTTTCGCCTCTCTTCATCTCGCGTCTGGTATCCAGTGCGGGTGTCGGTTTCGGGCAATTGGCGCTCGCGTGGGGAGTCATGGACCTGGGCTGTGGTCCTGCGGCGCTCTCCATGGTGATGGCCTGCAAGGCTGCCCCGGCCATACTCATGGTCCTCACTGGAATCGCTGGCGACCGGTTCCGACGCCACTACGTGCTGGTGGCGGCTGAGTCTTTGGCGACCCTGGCCTGGCTGGGACTCGGCGCTTGCTTCCTGACGCGGACGACCTCGCTTCCGCTGCTGTGCGGGCTCGCCGTCCTTTCGGGCGTGGCGACGGCGATGTTCCTCCCGACGATCCGGGGAATCGTGGCGGACCTGCTCACCGAGTCGAGCCGACCGGCCGGCAACGCCGTGATCAACCAGACCGAATCCATCGGGCTCCTCATCGGCCTGGCGACATCCGGCGTGGTGGTCAGCACCGTGGGCGCCGGATGGGCGGCCGCGGCGCGAGGCGCGCTATGTGCCGTCAGCGCAGTCCTACTGAGCCTCCTCACGACCGCACGCCAAGATCACGGCTCCGGGATGCTCCAGGACCTGCGAGCGGGCTGGAGCCAGTTCGCCGCGCACCGATGGGTCTGGACGATGGCATTGCAGTTCACCGCTCTCATCATCGCCGTGGCGTGCTTCACCGACGTCATCGGACCGATGTACATGAAGGACGGCCACGGGGGTGCGCGCGCATGGGGCGTCGTCGCCGCATGCGAAGCCTTCGGAGCCCTGGCCGGGGCTCTCGTCGGCGCCCGCCTCAAGACGTCCAAGCCGGCTCTTGTCGCCACGACGCTTCCTGCTTCCGCGGCGATCCCGATGATCCTGATGTGGGGTGGCGTCCCCTGGATGGTCATCGGCTTGGCGATCTTCGTACCCGGCATCTGTCAGGCCGCGTACTACGTCCTATGGACGACCGCTCTGCAGGAACATTTCGCTCGGGCGGTGCTGGTCCGGGTCAACAGCTGGAGCATCGTCGGCAGCTACCTACTCACCCCCTTCGTCTTGGTCGCCGTAGGTCCCCTGATCGAGAAGATCGGCTCTCAGAATGCTGCGCTCATCGCAGGGCTCCTCGTGCTCGCCGCCGCCTGGGTAGCGCTCCTATCGGTCCGATCGGTCGTCAGCGCAGGCGTGTCGGCGGCCGGCCCCCGCCAGACCGAGCCGATGCCGTCCTGACCTCCGCCCGTGCTCCCGCTGAGTAGGACCCAGAGCTAGCCCGCGACCCTGGCGCTCCGAACGGAGACGCGACACGCCCGGGTCGGTGCTCGCTTGGGTTCAGGCTCGCAAGGAAGTATGGAGCGTAAACAGCCTGACTTAGCTCAAGTAGAAGTCAGACGCTGCCATCCGTCGTCACAAGAGAGGAATCTGCATGGCTCGAGCGACAACCACTCGGAGGACCTCACCACATGGCAGATCACGAGACCCCCGCAGACGAGCGCACGGAACTCCTCGCCGGCGAGCTGTTCGACCGCGCCCGCGCGCTCGCGCAGCTGATCCAGGACCCGCCCGGCCTGACGCGGCCGGAGGCCGTGAGCACGATCACGGGCAATCTGACTCAGGCGGCATTCCGCCTCGCTCAGATCGCTGAGGAACTGGACGCCTTCCTCAACAGAGAACTCGACGCCGGACGCCTCGGGCATGCCCGCGGCGCCGATCCCGTCCCGACCGTCCTGAAGGCGCACGATGCGCTGGCCAAGGCGACCGAGCAGTCCATGAACCTGGGCGTGTCCTTCCGGCATGCGCGCAGAGCCCTCGACGACATCCACGGAACCGAGGACGGCACCGCATCACCGCATCAAGAAGCCGCCAAAGAAGAGACACTGGCAGACCAGCGCACCGAGTCGAGGACGGCGGAGATCGAGTCCGCCTCCAGGGACTTCCCGCATCCCATCGGTGACATCCTCACCAACACCCCAACCTCCCAGGGCCCTGAGGAGCATCGTCCGGGCCCCAAGCCGCCGCCTCCACGCCGTGAGATGTAACCGCCTAGGGAGCTCCGGCGCACCTCGGCGTTCGGCGCAATGACGGCCCGCGCTCTTGCGGCGGCCGTCATAGCTTCCTCAGCACGTTGGCGCTCATCACGTAGGAATCATTTGTCGCCCGTCCTGGCCGGGTGAGCTGCTTGCGGGCGCCGAAGCCGGCGCCCGCGAGCGCTCGCCTGGCCGGCTTGACCGGCGAGATTGGGCAGAGCGGTCCCGCGCACAGTGTTCGTCGTGTCCCAGACCGTCCGGATGCCAGGGAACCTCGACGATCTTGTGCTGACGGGTCTTTCGTCTGGCATCGGCAGAAGGGCCCAACCTACGCCAGACGTGTCTGGTGCAGGACATGGAAGGGGCGGCCGCAACCTCTGGGACGGCTTCAGTCGATGCGGGGCAAGAAATGGATAAGGCATGCGTTATCGCTGCGGACCGGGCGCGGTCCGCAGTGAGCGTGGGATGGGATCGAGCGCGATCCGTAGTGAGGAGGCTGGTTATCGAAGACCCCGATGGTGAAGCCGCGCCGAGGGTCGTGAAGCGACGCAACCGTCGGACACGGTATGTCCCGAAGCGAGGACGGGTGCTGCAACTCCGCTTGTCGGACGAAGAGCGCGCCGCTTTGAGCGCGGCGGCTGAGCGGGAGCAGTTGGCGACTGCGGCGTGGGCGGCGCTGACGCTGTCGGCTGCGGCGAACGGCACGCCGCGGGAGGAGTATCGCGAGTTGTGGGAGGCGCTTGAGGCCGTGATGCAGGCGCGCGGCCAGGCACAGCGGATCGGCGTCAACCTCAATCAAGCGGTCGCGGCGCTGAATTCTGGTGAGGTGTCGTCGACGCTTCAGTGGTATGCCGATGCGGCGGCGCGGACAGTGCGCAAGCTCGATGACCTGGCCGAAGAGCTGAGGAGGCGGCTGCCGTGACCACGTCGGCACCGGCGGCGAGTCCTCCGGGGTGATCGGGAAAGTTCTTCGTGGCGCCCGGGTCCAGGGGCTTCTCCGCTACCTGTACGGCCCGGGCGCTAACGGTGAGCATCACAACCCTCACATCGTCGCCGGATTCGATGCCCCGGATGCACTGGAACCGGCGGTGGGGCCTACTGGCCGCCGCGATCTTCGCCGCTTGGACGGCCTGCTGTCCCAGCCGGTGGCTTTGCTTCGTGAGCGGAACTACCGCAAGCCCGTCTGGCATTGTGCCGTCCGGGCCGCCCCTGAGGACCCGATTCTGACCGATGCGCAGTGGGCGCGGATCGCGACCGAGTTCATGCACCGGACGGGGCTGGCGCCGAATGGGGACGTCGACGCGGTTCGTTGGATCGCCGTCCGCCACGCGGACGACCACGTCCACATCGTCGCTACACTCGCCCGGCCGGACGGCGTTCGTCCGGAGGTGTGGAATGACGGGTATCGGGTCCGGGACGCCTGCCGGGCGATGGAGGACCAGTTCGGCCTGCGGTCGACGGCTCCTGCGGACCGGACGGCCGCGCGTCGTCCGAAGCGGGGCGAGACCGAGAAGGCCGTCCGCCGCGGTCAGGAGGTGCCATCTCGTACGCTGCTGCGCCGTGCCGTCCAGACGGCCGCAGCCGGCGCCTGCTCTGAAAACGAGTTCTTCGCCCGCCTCGACGCCGAGGACGTTCTGGTGCGGCGGCGGTTCAGCCAGCGGACGGCCGGCGAGGTCACCGGATACGCGGTGGCCCTGCCCGGGGACGTCAACGCGGACGGTCAGCCGGTCTGGTTCGGTGGCGGCAAGCTCGCCGCAGACCTGGCCTTGCCCCACCTTCGCCGCCGCTGGACGAGCGCGGACGGCTCCGTCCGGACGCCGTCCGCCGTCCGGACGCTGGACGGACGGCACCTGTCCGCGCGCACGAGACGCGTCCTGCTGCGGACGGCCGTCCGCCGCGCCGCGGACGAGTCCCGGACGACCGCCGAGTTCTTGAGCCGGCTCCAGGAGGACGGCCTGTGGGTGAAGCCTCGGCACAGCCAGCTCAACCCGGGCCAGGTCACCGGCTACGCCGTTGCGTTCCCCACGGAACACGATGGCGAAGAACCGATCTGGTTCTCCGGCAGCCGCCTCGCCGACGACCTCTCGCTGTCCCGTCTCCGGCAACGCTGGTCAGGAGACCCCGAGCACCGCACCTCGACCATCGAGCATGACGAACTGACGACGGAGGAACGGCAAGCCTTCTACGACGATGCCGCACGCGCCGCCTCCCACGCCACCGCCCAGATCCGCCGGCATCTGGCGACGAATCCGTATGCGGCTCAGGACGCTTGCTGGGCGGCCTCCGACGCTCTCCATGTAGCCGCCCAGGCCACCGGCAACCGCCATCTGCTCGGTGCTGCCGATGCCTATGATCGTGCGGCCCGCGCACCGTACGGCCGGATCCCGCGACCGACTCCCGCAGGCAACGCCCTGCGCACCACAGCTCGGCTTCTCGCCCTCACCGGCTCCGCCAAGAACCGGGCGACGGTGTCCACCATGCTGCTCGTCGCCAACTTCATCACCCTGCTCGACACCATCGCCGAACTCCGCCGGCTCCAACACCGCCACGCCCAAGCCGACGCCGCCCGCAGAGCGGCCATCCGAATCCGCGAAGCGAGAACCGCCACCGCTACGCCTGTGCCCCGGCAGAGCGAACCCGCGGTCACACCTTCACAGGTGAGCCTGGCCATGGCCGGATTCCCGACGCCGTGGGCTCCAATGCCTGCCACTGCCACCAGCAGACCGGCTGCGGCGAACCCCGCTCGCCCAGCCCGAGACAGAAGACGTCCCTGACCGGGTGACTCAGCCAGCGGAAAGCTCACGTCGAGAGTTGCTCCGCTGGCGACCAACAAAGCAGATCGGCCGGCTCGGTGAGCTGCCCATCCTTCGGTCGGTCGCACGTGCTTGCTCAGTTCCGCAGCACGAGCCGACCAGTGCCTCTGCGTATCGAGCTGGAACTGGCCTCGGCACGGGCGGTTGACCGTGGGCGACTATCGACACGCCGAATGCTTACTGTAGTTGATCGACGACCTAGCGTATTGCATGGTTCTGATCACTGACTTTGGTTGATGGGGCTGCGGCTCGTCAACCACTGGCCGACGGGGGAGTGATGGAAACGCTGGTAGCGGTCGATCAAAGAGAGCTGGCGGTGCGGCGGGAGCGTCTGCTGCGACTGCACTTCGAGCTCAAGCGGCTGGGCGCCTCGGTGAGAGTGCGCCGGCCGCGCAACGGGCGGTGGCGGTTGAGAATCCGCCGCGACGGCTGGTCGGAGACGGTCATGTGCGCGGGCGCTGATGGCGCCTACGCCTACGTCACGGCGCACGGGCGACTCCTCGGTACGGCCAGCGAGGTGCGGTACGTCGCCCAGGTGCTGCTTTGGATGGTGGAACGGCGGGTGCGATGACCGTCTCCAAGCCACGTCGCCTTCCGGCATCCGCAGGCCCAGCACTGCAAGAACAGTCTGCGGGGCCGACGACAGGAGCAACGAAATACGAGACGCGAGATCGCGTCGTCCGGGTCGTGGTGGCCGTGGTCGCCCCGTTGATCACGGCGCTGGCCGTGCTCGGTGGGCTGGGGTCGTTCACGACCGTGCGGGAGTTGGCGGAGCCGCACTTCAAGGGCCTGGCGTGGATCGTTCCGGTCGGCATGGATCTCGGCATCCTGATCCTGCTGGCCTGGGACCTGCTGATGGAGTACCTGGACCTGCCGTGGCCGGTGCTGCGCTGGGTCGCCTGGGCCTACGTCGGCGGCACTGTGCTGGTGAACGTATCCGCCGCGCGCGGTCAGCTGGCCGGCAGCGTGATGTACGCGGCGATGCCGGTGCTGTTCATCACGGTGGTGGAAGGCGTCCGGCATCTGATCCGCCGCTGGGTGGGGCTGGCGTCCGGTCGCCGGATGGAGCGTGTGCCGGCAGCCCGGTGGCTGCTGGCGCCGGTCTCGAGTCTGCTGCTGTGGCGGCGGATGGTTCTGTGGCACGTCACCGCCTACCAGGACGGGCTGGGGCTGGAGTACCGGCATCTGCTGGCGGTGTCGCGGCTGCAGGAAGAGTACGGGCGGTGGGCATGGCGCTGGGATGCCCCGCTGGCCGAGCGGCTCTCGCTGCGCCGACTGCCGACCGACGGCGACGCGGATGACCTCGAGAGCGCATCGTCCCCAGGTGCGGGGGAGGACGAGCTGCTGGGCGCCGCGCGGCGGATCCGGCGGCAGGCGCGACGGCAGGGGGTTCGGTTCACCAGGGACTACCTAGGTGACCAGCTGCGGGACATGGGGTACCCGGTCGCGAACACGCGCGTCCGGCGGCTCCTGGCCGTGCTCCGCGACGACTCGGCCCAGGGCGGTGAGGCATGAGCGGGCCGGTGCCGACGGGATACCAGGAAGCCGAGCCGGGGGAGAAGCAGCAGCGTCAGCTCGACTTCTTGCAGGGGATCGCCGAGTACGGCGTGGCCGGTCTGCTCGACGGGCGCCTCGAATGGGCGGCGTGGCTTGAGCAGGCGAGCCGCCATGGACGCTACGGGTTCACCAACACCCTGCTGATCCCTGCGCAAAGGCCTGCGGCAACGGACGTCCGTTCCTACGACGACTGGAAGAAGCAGGGACGGCACGTTCTGCGCGGTGAGACCGGCATCCGCATCCTCTCCCGCTCGGGCAAGCCACGGCCGGTCTTCGACATCGAGCAGACCGACGGAGCGGCGATCGAGGAGACCGCACCCGTCTCGACGTCCGAGGGCCTTGTGAAGCTTTCCCGGCTGACGGCGGACCTCGGCGTCTACCTGGACCGCGGACAAGGTTGGACCTACCTGGGAGATCCCGATCGGCGGTTGTCGATCGCCCCCGAGCTGGACGACCTCGCGGCGGCCACGCTCCTCGCCCACCAGCTCGCGCACGTCCTCGACGTCGAGGGGCGACTGGATGCGTCGAACCTGGACCAGGAGCCATGCCATGGGGCGAGGCGAGCGTTCGCCGAGTCGGTCGCCTTCCTGCTGCTGGCAGACGTCGGCCTGCCGACCGAGCATCTGTCCTTCTCCGCTCCGAGCAGTTGGGCAGGCACTGACGAGCGCGCCAACGCGGCGGGTGCCGTCCGCCTGGTGGGAGAGCAGGTGGTCCGTACGGCCTCGCGCCTGCGGTACCGGCTCAGCAAGTTGCAGTCCGTCGAATCTGGCGCGTCCCTCCTGAAGGAGCGGACGAGCGCGCAAGGGAAGGGACCCGCCTCATCGGGGCCTTCACTAGAGAAGAATCCGGAGGCCGACGGTTCAGCGACAGGTAGGCCGCGCGATGAGTTGTTCGCTGCGATCGAGGACGCGCTTCGCTTCTTCATCGCCAACCTCGCCGTAAGCTGGGGCGCCTCATACCTGGCCCGTCGCGGCTTCACCGCTGACGTCCAGGCAAGGTGGCAGGTCGGGCATGCGGTCCGGCCTCGCCAAGCCCTCGTCGAGCACCTACGTCAGCGCGGTCACGGCGACGAAGCGATCATGGCCGCTGGTCTGGCCAAGCTCGGACGTGATGGCGAGCTGATCGACGTCTTCCGCGACCGCGTTCTGCTGCCCTTCCGCAACGACGACGGCGCGGTCATCGGATTCGTCGGCCGAGCCCAGGACGGCTTCGCCGGAGCGAAGTACCTCAACACCCCCGACACGGTCCTCTTCCACAAACGGGAGGTGCTCTTCGGCCTGAGCGAGGTCAGCGACCGGCTCGCCCAGGGCGTTCGTCCACTCCTGGTCGAGGGCCCGCTGGACGCGATCGCGGTGAACAGCGTCATGCCCCAGACCTATGCTGCCGTCGCCACCTGCGGAGCAGCCATCAGCGCGACTCACCTGGACGCACTCAACCGCCACACCGACCTCGGCACCCGCGGCCTGGTCATCGCACTCGACGGCGACCCGGCCGGACGAGCGGGAGCGATCCGCGCCTGGCGCCACCTGAGCGAGGTCACCGGACCGGTCGAAACCGCCCAGCTCCCCACGGACCGAGACCCTGCCGACCTGCTCGGCAACCCAGGACATCCAGAGGTCCAAGCGGCGTTACGGTCCGCATTTCCGCTGGCTGACCTGGTAATTGATGAGAGACTGGAGCGGATCGGTGGAACGCTGGAGTTCGCTGAGAACCGGCTGGCCGCCGTCCGCGCGGCCGCGACCATCATTGCCGGCCTGCCCCCGGATCAGGCCGCCAGACAGGTCGCCCGCGTCGCGTCCCGCACGCAAGTGGACCAGGCCGAGATTACGGTCGCCGTGACGTCGGCGATCAGCCCGGGCCCCGCCGCGGACCTCGCAGCGGCGGCGAACGATTTCCCGTCATCGCCTGATCTTCAGCTTCACTCACCTGCACTCGACAGGCGACCGGTGGTGCCACCAGCGCGAGCACACCGCACCAGGTAACCGAATCCTCTCCAGGAGAACGCACGTGACCAACCAGTACCCTGACCCGGTCGCCGAAGGCTTCTCGCACAGCGGCGAGCGCATGATCCAGATCATCACGATGGCGACCGCCCTCAAACAGGGCTACGCACGCCGGGCGGCCCGGTTACAAGCCGCCGAACTCGCACGCGACGCGGCGGCCGAGCGCGCCGAATCCGCAGCCCAGCAAGCGGCCTTCTCCGAGGCCCGCGCGCGGTGGGTACGCGCACACGATCGCAAATGGCTTCAGCACGCCGGACTGCTGCACGTGGCCGAAGCATGGGGAGCCGCCGTCCCCCACGCCGCCGACAGCGCATCGGCAGCCGGAGCCATGGGCAAGTGCGAGAAGCGGCTACGCGACCTGCACCCGCATGCGATGAGCCACTACGACCGAGCCCGCACCGACGGCATGGAGCCGCTCGAGGCGATGCGCAAGGCCGCACCGTTCTTCACCCGCGACCCCAACGTCCGCACCGGCGAGCCCGCGGCCGCACGACCTGCACTCGCCGAAGGCAGCGGCGCCGAGTGGGTGGCGACCATTTACGGTCCCCACCGCAGCGACTGGGAGAACGCCCGCCAGGAGCAACGCGCTCACCGTATCGCCGACCAACTGCGCGACCGCCTACACAGCCAGGGCCGCGAGCCCCGCCCCGATGAACTGCGGACGGCTCTGAAGGCCACGACCAACCTGCCGGACGAGGTGATCACCAAGGCCGCCGCGGCCTCGGGCACGTCCGCTCAGGCCCGCTTGGCCGCCGAAGGTTTCCCCTTCACCGTCGACCAGGCGCTGGAAATGAGCGCAAGGCAGCCCTTCGGAAGCCCTGCCGCACGCAAGACCCCAGTCCAAGCACCCGACCGGAACAGACGCCGCAACCTGTAGACCCCGAGAAGAGGCATCGAATGACCAATAGTCTCCTGGCGGGCTGGATCTGGGGACTCGCCATCATCACCGCCTTCATCGTCCTGGCCGTCCTGCCGACCTTCATCGCCCTCGTCCGTGGCGCCGACGAGATCCTGCTCATCATGCTGGTCAACGCCCTGTGTTGCGCCACCGTCATCGGCTGGCCACTCGCGCTGATCATGGCCATCAAGTGGCCTCGCAAATACCCTCGCCCGACCAAGACACCGCACGCCTCACGCTCAGCGCGGCCTCACGATCGACACGACACCCGCACGGTGATGCGGGGTCCGTATGGCTGACCCCCGCGGAAGGCGCCAGCACACGCATCGGGTCTTGCCAGCCAGCACCTTCCCCGTCCTCGTGGGGACCTTGAGCCTGATGGCGCTGGCCGTGCCGGCACAGGCGGCCGAGCCCCATCGGCGGTCTCCGGGCTGTCCGCCGATCGGACCCGTCGCGAGCCGTTACGTCGACCGCGAGAAGCTCTGCCGGCGCGCCCGGGAAGAAGCGCTGCGCAGCCTCAAGACCGGTAAGGATCCCGACTGGGACGATGTCTTCCGCGACTCCATACCGGCCAAGCACCCCAGACGGCGCCGGACTGCGGGACACGGGCACCGCACACTCTCCGGGCATGGCTCCCGTTCCCAGCCAAGAAGAGAGCCCAAGCCGTCCGCGCGCCCCACTCCGAGTCAGTCCAGCGGACCCTCCCGCCGCACGACCAACCCGCTGCCACCTCCCAAGATCGTCATCGACTCACCACCCACGGCAACGTCCAACCGCACCGCCATTCCCCACCGCTCACGGACAGGCGAGAGCCGGCCACTCGATACACCCGGCTGGGGAGCAACCGCCGCCCTTGTCACCGCGCTCGGCGGTGTGGTCATGTGGCGGCGCAGAGCCTTCTCGGCACGGTTGCAGAAGCTGCGGCGCAACCCCCGAAGATCAGGCTCCGATACCGAGCCCAGGTCGCACTGCCACCAACCAGAGAACGGCCCTTCTGCCGATCCCTTCGCCTGGGGTGGAGTTTCGCTGGCGGGGCCGGGAGCAGAGGACGCCGTCCGTCATCTGATCATGGACGTCCTCATCCATCAGCACGAGCACGGCATCGAGCTCGTGCTCACCCGTCCAGACGCATGGCGGCTGCTCGGCATCGCACCGGACGATCTGCAGGACGAGCGAGTTCCGGGCTTGACCCTCACCGATGACGACCAGCAGGCATACGCCCACGTGCGCCGGCACGGCTTCTCGCGCCGCCTCCTGATCACCTACGACGGCAGGGACGACGACCATCGGCACACCCCGGCCCAGCAGACCGCGCGTTCGGCCGTAGTGACCGTTGCAACCTGGACCAGGCCATCCGCGCAGATCTCAGCCGACGGCAGCGTCACCCCGTGCTCATCTTCCGGTTCCACCATCGCGGAGCCGCACACTCGGGCGCGGCTCCTCTCCAGACCCGACGCGATCGAACGGCTGCTGGCTCTGCCGACGCTCGGCAGGTGACGACACCCATGCTGCCCATCCCAACGGTCTTCGTAAGAGCGAGCCGATCGCGCCCTTGAGATGATCAGAAATCAGGTTCCGGCTTACGGCGAAGGCCTCGTTCGACCGCGATCCGGTACCGCTCTTGCGGACTTGGGCGGTGGTGAGGGTCGCGCGGGTCGGTGGTATCGCTCGGTGGGCGCGTACGCCCAGCAAGGCGATGGCGTGGGACGGTGCTGTAGTCCTGACCAGGGATGGGAGCTACCTCAGTACCAGGCACGCGCGCGTGCCGTCCGGTGTAGCCATCGGGGTTCATCTCGATCCACAGGATCCTGGCCCACCATGACCGGTCAGGGTGCCGCTCCCAGGCGAGCAGGAACGCCGGACCGCCGATGGCGCGGTAGGTGACGGCGGGCGGCACCCACACTTCAGCAACCCAGCATGTCGAACATGCGTTCTATTATGCCTGGAGATCCAAATCGCTGAAGTCCGGGTTCGTCAGCCGGCGGAGCAGTGAGCCGACAATGCTGTGGCCAAGCGTTCGGTTGTCGCGCTGTCCTGGTCGGAGTTGCGGGTGACCGCACACCACGGGGCAGGTGGGATGCCGGGCATCGAAACATCGACCTCGTACGTCCGCGTCGTCCCGAACTTTGTGGTGGAGATCAGCGTGAACGCGGCGACGGGGGACGGTCGATCGCGCCTTCGGTGCGCTACGTCCGGGTGAGACGCGACCGCGCTTCAGAAGGAGTGCCAACCGACCTCGACCTGGAGCGACCGTACGAAGCGAATAGCGCTGCGCCTCAAGAACGCGCCGCGGGTCGTGGTGATGGTGGACGATTACGACCTGCTGACCAGCGCGGGCCAGCAGTTGCTGGCACCGTTCCTTCCGTTGGTCCCTGGCGGACGCGATATCGGCCCCCACTTCGTTATCACCCGCCGCGTCGCCGGCGCCAGCCGTGGTCTGTACGAACCGCTGGTCCAAGCCGTGCGCGAGAGCGGGACGAGCACGCTGATGATGTCCGGCGACCGCTCGGAAGGGTAGCTGTTCCCGCTGCACTACCCTGCTCCGCTACCTCCGGGACGCGTGGCCTGTGGATACAACGAGGCGGCCCCACCCGCCTCATCCAGACCGCCTTTCTTGATGCACCTGTGAGGTAGCAGGAACGCGGGGCGCACCCGACCCCGGAATCGCGGACGGACATGAGGCCCCTCCCGCGACAAGGGGCCGAGCTCAGGCGAGGTCGAGTTCGCCCTTGCTGGCCTGGTCGGCCAGCTTGCGCCACACGTCGCGGTCGAACAACAGCTTGGGTCCGTCGGGGTCCTTGGAGTCGCGGACGGCGATCAGCCCAGGAAGACCGGCGACTTCGACGCAGTCGCTACCGCTCGCGCTGCTCCTGCTTGCCTTGCGCCAGCGTGCTTCCAAAGGGTCAGCGGGGAGGCTCATCGGATTGCCGATACTCCTTGGCGATGTCGGCGATCAGTGTCACCGAGTCGTCCTCAGACAGTGCCTGATCGCGAATGCGGTCAAACCTCACATTACAGCGGTTCAGCTGGCCGACGTCTTCGAGGTAGATCTCGCCGCCCATGCCTTCGAGGTAGGCGACGTCCTGGTCCTCGCCGTCGGCGAAGCTCAGGACCACGAAGGGACCGTCCATCCCGGCGTGTTCGCCGACGGAGATGGGCATGATGCGCACACTGACGTTCGGCCTGTTCGCGGCCTCGATAAGGGCGTCCAGCTGTCGGGCCATGACCTGAGCACCGCCGACAGGGCGCCTGAGCACGGCTTCGTCCAAGACGACGTCGTAGGAAGGCGTGTCCTGGCGCTCGAGAATCGCGCGGCGGGCCATGCGGGCTTGGAGCCGGCGGAGCAAGACGTCCTCAAGGTCGTCGGGAGACAGGATCCGGATGAGAGCGAGGGCGTAGTCACTGGTCTGGAGTAGGCCGGGGACGAACTGCACCTGCCAGCTACGGATCGCGGTGGCGTCGTCCTCCAGTTCGGCGAAAGAGCCGGCCAGGACGTCATTGAACGCCGACCACCAGCCCCGCTTGCGGATGTCCCGCGCGAGCTGCATCAGAGTCAGCTTCTGAGCCTCGCTACCGCCGTACAGGTCAAGCATCGCCTCCACGTCAGCGGGCTTGGGGCGCGTCTTCGCCGTCTCGAACCGGACTAGCTTCGGGCGACTCCAGCCCAGCGCGGCGGCGGCCCGCTCCATCGACAGGCCGGAGTTCTCGCGCGCCTGACGGAGTTGGCGAGCCAGCCGTCTATGCCTGACCGTCGGACTCTGTGCGCTCGTCATGTTGCTCAGTGTCGCACGCAGTCTGTTCAAGTTCTTGGACATTCGAATAGTCCAAAAGAATCTGAACAAGTGCATAGACAGTCGGTGTCGTTCGGGTGATGATGTGTGACGACAGCTTCACTGAGTGCAACGCGACGCTGCGGCATCCCGCCGCTGTCCGGCTCCTGGTGGAGCGATCCGCACTTCTCCGGGGCTGGTCTGGAGAGGTCGAGGCGGTCCCGGGTCGGTGTGGCACCACCGGCCCGGGACCTTGATCGGACGCAGGAGGTCCGACCCATGCATGATCGTACGAACCCGTCACCGGTTCTAGGGCGGCCGCCCACCCCCGGACTCGTGTCCGTCCAGGCCGGGAGCCGAGGACACCATCAAGCGGGCCTGGGTGTGACATCGTCAGCGCCCTGGGCGTTGGCGGAGCCGGATCCGGACCGCGCCATCGCCGAGCTCAGATTCCAATTCCCCCGCGCGACGTGCTGGTTCGGGGAGTACACCGGCAGCTACTGGGGCCTGACTTCCGACAACGGCACCTTCCTTCTCTTGGAAGGCGCCACGCCCGACGCCCTGAGGCGTCAGCTGCTGTCCCTCGGCCATCCGGAGCGGCTCCGCTCGCCTTCACCCGGCAGACCGTTCCAGCCCACCGCACCCTCCACGCCCGCGCCGCTTCTGCAACCGGCCGCGCCGCCCGCGCCCGCTCGCCGCCCCTTCAGGCAGCGCAGCAAGAGCCGCGGCCGCCACTGCATAGCCGAGGCGCGTGACCGGGGCGGACGATGCTGACCGGCAGGCCGGCCGACATCTCGACCGGCGGAGCCTGCGCCTTCCAACTTCCCCGGGACCCCAGCGCCGCATCCCGAGCCCGCACCCTCGTCGCCGCGACGATGCGCGAGCTCGACTTCACCACCGACACGATCGACGACGCCAAGCTCGCGGTGTCCGAACTGGCCACCAACGCCCACATCCACGCCTCCTCGGCGACGCGTCCCGAACTATGGATCTGGGCGCGCACCCGCCCGGCACCGGAGCTGGTGGTTTCGATCTTCGATACTCACCGCGACACCTGGCCGGTCGCCGGCAACGCCGACCTGCTCGACGAGCACGGCAAAGGCCTGTCCATCGTGGCGGCCCTGGCCACCCGCACCGGCTCGCACTTCACCCGCTCACGCCTGACCACAATGACGGGCAAGTGTGTCTGGTTCACCCTCTGCTTGCCGACGTCGTGGTCGATGGTCAGTCCCATCGCCCCGAAGCTGGCCTCCGACAACCTTCTGGACTCCCTGCACAGGCGCGGCATACCCGCCACCGGCTGCAGCGACGACCGCGGCATCTCGGTCCTCACCGTCGCAGCCCTCAACATCTGGGTTGGACCGACCGGCTTCTCGTGGCGCGACGGCCGAGGCTACGTCCGCCAGCCGCTAATCGACCTCCAAGAGACCACCGAACGCATCGTCAGCCGCCACGAGACCTCACATCGCCACCGCCAGGCCTGACGAGCCGTCCCCGCACAACGGGACTCCCAATGCCCGGGGGTGCGGCGCATCCTCCCGTCGCCGCACCCCCGGCCCACAGCCACCGCAAGGACGCTTCCCATGCATCCACCCGCCGACCGCTACACCCGTCTCCTTCAAGCCATAGAGACCGTCGGGAAACTCGCTCAGCAAGACGACATCGAGTCCATCGAGCACCTGCTCGACCAGCCAGCGACGATGAGCCGCCTCGATGCCTCGACCATCAACGCCCTGCGCAACGCCCGCGACTCGATCCTCACGATCAGACGAGCCCTCACCACACTCTTCGAGGCCGCAACCGCGGACTGCCCAACACCGAATCCCGCCGCCATCCGCCCGCCATCGGACGAGCCCCTCGCAGCCGGCCACCGCACCATCGACCGCGCCGAGGCCTGGCGCCGCGCTCACCGGCACCTGCCGGACCACGGCAACACCCCGCTACTCCTGCACATCGAGGAATTTCAGGACGGCTACCGAGCACTCCCAGTCCTGGTGGAAATCCCAGAAGCGCCCTCCATCCCCACCCTGGAAACACCCACGGCCCTCGCCATAGACAAGATCACCGGCGCAGTCACCCGCTGGCCCCTGCTCTACCTGGATGTTTTCGCTCGTCAGTACCGCCGCTACCGCCAAGGCGAACCCATGGTCCTCGACGCTATACGTTTCTGATCAAAGTCCATCAGTGCCAATCCTCATTGCGGTTCCCGCCCCGACAGATGCAAGGACCGAGCGAGGATCGCAATCCCACAGCACATACGTTGCGGCAGCGTCGCATAGAACGTCGCGTTTCACCCGAGGGCGTCGCACAGCCCCCGTACGACCGCATCCGGTCTCCGGCGGGCAGCAGCGGCGAGACGAAACGCCCACGCCACACCGTGTGTGTCCCCATCGCAGATCCCGAGTGAAGTTGCATGAGCCGAGGCTGTAGGAGCGCGGTAAAACGTGGACCGGTCCATATGTGGCCGGGCCCGTCCACCGCTTGGCCACTATCGGTCCTGCCGCATCGTATGCGCAAAACCGGACACGTCTGGAAAAGAGTACCTTGCGCCGTTAGCCTCCCGTCGTGGCTGATCGAATCCTCGCGGAGCTGGTGGCGCTGGAGACCGGGGAAGCTGATCTGCGGCGTGCGTACCAGCGTCTGGTGAGCGAGTTGGACCGTTTGGACAGCGGTCTTCGAACGTCGTTAGCCGCCTGGTCAGGAGATGCTCGGACAACCTATGATCAGGCGCATCGCGAATGGATGCTGGCCGCACGCGATATGGCGCGTCAGGTTGACGAGCTGCATCGGTACGTCGCCCGGGCGCGGCACAACTTCCGCGCCTCGCTCCAGGCGAACCACGGCATGTGGAATCCATCATGAGCCCCCCGCCGAAACCGGCTTCGCCCGTTCCGGTACGGGTCGACATCACTCCCGAGACGGTCGACCGGGCGGCGGCCAACTTCGCGATCGGCCAGCAGGACCTGATCAAGGCGTACACGACCCTGTCGCAGAAGCTGTCCGCGCATTCGTCGGGCATGGCCGGTTTCGACAAGGCCGCCCACCAGTTCGCCGCCTTGTACGACCCGGCGGCCAGGGCCGTCTATCAGGCATTCCACAAGGCGATCGAGGCGTTGGGCGGCACCTCCCTCGGCCTCACCCAGACGGTCAACAATCACCTGGCCGCCGATCACCACTCCCGCGCCGACCACCCCGGCGGCGGACCGCCGCGCTTCTCGCCGCATCCGGTGTCGCAGAACTTCGCGGTGGCCGCCGCGCCCCCGCCGGTGGTCGGGGCGATGAGCTGGGCGCCCAACACCACCGTCCCGCTCATCCGCCACGCGGTACCGCACCTGCCCGGCTGGGTGGACGGTCTGCTCGGCACGTCCAACGACTGGCCGCAGGGCAACCCGGAGATGTTCGACCAGACCGGCGACGCCTGGACGGAGGCCGCCCGCGAGACCGGTCAGGTCGCCTCATGGCTGAACTGGACGGTCACCACCATCCTCGACCCGGCCGACAACGCCGAACACGCCGCCGTCGCCGCCTACTGGGCCACCCTGTACCGGCCCGGCGACTCGACCACCATCCTGTCCGGCCTGCAGGAGATGTGCACCGCCCTGGCCAACGCGTGCCACGAGTACGCACAGGCCACCCGGGACGCCACCCGCATCGTCACCGGCGAGCACATAGCCGAGATCATCCTTCTTCTCGGCGCGGGCGCCGTCACCGGTCTGCTGCGCAAACTGTTCGGCCGGATCCTGTCCCGCGTCGGCGCCTACATGCTCAGCCGCGTCGCCGGCATCGCCGAACGCTGGGCCCTCCGCAGGATCCTCGCCGACCTCATCAAGGCCACCGCCGACACCAAGGTCGTCAAAACCGTCCAAGCCGCCTTCGACAAGACCGTCGGCAAGAAGCTCGAAGCCGCACTGGAGGCGGAACGTAAGCGCCTGATCGATGAGTTGATCAGGAATGGCACCAAGTGCAGCCCCGAAAGTATCGTTGCCATAGCGCGGGACTCGTCCGGAAAAATCATCTTCCTCGAAACCGGGAGCCCCCGTGCCGGGTTGCAGCATATCATCGAAAGACATGGCCGCGAGTTCGCACAGAAAGGAATTCCCGAAAGTCAGGTTCCAGAATTTGTGATGCATGCAGTTACCGAAGGGACGAAGATCGGCTATCAAGGCAAAGGGACAGGGCGTCCGATCTATCAGTTCGTGTTCAACGGTAAGATGTACAAGGTCGCTGTGACAGTTGGCGGCAACGGTTTCATCGTGGGAGCAAATTTGAAATGAGCGCACAAAAATCAACGATCCGCGTACTGGCAGACTATCAATGCTACCCGCTGTGGGTAGTTTACTCTGACGGTGAACTGGATAACATTGCCCCGGAAGTCCTTCATATATCGAGCGGCCTGTCGGAATCACTTAATCACTGGGCGGACGAGTACGATGGAACCTTGAATGAAGACGATCCGGCATCTTCTGGTTTCGGCACACCCGGTGACGAACGTCGGTTCAACGACCAGGGGAGAGGCCTTGCCGAACAACTCGCGCAGGAAGTGGGCGCAGAGTACAAAATCACATACTTCGATAGTTTTGAACGTAAAGATATTCCGATCAGCACTGAGGGTTAGCGCCTGCGGACATGCGAGTTCGAGGAAGCCGACCTCAGAAATTGCGATCTTCGCAGGGCCAATCTCGGGAACGCATGGACTGCTAAAACGGACCTGCACGCGGCGCCGACCTGCGAGCGTGAACCTTCGGCGGCCCCTCGTCCTGGACCGCCCTCTTAGAGGTTCGCATGGCGGATTCGCGTCTCGACGGCGCCACCGGCCGCGTCAGTGGCCCTGTCGACGTCGGCGCCACGTCACCTCATCTGCTCGACGGCGATGACCTTCAGCGGTGGTTCGCCGACCATGGCGCACCCGAGGTCGAAGTTCATAACGGATGATCCACCGGACGTCTGCTCGGTGTGTCAGGTCGGCAAGTCGGTGAGGAAAGCGAGTTCGGCGGTCAGTGCTTGTTTGATGGAGTTCGGTGAACGGAGGACGTGGCCTTCGCCGGGGAGGGTCAGAAGATCGGCTTGGGGGCCGAGGGCGGCGGCGAGGGCTCGGGATTGGGCGGCTGGGGTGATGGGGTCGTCGTCGCCGTGGAGGATGAGGACCGGGCGGGTGATGTGCTCGGTGTGGTGGAGCAGAGAGCGTTGCTGGTAGGTGGGGGCGGTGTCGGGCCAGGGGCCGATGAGGGTGTCGGCGTGGTGGGCTTGGAATTTGGGGGCGGCGTCGCGCCAGGTGGCGGGGTCGATGACGGGGCAGTGGGCGATGGCGGCGGTGAAGGTGTCGGTGATGGCGAGGCCGCGGAGGGCGGTGTAGCCGCCGGCGCTGGCGCCCCAGATGACGGTGCGGTCGGGGTCGGCGCGTCCGGTGGCGGCGAGGTGGGTGGCGGCGTCGGCGCAGTCGTGGGCGTCGAGGACGCCCCATTGGCCGTGGAGTGCTTGGCGGTAGGTGCGGCCGTAGCCGGTGCTGCCGCGGTAGTCGATTTCGGCGACGGCGTAGCCGCGGCTGGTGAGGTACTGGGTGTGCAAGTCCAGGCGTAGTGGCGTGTTCGCTGTGGGGCCGGGGTGGGCTTTGACGATCAGCGGTGGTGGGCCTTGGACGGCGGACGGGGAGTGGTAAAGGCCGTGTGCTGTGCTGCCGTCGCGGGTGGGGAAGGTGAACGGTTCGGGGTTCGAGGCGGGGTGCGCGTGGGCGGATTTGAGGGGTTGGTGGCGGCCGGTGCCGGCGTCGATCAGGACGGTCTGTGGTGCCTGCTGCGGGCTGGAGGCGATGGCGGCGATCGTCGTTCCCGAGCCTGACAGATAGGGCTTGATCGAGGTGTAGGGGAGATCGAGAGCGGTGGTCTTGCCGTCGCGGAGGAGCTCGATTCTCTGGGTTCCGCCCTGCTGGACCAGGACGGCGATGGCGTCGTCGAGGAAGGTGTAGGTGGAGTAGCCGAACTCCCATTGGGCGACACCAAGCTCGGCTTGGCGTTGGAGGACCGGTTCGATGCGGTCACCTGTCCAGCGGTAGAGGTTCCACCAGCCGGTGCGGTCGGAGATGAAATGCAGGACGTTGTCGGGGCTCCATTCCGGCTGGAACACCGATTCGTCCGAGCCACCAGCGATGAGGCGGGGCGTGCCCAGGGTGCCTGCGCTGTCGAGGACTTCGGCCAGGTAGAGCGTGGTGCCGTCCCACGGCATGTTGGGTGCGTTCCAGCAGGTCCAGGCCAGCCAGCGGCCGTCGGGGCTGGGACGCGGGAAGGAGTAGAAGTCCCATCCGCTGGCCACGGTGCGCGGTTCGTCGGCAGAGGCCGGGACCCAGACGAGGTCGTTGATGACGCAGGTGTCCTCGTGGCGTTCGCGCACCGTCCACAGACCGCCGACGCCGGGTCGCATGTCCGCATACCGCGCGCCGGCAGCCGGGGTCACGGGTACGGGGTCGTGGTCGGTGGTGCGGTAGATCCGCTGGTCGGCGGCGTCGCAGAACCAGATCCCGGTGTCGGTCGCGTGGTAGGCGCCGCCACCGTATTCGTGGACGTGGCTGGCTACGTCCGTCCCGGGCCCGAGGACGTCGCGGGCGCCGTCCCCGGGTGTCCACCGGACGAGAGCGTCATGCCCGTCCGGTCGGCCTTCGAGCCAGTAGACGACAGCACCGCCCTGCAAGACCTGGACCGCGTCCAGCGAGGTGGTGGCCTCGGCGACCTTATCGGCGGGGACCGGGGTCATCGCGGCTCCTGCAGCCGTGCCCGCACATGCTGGTCCATCTGGTCTGCCTCCCGGTGGTGTCCGCCGTCCCGCAGAAGATCGCGGAACCGTCGTACCCGCCGCAACCCCGACACCGACCCGCGGGAGGCGAAGACCTCCAGCGAGCGTTGCGCGGCGTCGGTGGCCTGGTCGAGCCGGCCGTCGGAGAGGTGGGCTTCGGCGAGGCCGATGGTGATTTGGGCACCGCGCCGTTCGCAGGTCTCAGGGAGCGCGGCCAGTCCCTCGCTGAAGGCGGCAATCGCATCCTTGGCCTGCCCGAGGCGGAGATGGCATTGGCCGCGGTAGTCGGCCAGGGCCGTCCGGTCGAACTCATACATCCACTCTTCGCGGTCCTGGGCGGCATCGAAGTGCTCTTGGGCTTGGCGGAGGAGTGCGAGGCTGTCGTGGCGTCGGCCGGTGGTGGCGAGGGTGCTGGCCGTCAGGGCGGACAACCAGGAGCGAGTGAGGCGCGTGGTGGACTTGGGGGCGGTGTCGAGGGCCTTCTGGGCGTGGTGGACAGCGTCGGCGGTCAGCCCGTCGGCTTCGCTGGCCAGGGCCTGGTAGCCGCTGATGTAGGACGCCAGGGCCGGGTTGCCCGCTTCGGGGAGCAGGTCGCGGGCCGTCCGGTAGTAGAACGAGGACTTGTGCGGGTCGCCGAGGTCGTGCCAGATCCAGGCGGCGAAGCCGGCCGCTTCACTGGCCGCCGATGCGATGCGGTGGCGCAGCACAGTGGACGAGGTGTTGTCGAGGAGTGCGATCAGCAGGCCGAGGTGCGCTTCGACGGGGACGCTCATCTGCGCGGACGTCAGTTCGTGGTAGAGGCGGCGTTGCCGGTCGGTGATCGTCTCGAGTTCGTCGACGATGTCCGCGGTCATGGACGAGAGGCGTGTGGTGGCGGCCAGGCGGCTCCAGTCGATGTCTTCCTCGGGGGCAGGGGCGGAGTGGTGGCGGATGGCCTCGCGGGCGTGCCGCTGGGCGGCCTGTTCCCGGATCACGCCGGGCAGCAGCGAGACCAGCCGACCGCCGGCCGACAGTGCGCGTTCGCAGGCCAGGACGACGTTCTCGGTAGGCGCGACATGGCCCCGTTCGACGTTGCCGAGGTGCTGCCAGGAGTAGCCGGTCAGCTCGCCGAGCTGGATGAGTGTGAGCCCGCGTTGGAGGCGTGTCCGGCGAAGTTCGGCGCCGAGGTTGGCGAGCAGGGACGCGGACGGGTCCAGGGCTTTGGCGGGACGGCCTGGGCTGCGGCCAGGACGTGATGATGGGGACGTCGTCATCGAGCCGCTCACGTTCGCTGCGGGTTTGCTCGTCGTTGCGAGCAAACCAAATCGCGGTGTGTGCTGTCAGCCGTACCGCCCAGGCCGTTCCGGCTCCGGCTGTACTCGATGGACACTGCCGTGCCGCGAATCCGCGAGCACGGCGACCTTCCAAGCAGAACCGGCTGGAGGAAGCTGCAGTGACTGAGACGAACGTCGAACCGGGCCGCGCCGCGGAGTTGCGCAGGCAGATGGTCGATGCGCTCGTCGCGGACGGCACGATCATCTCCACGCAGGTCGAGGCGGCGATGCGCGCCGTGCCCCGGCACCGTTTCGCTCCGGAGGCGTCCCTGGAGCAGGCGTACGACGCCTACAAGGCCGTGTTCACCAAGAAGGACGAGCACGGGATCATCACGAGCTCGGTGTCCGCACCGCAGATCCAGGCGATGATGCTGGAGCAGGCTGAGATCGGCCGCGGCATGCGGATCCTGGAGATCGGCTCGGGCGGGTACAACGCCGCGCTGCTCGCCGAGCTGGTCGGCGCGGCCGGCGAGGTCACGACCATCGACATCGACCCGGACGTCACAGCGCAGGCCGCGCGCCTCCTGGGCGATACCGGCTACGAGCGTGTTCGCGTAGTCACGGGGGACGCTGACGCCGGTGTCCCCGCAGCCGCGCCATACGACCGGATCGTGGTCACCGTCGGAGCCTGGGACATCCCGCCCGCCTGGACCGCCCAGCTGGTCCCGGCGGGACGCCTGGTGGTGCCGCTGCGGATCAAGGGGCTGACCCGCTCGATCGCGTTCGACCGCGCCAGCGACCGTTTGGTCGGCTCGTCTGGGCAGGTGTGCGGGTTCGTGCCCATGCAAGGCGCCGGTGTCCACCAGGAGCAGCAGCTGCTGGTCACCGGAACCGGCGAGATCGCTCTGCGGTTCGACGACGGCCTTCCCCTGGAACCGGGCCGGCTCGACAACGCCGTGCGCACACCTCGGGCCGAGAGCTGGACAGGCGTGCGGGTCGGACGACAGGAACCGTTCGACACCCTGCAGCTGTTCCTCGCCACCGTGCTGCCCGGCTTCTGCGTCATGGCCGTGGACCCGGACCTTGACACCGGGCTCGTCGCGCCGAGCAACAAGTGGTTCTCCATGGCCACCGTCGACGACCGCGGCTTCGCCTACCTCACGACCCGTCCCACCGCCGACCCGCAGACGGTCGAGTTCGGCGTCCACGCCTTCGGCTCGAATGGGCCCGCGCTCGCCGAGACCGTTGCTGCGCAGGTGCGCGCCTGGGACCAGGAGCAGCGCGGCGGGCCCGGCCCCCGCATCGAGGTCCACCCGGCCGGAACACCCGATGACCGGCTGCCCGCTGGCCGCGTCGTCGACAAGCGGCACAACCGGGTCACGCTCTCCTGGTCCGCGGCGCCTTCCGCCGACGACCAGGCCGTCTCGTACGCCCCCACCGCACAAGGAGAGTGATCCAGATGGCGCACACCGCAACCCCGGAGACCCCCGTGGCGCTGGCGGAACCGACCGCCGGCGACCGCATCGAGGACGAGTTCGACCTCGACGTGCGCGTCGTGGTCGCCCTGCACCCCAACGGCAAGTTGATGTGCGACACCGGCGACGGGTGCGGCTCGACCTGTCAGGGCAGCGCCTGCAACTCCTACATCGACGACCCGTTCTAACCGCCCGGTGACCGCCGGGGTGTGTCGGCGCCCCCGTCCGACGCACCCCGGCTCCGGCGAGCGGACGCAGCACGGAGGCCACCCATGGCGCTCAAGCCCCCCGTCAGCTACCAGTGGCAGCCCGGCGCACTACTGCGGGCCACCACCGTGCCCGACGGCATCGGCGATCTACTCGCGAACCTCGAAAGCCCCGACGATCCTGAGCAGGGCCAGGATTGGCTTGCGACGGTCTGGCGCAACGCAGAAGTGCGAGACGCCTTGGAGACGGCCAGCCCTGGGCTGGTCAGCCGCGTCCAAGACGTGCTGGAGGGAAGGTGCCGTCGGCAGCGGCGGGTGCGGCGAGTCGTGCTGTCGGTGGCGTCCTACCTGCTTCGCTGGCAGCGTCGTCCGACCCCGTTCGGCTTGTTCGCCGGAGTCGCTCCGGCACACGTTGGAGACACCGCCCGCGTGTCGTGGGGGACCAAGCATCTGACGGCCGTGCGGCCCGACGGCGGCTGGCTGGCCGACATCGTCGACGGCCTGAACCGTTGCCCCGAGCTGCTGCAGCGCCTGTCGGTCGTTGCCAACGACGCCGGGCAGGTGCGCGGCGATCGGTTCGTGGTCCCCCGTGCTCCAGTCGATGGAGGAAGTGAGCAGCTGGCGCCGCTGGAGACGTCGGTGCGTCTCACCCGGCCACTCGCGGCCGCACTCCAAGCCGCTCGTCGGCCGGTGACATTCGGCGTGCTGCGCGACCGTCTCGCGAGGCAGTTCTCCCTGGCGGTCCCCGAGCGGATCGAAGCGATGCTCACCGGGCTCGTCTCCCAGAACGTCCTGGTCAGCAGCCTCTGGGCCCCGATGACCCAGATGGACGCCCTGGGACACCTGTGCAGTGAACTCCGCGCCGCCAATGCCGACACCATCGCCGACATCACCGATATGGTGCAGCGCCTGTACGAGATCAACGAGGAACTCGGCACCGACGCTTCACCGACGCCTTGGCGTGCACGCACCCGGCTGGCCGAGCGAATGCGGGACCTCAGCGACGCCGCGCCGACGCCGCTGATCGTTGATACAGCGCTCGACTGCCAGGTCGAGATCCCCGAACAGGTAGCACGTGAAGCACAAGACGCCGCGGGCGTGCTGTATCGGCTGACGCCCCAGCCCTTCGGATACCAGCACTGGCGCGACTATCACGGCCGCTTCCGCGAGCGGTACGGCGCCGGGGCGGCAATTCCGCTCGCCGAGCTGGTCGCCGACAGCGGCCTCGGCCTGCCCGCCGGATACCTCGGCTCCGCCCACGGACGTGCTCCGCGTCCACTGACCGATCGCGACGAGAAGCTCCTCGGGCTTATCCAGCAGGCTCTACTCGACGGGGACGACGAGATCGTCCTCACCGAGCCGCTGATCGAGGACCTGGCGGTCGGAGACGGCGACGAGATCATCCCCGTGCCGCGCGCCGAGCTGGCGGTAGAGATCCACGCTCGCTCCGTCGAAGCGATGGCTCACGGGTCGTTCCGCCTTGTGGTCACCGGAACCCCTCGTCCGGGCAGCAGCATGGCCGGACGCTTCGCCCACCTGCTGCCCCAAGCGGACCTGAACGACCTCGAAGCCACCTATCGAGCCGCCGGCCCGGAGAAGATCAGCGCACAGCTGTCCTTCACACCCCGCCGGAGACGCAACGCGAACATCGCCCGCACCCCTCGACTGCTGCCGCACGTCATCGCTGTGTCCGAGCATCGCGCTGATCGCGCCTCGGTGCTCGGGCTCGACGACCTCGCGGTCACCTCCGACGCCCGCCAGTTCTTCCTCACCCAACTCTCTACCGGCAGGCGCATCGAGCCCCGAGTCGTCCACGCCCTCGAAGCCGGCGTGCACACTCCGCCGCTGGCGCGGTTCATCGCTGAGATCACCACGGCTCGGTGCGCGGTCTACAAGGCGTTCGACTTCGGCGCCGCAGCGCAGCTGCCCTATCTACCGCGAGTGCGCTACCGGCGCACCGTGCTCGCCCCGGCTCGATGGCTTCTGACGTCCTCCGACCTCCCCGGCCGGCACGCCACCATGGCCGAATGGGAGGCCCGGCTCCGGGACTGGCAGGCAAGGCTCCGTGCCGGCGACCGGGTCACCATGGTCGATGACGGCCAGCGGCTGCCACTCGACCTCGACCATCCCGTCCACCGCGCCTTGCTACGAGCCCGCCTCGACAGCGCCCGCCGGCTCGAACTGCGCGAGGCACCATCACCGGACGACCTTGCCTGGATCGGGAAACGCGCTCACGAACTCCTCCTCCCGCTGGCCTTCGCCGAGCCCGCTACCGCTCGCCCAGCCGTACCCAGAGGACCATCCCCAGCTGTGGTCGCCGGAGGGGCCCATCTGCCGGGACGCTCGAGCGTCCTGTACGCCCGCATCCACGCCCATCCACTGCGCTACAACGAGATCCTCACCGCCCACCTACCGGGCCTGCTGCAGACCTTTACGCCGCAACCGCAGTGGTGGTTCCACCGCCACCGCCGCATGGCCCACCCTGAGAGCGACCAGTACCTCGCGCTCTACCTGCAGCTCACCGATGCCGCGATGTACGGACGGGTCGCCGCGGCGGTCCATGACTGGGCAGCCGACCTCCACCATCGTCGACTGCTTGCCGAGGTCAGCTTCGCCACCTACCAGCCCCAGACCAGCCGCTACGGCTACGGACCAGCGATGAAAGCCGCCCACGCCGTCTTCGCCGCCGACTCCTCTGCCGCCCTCGCGCAACTCAACACGGCCGACCGATCCGGCATAGAACCCCACGTCCTTGCTGCGGTCAGCATGATCGACCTGGCGCTCGGCGTCACCACCTCGCCCGAGGAATGCTTCGACTGGTTGGTCCGGCATCTGCCGCGAGCGGCCGGTCCGGTCGACCGCTCCCTTGTACAGCAGTGCCTTGGCCTTGCAGCCGACCTCACCGAGCCCGGAGCCGACGCCGCGGCGATCCGGTCTCTCGCAGACGGACCGCACCTCATCGCCGCCTGGACGGCCCGCCGCAGCGCATTGACCGAATACCGAGCCGCGCTGGAGCTCCAGGGTGACCCGCTGTCGGTCCTGCGATCCCTCCTCCATCTCCATCACGTGCGTGCTGTCGGTGTCGATCCCGACCTCGAGCGGCTCACCGGCCACCTCGTCCGCAGCGCCGCACTTTGCCGGATCTCCAGGGCCAGGAGGGCACGATGACACCGCTGGCCTGCTCCTGCGATGCCGCGGCCGAACTCGCCGACCGGCTCGTCCAGCATCTCGCCACTCCAGTTGCCCCTCCCGCAGACGAGATGTGGATGGCGCAATCGCTCGCCAAGGGCGCCGCCGGAATCGCCCTCATGCACGTCGAACGCGCTCACATCGGCGCCGGGACGTGGGAGGACGCGCACGCCCACATCGGGCGAGCATTCGCCGCCACCATCAGCGCTGCCGACAGCACCGGACTGTTTCTCGGTGCCCCCGCCCTGGCGTTCGTCCTCCACGTCGCAGCCCACCCTGGCGACCGGTACGCCCGAGCGCTCAAGACTCTGGACACCCACGTCCACCGGCTCGCCCATCGCCGGGTCGATGCCGCGATGGCCCGCATCGGTCGCGGGGAACTTCCCGCCTTCGGCGAATACGACATCTTCTACGGGCTGACGGGAATCGGCGCCCACCTGCTGCGCCGCGATCCGAGCGGCAGCGCCCTCGAACGGATCCTGACCTACCTCGTCGCACTCAGCCGGCCACTGCGGACGGACGATGATGAACTACCGGGATGGTGGGTTGCCCATGACCCCCACGGCAGTATTCCCACGACGCATCACCTCGGCGGCCATGCCAACCTCGGCGCCGCCCACGGCATCCCAGGCCCCCTCCTCCTGCTCAGCCAGGCAGCCCGACCCGGCTCCATCGTCGAGGGACACCACGAAGCCATCGACAGGATCTGCACCTGGCTCGATATCTGGCAGCAGCAAGGCGACGCCGGCCCATGGTGGCCCGAGTACATCACCCGTCCGGAACTGCACGCCGGTACGAGCAGGCAGCCTGGCCCTGCCCGCCCGAGCTGGTGCTACGGCACACCCGGAATTGCCCGCGCCGGACAGCTCGCCGCCATCGCCCTCAACGACGCCTCCCGGCAGCGCTTCTTCGAGAACGCTCTCCACGACTGCCTCACCGACGACGCCCAGACCGCCAAGCTCACCGGCCCTGGCCTCTGCCACGGCTGGGCCGGTGCGTACCAAACGGCCTGGCGCGCCGCCCGCGACGCGACCACACCCCAGCTGGCAACCGTCCTCCCGCACCTGGCCGACGAGCTCGTCCAGCACACCATCACCGGCCCAGGGACCGAACCCGGCCTCTTGGACGGCAACGCCGGCACCATCCTCGCCTTGCACACCGCCGCCCTGGACGCAGCACCGATCTCAGGATGGGACGCATGCCTCCTGATCAACTGAACCGTCTCCAAGACGATCAGCAGACGGACAACCCGACACGCCAGGCGGCAACACAACAGGAGCTCAACAGGGCCGAGGACGCCGTACTCCACGTCCTGGCCGGAACACCGCTCAAGCACGTGGCCGACTGCTTCCGCATGTCACCCGCCACCCTGGCCACAGCCGTCGAGACCTACCAGCGAGCCGGTCGCCAAGCACTCCACCACCAGAGCCACTCCGACTGGTGCCAGCTCTACATCGAATTCCCCGACTGGCCGCACGCTGAAAAGACCGCAGCCGACCACCTCGCCCCGCTCTTGGACGCCACCTCCACGGCCGCATGGTGGTTCATCCGCAAGCACCCGTGCTGGCGAGTGCGTCTCCGAAGAGGTTCACCTCACCGGCGAACCACCCTCACCTCAGCACTGGACGAACTCGCCGCCAGGGGCATCATCCAGAGCTGGTGGCACGGCGTCTACGAACCGGAAACGACCGCGTTCGGCGGCTCCGAGGCCATGGCCGTCGCACACGAACTCTTCTGCGCCGACAGCCACGCCATCCTGAACATGCTGCCCACCGGCCAGGAAAGACTCGGTCGCCGCGAACTGTCCATCCTCTTGTGCACCGTGTTGTTCCGCGCCGCCGGGCTCGAATGGTACGAACAAGGCGACGCCTGGCACCACGTCGCCAAAGAACGCCCTCTACCCGCCGACGTGCCGGCGGCTCGACTCCAAGCGATGGCCGAGTCCCTCCGGCTCTTGATGTCCGCCGACCTCTACCAGGACGACCCACTACTGAGCGAGATCGGCCCACTCCCGTTCACCGTCGAATGGACCGACGCCTTCCGCCGCGCCGGCCAGATTCTCGGCACCTCTGCCCGCGCAGGCACCCTCGAGCGCGGACTACGCCGCGTTCTCGCCTACCACGTCATCTTCCACTGGAACCGCCTCGGCTTCCCCCTCCGAACACAGAGCATCCTCGCAACCGCCGCGCACACAGCAATCCTCACGGTGTAAGCGCATGGTCGAGCAGGAGTACGCAGGTGAAACGCGACCGTCGGCTTCAACGACTCGGCGAAGCTCGATGGCGCAGCATGTAGCCGGCTGCCTTAGCGGTGAGTCGACGCGTCCTCACGGTGCACGCGCTGGTCCTCGGTGTGGGGACGGCGCTGTTCGGACGCCTGGCGGACGCCCGGGGCGTCCGCGCCACGCTGCTGTTCGGATCGCTGGTCCTCGGGCTCGGTGCGACGATGATCCTGCTCGCCCCGAACCTCGGCGTCCTGGTCGCCGGACAGTCCGTCCTGGCGACGGGCTCGGGGGCGACGACCTCTGGTGCGCTGGCGCTCGCCGCCGCCGGCGGGCCGGAGCGGCGCGCCGGCGTCCTGGCCGCCATCGGCGCGACGATGGCGGTCTTCTCAGCGAGCGCGACGCTGGCCGGCGGGGTCGTGACGCAGTGGCTGACCTGGCGGCTCACCCTCGTGCTGCCGGTCCTGTCGCTGGCCGGAGTGCCGCTCTGCCTGCGGCTTGCCGTCCGCCCCGGATCGGGGAGGCCTGCCATGCGGTGAGGCCGACCAGGGGCAGCGCGGCCGCATCGGCGAGCGGGATGCTCGCCGGAGCCGGAGCCGGGCTCTCGGCGGGCGCGAGGACGTACTCCGCCCGTGCGCTGGGAAGCCGCAGAGACGGCCGCGCTCGTGGCGGCTACGCTCAGGGAAACCAGCGATTGCAGCGTTGTCATGGAGGCAGGCCACATCCTAGGTCCCAGGTGGACCGCCGGGAGATCGACCGCGAGGTTCACCGGGTGCCGTGCTTGTCTGGGGTAGTTGCCTCAACTGGCAGATCAGCGGCCTGGGGACCGGTCCGCCATGTAAGGCGAGTAGATATCGAGGGCGAACTCGCCCAGCTCGGCCCCGCCGGGTACCGGCCGCTGCGCAAGCGTCACCGCAACCGGCCGCACCTACCCCGCGATCGCCTCGGCGGTCGCTCAGGTCGCCCAGGAGAACGGCCTCGCCCTTGGGTGCTCCCTGGTTCTATCAGCGGTTTCTGGGTCCACCCGTGCGCCGCGCCTTGGTCGTAGCAACACCCCTGGGGGTCAGGTGTTGCGACCATCCTTAGAACCCAAGAGGCGAATGCGGGGCCAGTACGCACTCGTCAAATCAGGCGATCTGTCGATGTGTGCGCCGCGCCGTTCGTCTAGAGGTACAGCCTCCCGGCAGGGGAGGAGAACTCACACCCAAGTGAAGGGGAATCGTCGTGCACGCCGACGAAGAACTTGCCTCGATCCCGGTCCCGCGCAGCCTGGCCAAGCGGCGAGCTTATGCTCGAAACCGGCTCGACACCGGCTTCCAGATGTGGTTGGCCACCGGCAGCGACGGCCATGGTGCGCATCTGATCCCCGTGGCCTATGCCTGGGACGGCTCGACTCTGTATACCGCGACCTTCGCCAAGAGCCGCACTGCCGTCAATATCAAAGCCCACCCACAGGCTAGGGTCGCTCTCGGCGACACCGGCGACGTCGTCATGATCGACACCAGTGCGTCGCTTGTGGACGTCCCCGACATCGACGCTGACATCGCCGAGCACTACGCCAAGGTCTCCACAGACCCTCGTACCTACCCGGAGGGAATGTTTGTCTACCTACGCCTGCACCCCATGCGCATTCAGGTCTGGAACGGCCTTCACGAATTCGTTGGGCGCACGGTCATGCGGGATGGCCGATGGCTAGATAACCCAGTCGACTGAGGTGATCTCTCGATCATCGACCCGGGTGACCAGGTATCCGGACCCTAACCGCTGCCACCGAGCCGCCATCCCCAAAATCCGGGCAACTCACCACCCCCCACCCTCACCCCGGGCCACATCCGGACATTATGGATCCTGGAACGACCGTGACCGGCGGGGTCAGGGATGTGGGGAGGTGAGGACGTTGACTACTAAACGTGACTATCTGCATGCTGTGGGTGTGCGTAGGGTCGCTGTATGTCACTCCCCACTGAACCCATCGGCAGCATCCCCCGCCCGGCCGCGCTGCTGGCCGCCCCTGCGGCGGAGAGGCCGGCCCGCACCGACGCTGCCGTCGGCGATACCGTCCGGCGCCTGCAGGAACTGGGGTCGCCGGTGGTGTCCGACGGTGAGCAGGCCAAGCCGAGCTTCGTCACCTACCCGGTCGAGGGACTGCCGGGCCTTGCGTCCGACGGCGTGGTGATCCCGTTTGCCGACGGGCACCAGCGGCAACTGCCGCGCTTGACCGCCGGGCCGTTCCGCTACACCCGCCACGCCGTGGACTACCTGCGCGCGGCGCAGCGCCACGCGAGCGTGCCCGTCAAGCAGGCCGTGATCGCCCCGTCGGCGCTGAGCCTGCTGTACCCGCCCGACGGCATCGCCGGATACCCGCGCGAAAGGTTCCTGCAGGACCTGGTGGACGCAGCCGAGACCGACATCCGCGCCTGTCTGGACGCCGGTGCGCACACCGTGCAGCTCGACTTCACCGAAGCGCGGCTGTCGCTCAAGCTGGATCCCTCCGGCGGCGTGCTGGACGACTTCATCGCGCTGAACAACCGGGTGCTGGAACGGTTCTCCGCAGATGAGCGCACCCGGATCGGCGTGCACGCCTGCCCGGGCGCCGACCAGGACTCCACCCACAGCCTCGACGTCGACTACGCCGGCCTGCTGCCAAAACTCCTCCGCCTCAACGCCGGCGCCTTCTACCTCCAGATGGCCGGCGAGAGCGACCCCGATCGCGCCCTGAGCGTCGTCGCCGCTCACCTGCCCGCCGACGCCCGCATCTTCATCGGCGTCATCGACCCGATCGACCCCCGGGTCGAGACGCCCGAGCAGGTCCGCGACCGGATCCTGGCCGCCGCGCGCCATCTCCCCGCCGACCGCCTGGGCACCTGCGACGACTGCGGCTTCGCCCCCTTCGCCGACGATACCTCCACATCGCGGGACATCGCGTTCGCCAAGATCGCGGCCCGCGTCCAAGGCACGGCAATGGCCGCCGAACAACTGGGCATGTAGCCGCTGGGGTCGGTAGGAGGTCCCCCGACGGGACCCGTGGCCCGACTCCCTCCAGAGCAACCCAGGACGACACCGTCACCGGCGCCCCGGGCTCACCCGACTAGGACACGACGACATGCTCCAGCGCCGCACCACGCTCACCCTCGGCCTGTACTCCCTAGCCGCCGCCGCGCTTCCCCGCCCCGCCCACGCCATCACCTCGCGGACCGGCCCGTCCCGCCGCGGCGGCGCCGGCGACGTCGGCCGCATCCGTGAGACGACCGCGGCGTTCGGGCGGCTGGACGACCTGTACGGCGGCGGGCACGCCCGAGGCGCCGTCGCCGCCTACCTGGCCGGCGACGTCGCGCCGCTGCTGCGCGGAACCACCGGCCGCGCCCGCCCCGCCCTGCTCACCGCGGCCGCCCAACTGGCCTACCTCGCCGGCTGGATGAGCGCGGACATGGTGCGCACCGGCCTGGCGCAGCGCTACTACATCATGGCCGTCCGCCTGGCCGACGAGGCCGGCGACGACCTGATGCGCTCGACGGTGCTACGCAGCCTGGCGGTCCATGCGGTCGAACTCGGCCATCACCGTGTCGGCCGCGACCTCGCCGACGCGGCCGCCGACGGCATCCGCGCCGGATCGCCCGCTCGAACCAGAGCGTGGATCACCGGCATGTGCGCCGAGGCCAGCGCCGCCGCCACACATGACCAACGCCGCGCGCACACGCTCCTGCGGACCGCCGAGACCGAGCTGGAGCACGCCGACTCCCGCCCCGACGACGCCGTGACCGGCAACTACCGCCGCGAATCGTTCTCCCATCAGGTCGGGTTGACCCTGACCCACCTTGGGGACCTCAGCGGCGCCGAGGAACACCTCGCCGCCTCCGTCGACTCCCGCCGGCCGGTCGAACGGCGGACCCGCGCCCTGATCGGCGCCCGACTGGCGCTGACGCAACTGAACCGGCAGCGCCCGGACGTCGCAGCGCGGACCGTGCTGAACCTGCGCGACGACCTGTCGGGCGTGGAGTCCAGACGCGTCCACCAGACCCTGTCGAAGATCCGCACCGGATGGCGCGACGCCACCACCGACGACCCGATCGGCGAAGCCGACCGGCTGCTGGCCACCCTCGCCGGAACCGGTAGACCCGGCCGATAGGTTCAGCGGCTGGTGATCCACGGACGGCGAACGCCCGTCCGCCGGCCGCCCGGCGCGCATCCGAACGAGAAGTCGCGCTCCCAACACCGCTAGGAGCTGGCCGAGGCCCAGCGTGACCAGGCGTTGCCGGAGGTCCGCGCCTGGCTGGAGGTCGCGATCGAGGCCGGTTTGGTGCCCGACGTGGCCGACGCCGACACCTCCTTCGTCCTCACCACGGCGCTGCAAGACTTCGCTCACCGGCAGCGCGGCGAGGCCGACGACCTCACCGCCGACATCGCCACCGGAGACAGCAGACCACGGCGCGGCCCGGCGCCACCTCGCGAATGCCGCTGACACCAGGCGAAGCAGGAGCCAGCTGACCCAAAGGGGGGCCGATTGGGTGTGATGCAGATCACCTAGTGGTTGGGCAAGATTTTTTGCCGGATGAGCCAGCCCTCAGGCACGAAGAGTGACGGACACTCGAATCCATGGGAGAAGGTCGCGCCATGAACGTCTCGCCACAGCCGCAGGAGCGACAGCCCACGCCATCCGGTCCGAGCCGTACGGCGGCTCCGCAGGACCCGACTCCGGTCTCCAAAGGCCCGACCGGCGCCGCACCGGCCCGCACGGTTGGGAGCGCTGAGAACCCTTGCGACTGGGACGCGATGGCGTACGGGGTGGAGGGCAGCGACGGGTATGAGGGGGTGCGAATTCTTTGCGCCGACGACGGCACGGAGAGATTCTGGCGTCAGAATGATGATCGCGACCTCTGGAGGCCGCTGGACCTGTTGCAGATGAGGCTGCATCCGGGCGGCCAGATCTGGGGTGGCATGTGGGGTGCGTGGTTCGAACCTGGCGAGGCATACATCCCAGCCATGGAACCCGGCAACCTCCTCGACAAGGCCGCTCACATCCTGGCGGGACGGACGGGGCCCCAGTGGCGGGAAGCCGCGGACACGGCGTTGCTCAGCTGGCCGGCGAGCGGCCGGAGGAACACCGTGCACGGGGGGATGGGCTGGTTGCGGGCCCAGATACATCAGGCCCATCGGCAGCTCACCCCCATTTGGCGGCGGAAGAGCGGCCATCAGCGGGTGCTGCTGCTGGACACCCCCTTCGGCGAGAGCGGGGCCACGCTGCACGACCTGGTTTCCGGCAGCCCGCCGCCGGACGAGCTGGCGCTCGGTGCCGTCCCTGACGACCCTCGGCTGGCCGCCGTGCTCGACGCCCTGACCCGGCAGGAGCGGATGGTCGTTCTGGCATGGGCACACTGGCAGCCCAACACCTGGGCTGAGGCTGCCATGCTTGCCCGCGCGACAGATCCGGTGGCGTACGGGGAGCGGGTGCGGCGCAAGCTCAAGCGCCTCGGCAACCAGCACGCACAGCGTGCGGCCGCGGCACGCAGTACGGCGGAAGGGCGGGCATGAATATCTTGCTCGCCGCGCTGTCGGAGTACCTTGGCGGCCTGGCTGCCGCCGGCACTTTCGCGGCCGCACACTGGACAGTGAAACGGGTGCATGCCCAGCGTCGGCAGCGTGCCCGCGCCAGGGACGCGGACCTGGGCTAACGCGCTCGGGTCCGGTCCGTGGCCGGATCCTGCAGCGGACCGCCAGCGGGACCTGCCGTCTACATCGCCCGCTGGAAGCGCGACGGAGTGTTCGCCCAGCTCACGGGGCTGCTGCGCGATCTGGTCCGCGGGCAAGAGGGCCACCGGGCCCAGCCCAGCGCCTGCATCATCGACTCCCAAAGCGTCAAGACCACTGTCGACGTGCCCACCGCCGGCCAGGGCACCGATGCAGGCAAGAAGATCGCGGGCCGTAAACGCCACATCATCACCGACACCCTCGGACTGCTGCCGGCGGTGCTGGTCACCGCGGCCAGCGTGCCGGACGGCACCGCCGGCATGCAGCTACTGACCGGTGTGGCCGCGGCCCACCCGACGATCACCAAGGCGTGGGCCGACACCGCCTACCGCAACAAGGTCATCGACCACGCCGCCACCCTGGGCATCGACCTGGAGCCCGTCCGCCGCGACCCCGCCACCAAAGGATTCGTGCCGCTACCGCGGCGCTGGGTGGTGGAGCGCACGTTCGGCTGGCTGATGTCGCACCGCCGCCCGGCCCGCGACTACGAAACCTTGCCGACCCGATCCGAAGCCATGCCCCACGCCGCAATGATCAACCTGACGAGCCGCCGTCTCACCGGCGAGGCCACTGTCACATGGCGGGGCACTTGACACCACAGATACAGGACGAAAATCCGTGTTATAGAACATTAGGCTTTTGGGTGTTGGATGATTTGCTTGTCGGTGCGGTCGGGCTAACTACCGCCTGTGGGGCGGTGAGGCATTCATCGATGGGGGCAGGGAAGCCTGCGGCGGCGAGCGCGCTTTGACCGGATGTGGCTGATCGGCGGATGATGAGGCGGGCTTCGTCGGTGTAGCGGGAATTGTGGCTTGAAAGGGCCTCGATGGTGCGTCCGGCAACTGTGATGGTTTCGGCGCCTTGAGTTTCGGCGGCTTCATAGAGGCCGAGTAGGCGACGGATTGACGCGGGGACGCGTGGGCTGAAGGTCGGACGTTGCTGCTGTTGTTGAAGGACGCCGATGACTGCCAGGTCATTGATGGCGGTCCGGTGGTGGGCGGCGATGATGTTGCAGGCCTCGAGGGCTTTGAGGGCCACAGTGGCGACGCGTGCTGCGTCGGACATGGTGGCGGCGAGTTGGTCAGGCGGCCTGACCTGGTGGGATGCGCGGGGGCTGGGTGTCCATGCGGGGTCGGTATGGATGAGGCGGCCGAGGCGGATGATCAGATCGCTGGCGTCGGTGGCCATACCGGCGGCGGGGTGACCGAAGCTGTCGTAGGTGTCCCAACGCCGGATGATCGCTTTCCACCGCCCGCTGGTTGCTCTGACGGATTGAGTGACTTGTTTGAGCCTTGCAACGTGCTGGAGCTCGTTAAGCTCCTCCATCCGGCGGGTGAGCTGGAGGATGGTTTTGCTATTGAGGTCGCAAGTGATGGCCGCGGCGCGAGCCAGGTAGCGCCAGGTGGCGATTGAGTCGGGCGTGGTGGGGTTTTTCAGACGTTGGATACTCGCGCCGATACCCGCGACGGCTTCAGCGAGATTCTCGTCGACCTTGGGAGGGATCCGTTCGGGCGTGCGGTGGAGAGGGACGGGGTTGATCGGTGGCCGTTCGTTCTTGCCGAACACTCGTGACAAGACGGCGGCGGTCAGGAGTGGTCGACTTGCGGTTTCCGACGGTCCGCCGGTGTGTTTTGCCAGATGAGCGACAGTGGCGGTGTGGTCGCTGAGTCGGTGCAGGAGGGTGCGGGCGGTGTCGGTTGCGGCGATGGCGGGTGCATCAGCCGAGATGGGATGGGTCAGGGTGCTCGGAGCGTGGGAGGCGAGCAGGTCCAGGCCGCAGCCGAGGGCGATGGAGACGCAGCGGATCTTTTCGGCGAGGACGGTTTCGGGTGTTTCGGTGGTGGGGCGGGGTCCGAGGAGTTGTTCGGCGTGGGTGATCAGGGCGGAGGCGCGGCGGGCGGCGTCCCGCACACCGTGGTCGTGGGTGTGCGGGACGCCGAAGCCGGTGGCGATCTGGTCGTGGTAGCGGACCAGGACGTGGGCCAGCTGGGAGAGTTCGGCTCGGACGGCTGGTTGGGCGGCTTGATGGGTGATGTCCGGGGCGTGGATGGCGTGCTTGAGGTCGGTCAGATGTTCGGCTGCGAGCGCGGTCATCTCCCCGAAGGTGACCACGGCGGCTACCGGAGGGCTTCGCGGAGCCGGCTGGCGTGCAGGGCTGCTTGCAGGCAGGCCATCTTGTCGTCGGGGTCGCCGGCCAGTTCGGCGGCGCGCACCAGGCTCTTGGAGACCTTGCTCGCCAGGTCGAACAGGGCGTCGGCGGTCGCGTTGGCGGTGTCGTGGTCGGTGGGCGCGGCTGCCTGCAGAGAGGGGGCTCGGCGCAGGGCGCGGTGGGCTTGGGTGGCTTCGCCTTCGGCCATGCCCCAGGCGATGAATCCGTCGGGTTCTTGGGTGGCGAAGGCGGTGATGACGCGTTCGGCGTGGGCCAGGTCGTTGAGGGCGGTGGTGAGGAGTTCGGTGAACCAGGTCTGGCGGACCTGGGCGTGCTCGTTCTCGTGGGTCATCTACGGGTCCTTGGCTCGGGTGGCTGGGGCTGTTGCGGTGCGCGGGTGGGGCCGGGACGGATCCGGGCGAGGCCGCGTTGGTGGCCTGTGGTCCTCCGCATCTGGGTTCTCCTGCCGGTGGTCATGCGGCTTGGGCCGGGCCTCGATGACGCCTTGCCTGCTTAGGCGGGCGGCTGGTGGGCGATGGCGGTGTGGGCGGAATGCCTTGGGTGATGTCGTGCGGGAAGTCGTTGGCGGCGGCTGCGGCGTCGCGGGGACGGCCTGCGGGGGCGTTCGGCGGCGGCTTGGGGCCGAGTTCGTCCCGAAGCTGGTCGGCGGAGACGCCCGTCCAGGAACTGAGCGCCGCGATCAGGTTGTCGCAGTCACGTTCGAGGGCGCGGCGGTCGGATGCCTTAGCGGTGCCTAGGCGGGCCGAGAGACTGATGTAGCTGCGTTCAGCTTGGTCAGCATGTGCCACGGTGCCGAGAAGTGTCTCGGTGCGCGGGAATGGCGGCGCCGGCGCCAGGTGCGCGGCCGGTTCGGCGAGGACATGGGGGATGCCGGGGACCTCGACGAGGTAGGTCGTCCCGGTCTCGGACTTGCTGGTCGTCCAGCCGACGATGGTGCCGCATCGGTCGCCCTGCCGGTTGAGTCGGACCTCGTCACCGACCTTGTAGAAGGCGTGGCCGGTGGTGTTGCGCGGGGCGGCGGCGAGGCCGCTGGTGACGACGTCGGTGAAGTCGATGTCGTGGTTGGTTGCGTACTGCTCCAGATCGCCGATCAGGGCGCTCAGTAGGGCTTGGGTGTAGAGCGGGTCGCGGTCGAGCAGGGAGCCGCCGCCGGGGAAGGCGCGCTGCTCGTAGGTCCGGACGATCTGGGTGGCGCGGGCCAGTTGTGTGGCGTTGGGGTCGTAGTCGGTCATGGGCTCCTACTTCAAAGCCGAGTACAGGCGGCCGGCGTGATGTGCGGCCCGCAGGCACGCCGTGCGGTCGCCCGGATCGGCGGACTTGGACGCGACATTGAGGATCGCCTCGGTGACGACCAGCACGAACCCGGCGATCGTCTCGGCGAGCTCTCGGCTCTCGTCCGTGGTCATGGGCGCGGCGCCGGGCCAGGCGAGGGTGGGGGCTTGCGACAGCGCCCACCACGCGTCGATGGCCGCGATGGTCGCGCTCTCGTAGTCGAGAAGGGCCTGGTCGTCGCCGATGTCGGGCAGCACGGTCGTCGTGCGTTCGATCAGATCGAGGCCGATGAAGGCGGAGGTGAGGAGGGCGGGGATGGAGTCGGCGGCCTTGATCTGGCGCGTGAGGTACTGGAACTGGTGTTTCAGGAGATCCTCCATGGCGTTGCTGTTCGTCGATTGGATGGCGGCTGCGCGGCGGGTCAGCGGCTGGGGCTCGGTGGTGTTTGCCGTGTGCGTGAGGCGCGGGTCGCTGCTGGCTTCTGTTCGCCGGCGATGTCGTCGGCAAGGGGAACCGGGAATGCCTGGGCGGCGAGTTGGGCGGGCGTGAGCCGAGCAGCCGGTTCCGAGGTCGGCGGCTTGGTGATGTCGTTCGGTTCTGCTGCGTTCAGGTGCTCGGCGACCCTGCTCAGCAGCAGGTCGGTGACGTTACGCTCGGACATGTCGTTCCAGGCCGTGAGCGCGTCCAGCAGGGTTCGGTGGTCTCGCAGGTCGTCCGGGCTGGGTTGCAGGCTGTGGACGTCGGCCGAGGCGATACGGGTTGCCGTGTCGATCAGGAGCTGCTCGGCTTTGAGTGGGTCCTTGACGACTCCTTGTGTTGTGGGCGTGGTGGGGAAGGGCGGCGCGGGCTCGAGGTCGGCGGCGAGGACGGGTTGGTTCTTGGTCTGTCCGAGAGTTCGCACGTAGTACTCGGTCTGGCCCTGGTGGGAGACGAAGATGCCGGTGACGCTGCCTCGGGTCGGTTGCCCCAGCAGGACGGCCTCGTGGGCTGCGGGCCCTTGGAGTTGGACGGTCGAGCCGATGGCGTAGGCGTTGGGGTTGTCGCGTTCGGTGTCGTAGTAGGCCTGTGCTTCGGCGGCGATGTCGTTGAACTCGATTCCGCGGCGTTCGGCGTAGTGCATGAGGTCGATCAGCAGGTCGCCGATCAGCTCGCGTGCGTCCTGGTCGTCGGTGCGGTGATCGAGGTGCTCGGTCTGCTCGAAGAGGGCTTGGAAGGCATCGAGAGCTGCGGCTCCGAACTCGGCGAACTCTTCGGCGCCGGCTTCGGTCATACAACCTCCGTACATCGATGAGCTGGTGGTGTGGTGTCGAGTGCCTAGGGGCGGCGCGGATGTCTGGTGGAGCGGTCCGGCAGCCTGGTGACGGGTGGGTCGTCGGGTCGGATGGGTGTGGGGCCTTGCGGGAAGCCCATTGCGGCCAGGCGCGCGGCCGGAGCCGTGCGAGAGTGGTCTGCGGCCGTTGCGTCTGCTCGCTGAGCGGGGTCAGGCATGCGTCCGGGCAGGTGACGGGCGATCTGTTCGGGTCTGCCGCCGGACCAGCTGGCCAGGGCCTCGGACAATCGCGTCAGGTCGTCCCGCCGTTCCTGGAAGGTGGCCGGAGCGGTGTCGGCGTTGCGCTCGAGCCAGGCGGTGAGGGCGATGATCGTCGCTTCGGCGTCGCACGCATGATGAACGACCCCGGCTGTTCGCGTGGCGACAGGTAGGAGTGGGTCCGCCGGTTCGAGCTCGGACGCGGTGACGTGCACGGCTTCGGCGACGGCTGGGATGCGGACCGTGCATCGTGCCTCGCCGCCTGGCGCTTCGGTGAGGGCGGTAACGAAGCCGCGCCGGTGCGGAGACCGCGGCTCGGCTCCTGTGGCGATGTCCTGCTGCCGGAACTGCACCTGGGCACCGAGCCGAAAGCTGTGGACGGGACTGGGCTCGGGGCCGCCGCGGTCGATGCTGCGCTGATGCAACTCCTCCAGCGTGTCGTGAACGTCCAGACCGTTCTGGTCGGCGTAGCGCGCGAGCTGTTCGAGCAACGACTGGACCAGTCGCTCGGCCAGGGCCTGGTCGGTGCGGTGGCTGGGAAGGGCGTCGGGCAGCAGGTGCTGTTGGTAGGCGTCGAGTGCCAGTGCGGTTGCTTCCATGCGATCGGGCATGCGGATCTCCGGTGAAGGCGTGGGGTGTGGGGAAGGGCCCCGGTCAGTACTTGGCGGAGACGAAAACATCGTCGGGGCCGAGCCAGCCGTCGGGGACCGGGGCGACGCGGGCTTCGTGCGGGGCCAGGTGTTCGTTCTCGGTGCATTGGTAGAAGGGCCCGCGGGGGCCGAGGAGGACGGGGAGCTGGTGGTCGAGGTGGTCGCGGTACCACAGGGCCATGCCGGTGGCGCCCTGCAGGCGCATGGCCTCCCACGCGTACCAGAGGGCGGTGAGGCGGGAGATCGCCTCGCCGTGGTGCCACCATTGGGCGCACCAGCGGAACTCGCCGCCGAGCGTGCGCCGGTACATCGGAATGAAGTGGGTCGTCACCCAGCTGGTCAGGCTGGGATACAGCGGCTTGAGCTTCTCGCCCCCGGGACTGGCCGCGGCGTCTTCGACGGGCATCGAGCCTCCTGAACTCTGAAGTCGGGCATGACGGCGTCACCCTTCGCTCGTCGGATTCCTCGGGCGGCGGGACGCGGAATTAGGCGTCCAGCTCCGGCAGCTGGGTGCGTTCGGGCTGGCCGTAGTGGCGGCGGGCGGCTTCGGCGATGGCGGTGTCGGCGTTCTTGATGGCGGTGTTGATGGCGGTGGCGTGCGGGCTGCGGTACCAGGGGCGTAGCCGGATCAGGGCGGGTTTGGTGCCGGTGGCCAGGAGTAGCGCGGTGCCTTTGGGGAGGGCGCGGATGTCGGCGGCGTCGAGGATCTCTTGGCGGCGCAGGGAGATCTGTTCGCTGGCGCGTCCGTCGTTGTAGGTGATGGAGCGGACGGGGACGTCGTGTTGGCCGATGAGGGTGGCCAGGTCGCGGACGAGGCGGGGGGAGTCGATGCCGGCGCCGATGAGTTTGCGGGTGGCGGCGCCCCACAGCGCGGCCATTCCGGGTTCGCCCCAGACGGTGACGCCCTGCTCGTAGCTTTGCAGGATGGTGACCGGGATGATCCCGCGTGAGCCGAGGTGGGAGTACAGCTGCGGGAGGTCGGCGATGCGGCAGATGTTGGCGGCCTCGTCGAGCGCGACGATCAGGGGCGGGTCGAGGCGTCCGCCGGATTGTTCGGCGCGGCGTTCGGCGGCGCGCATGGTGGTGTCGGTGAGCGCGGCGATCAGCGGCGCCGCGGCCGACAGGGACTTGGATAGCAGGTAGAGCGTGTCGCGGGTGCCGGCGAAGGTGTGCGGGTCGAAGACCGGCAGGTCGCGGGCCGGTGTGACCCAGGCCAGGATCTCCTGGTCGCGGAGGGCTTTGGCGGCGGTGCGGGCGGTCTGGTAGATCCCGTCGCGGGTCTCGACCGCGCCGTTCTGGGTGCCTTTCAGGGAGGAGGCCATCAGCTGGAACCCGGCCTCTTGCAGCAGTTCGATCGGGGTGGGGACGGCGGGTTCGTCCAGCCATTGGGCGATGTGGTGCAGGGAGCGGCCGGAGGTGGCGGCGGCCAGGAACAGCGCGCACAGCAGATCCTGGGCGGCCGGTCCCCACAGGTCCTTCTTTTGTCCGTCGTCGACGGTGAGGACGAAGTGCCCGGCCAGGCGGTGGGCGTCCTCGACGGTGGTCAGCCCTGCGAGCGGGTTCCACCACCAGGTCTGGGGTTGGTAGGTGATGTGCTGGGGGTCGAACAGCCAGGTCCGGCCCTTGGTGCGTTCGGCGCGGACGGTGGAGATGGCGGCCCACAAGTCGGCTTTGTTGCTGGTGGCGATGACCGGTCCGGGCGCCGACAACACGTGCGGGATCGACTGGGTGGTGGTCTTGCCGGAGCGGGGCGCCATGAAGGCGACCACGGTGTCCTCGAACGAGGCGAACAGCGTAGGTCCGCTCCGGTCGCCGGGCAGCAGAACGTCGCCGAGGACCAGGCCGATGTCGGCGCGGTCGAGCTGCTCGGGCGGTGTGGTGAGGGAGCGGCGCAGCGCGACGGCCTTCGTTGCGGTCGCGGACGGCTGCAGTTCGGTGAGGCCGGGATTGTCGGCGAGTGCGGCGACCGCGTCCCCGGGTTGCGGCAGGTGTTCGGCGATGCGGCGCCAGAATCTCCAGATGGCGTTGCCGAGTGCGGCGAGCAGCAGCACGAGAATGAGCAGAACGAGCGGCGTTGGAGTCCCTGGCCAGGCTGTCTGGAAGTGGCGGCGGGCGAGCGCGAGGGCGAAGTCCGTGCCGAAGGGCGCGACGGCTCCGCTGGTCGCGGCTGCGGCGAGCTTGGCTGAGGCCCACACCAGCCCGAGGGCGGCGATGGGTGTCCAGCAGGCGAGAAGGATGAGCCAGGCGGCGCCGGCGTTGGTGTCGAGGATCGAGGCGCGGGGGCCGAGGGCTCGGGTCATGCGGTGGCCCGGATGGCCTGGTCGGTGTCGTAGAGGTCGGCCTCGGGGCCGACGAGGGAGAGTTCGACGGGGATGCCGAGGCGTTCGCCGGTCTTGATGAGGTACTTGCCGCGGCCGGGGTGGCGGGAGCCGGGCTGCCAGGAGTCCGGCGCCGACCAAGAGGTGACCAGCTGCTGCTCGGGGCCGGTGAGCGGGGTGATCTCATGCACCCGGGCCAGTTCGCGGGGCGGCAGCCCGGCCAGGACGGTGATGGCGGAGCGGTCGGCGAAGCCTTTGGCTTTGGCGCGGTCTTCCTCGGTGGCCAGCGCGTCCAGGTCGGCAAGCGAATGGGTGATCATGATGGAGGCCATGCCTTTGGCGCGGTTAAGGCGGGTGAGGGCGTCGGCGTGCTCGACCAGGCCCGGTGCGCCGCGTAGTGCGCGCCAAAGTTCGTCCATGACGCCCAGGTAGGAGCGGCGGGGTGCGGCGTGCAGGTCGGCCAGGGCGGTGGCGGCGTCGACCATGCCGAAGGCGTAGGCCCAGGTGCACAGCATCGCGGCGGTGAGCAGCTTGTCCCCGGCCGCACGGACCCGGGAGATGTCGACGCTGATCGCAGGTGCGTCCAGGTTCAGGGGCCGAGTAGTGGCGGCGTCGAAGACACCGGCCAGGGACCCGGAGATGAGCAGGTCCAGGGTGAAGACCAGGTCGCGGGTCTGGGCGCGGTAGGAGTCGCCGGTGTCGGTGCGCGTCGCCGACCGCAACTCGTCGGGGCCCTGTTCCAAGATGCACAGGACATCAGGAATGGTGGGCGCGTGCCCCAGGCGATCGTCGAGCAGGTCGATGGCCCGACCTAGAACGACTTCTTCGGCGTTGGTGATGCGGGACTCGCGAACGAGAGTCGCCAGCGCCAGCAGCAGCGAAAGCCGACGTGAGCGGACTTCCCACCGCAGTGTCTCGGCGTCGGCCCCGGTCAGGCGTCGCCGTGCTTGGTCCAGCGGACCGGCGTCGAGCGGGTTGATGCGGTCGATACCGCGGCCCACGCGGATGACCTGGCCGCCGAGGTAGTCGACCAGGCGGGTGTAGTCGGGTTTGGTGTCGCCCAGGATGATCGGCGTGGCCCCGGTGGCGACGGCGCCGGTGACCAGCCGTTTCACCAGCGTGGATTTGCCGGTGCCGGGCTGGCCGAGGACGAACATGCCGGGGTTGGTGACCAGCCCCTCACGCAGCCAGGCCAGCGGATCGAGGCAGACGACCTCGCCCCACAGCTCGTGGCGTCCGACCGGCGTGCCGACGGTGGGAGTGCCGGAGCCGGCGGTGAAGGGGTAGAGGCCGCAGACCTGGCTGGTGGTGGCCTGGTATTCGGGTGCGGGTTCGATGTGGGCGGCGCGTCCGGCGCCGGGGTCGCGCCATCCCCAGGGCGGGGCGAGTGGCTCGGCCATGGCTTGGGCTTCGACGTTGGTCAAGGGCGGTGTCTCCGGTTCAGTGCAGAAGGCGGTGGGAGAGTTCGGGTGGGCAGATGCCGCACGGCAGGGTGGTGGCGAACCCGGCGGCTTGGCTGCCCCACAGGCGACGCAGCCGGATCTTGGCCGCGTCGGCGGATGCCTCGATGTGCGCGACGGCGCGGCGCAGTTGCTCGGGGTCGGTGACGGTGACGGTGGCGTACATCGACACCAGGCACACTCCGGCGCCCATGGCCTCCTCGGCGGCGGCTTGGCGGGCGCGCGCCGAGTCCCAGCTGTCGCGCGCGGTTTCGTCCCGTCCGGTCCGGCGCCGGAACTGGGCGCGGAACGCCGCCGCGTTCACTTCTTGCTGCAGGACGCGGCTGGCTGCTGCGGCGGGCAGTGCCCTGTATTGCAGGGTGACGCGCTTGGGGAACGGGCCGGGCGCGACGAGCCGGGCGAGGATGTCGGAGCGGACGTTCTGGCGGGGCGGCTCGTGCCAGGCCCAGCTGACCGAGACGCCACCGTCGTGCTCGTAGTGGTCGGTGTGCTCGGTCGCGGCGACCGGCCCGGCATCGCACCAGCTGAGCAGCTCGGCGGCGTGGGAACCGGTCAACAATCGATTGATCTCACCGCGGGAGTGCGGGTCGAACGCGGTACGCACAGTCCCGGCGATCTCCGCTGCCGTCGCCCGCCCCCGTACCGACACGCCGCAGCCGCCGAGCCGGGAGGCCAGCCCGTCGAGGGTGCGGCCGAGGTCGGCGACGGCTTCGAACAGGTCCTTGGGCGCTGCGGCTGAGGCTTTGGGGTCGAAGGTGACCGAGACGCGGGTGTCGACATCGGCGGCGGCGGCCGGGGCCGTGCGCACCAGTTCGCCCATGATGGTCCGCGCCGCTTGCGGTGCGGTTGCGACGACGGCTTGCTGGACCGCGTCGGCGAGGGTGGAGCCGGGTTCGGGTGCGGTGTCGATGGTGACGGTGACCCACCGGATGGCGGGCATGTGGCCGAGGGCGGCGAGCCAGCCGCCCCAGGCGGCGACCCAGCTGTCGGCGTCGGCGCGGTCGGCCAGCCAGGTCGAGGCCGGCACCACCCGCAAGGTCGCGGTGAGCAGCCCGGTGCGGCGGTCCCACACGATCCCGTACCGGCCGCCGTAGCCGTCCTCGGCGCTGAGCAGCGTCAGCGGCGCGAGCACGCCGGGTAGCTGGAATGCCCGGGGATGGTCGATGACCACTCCGGCGCGGTAGCGGTTGTGGCCGCGTAGCACCGCCCAGCGCCATCGGCACCGCGCCGCCACGTGCCGCCCGATCGGAACACCGCCGATCCGTACCAGCCCGAGGCCACCGACCAGCGCGCTAGGCGGCAGCAGGTAGATGAGCGCGGTCGGAGCGGTCGCCGCGACCAGGACCAGCAGCATCGCCGCGCCGAGCGCGATGAAGGTGGCGGTGGTGTCCAGACCCAGCAGCCCGATCCCGTGTCGGCGCCTCCAGCCGCCGTAGGTGCGAACTTCATGCCCCACCAGAGCCACCTCCATCTCCGACCGCGCCGGACGGGCCGTTGTTGCCTGTTGTGTCAGTGGAGCCGGTGGGGTTGCCCATCCATCGCAGGGTGTCCTCGCCGCGATGACGCTCGCGCTCGAAGGTCTGCATGGTCGCCGGTCCGACCGGTTCACCGTGGCCGTCCGGGCCCGACCCGGCGGCCTGCCCGGTCGCCGATGTGGTCTGTCCTGCCATTGCCGAGTGCTCGGCGCCTGGCTGGGTGCTTCCCGACGGCGCGCCCGGGGCGGTCGCGGAGTCGGCGGCGCCGGGGGCCGAAGGCGGGTCCGAAGTCGGCTGCTCAGCGGCCGGCTCCGGCCGGGCAGGCGGTTCGGCTCCGGACGTGGTGTTGTCCTGGTCACCGAGTTGCTCGTTGAGGAAGTCGGCGTGCTCGCCGGCCGCACCTCGCCCAGCGCCGGTGGAGCCGCCGGCCGCGCCGTAGGCGCGCATGGCGCCCAGCGCGGTGGCGCCGCCCATGAGCGCTCCCAGGATGCCGCCGCCGCTGCTGGACTCGGCGCCGCCGGTGGTCCAGGTGAAGAACTTCAGCAGCACCGGGAAGGCGATGAGGCTGATCAGCATCATCGCGAACCCCATCAGCACCGAGTGCAGGTTCTTCCCGCTCCCGATCAGCGTGAACGCCGTCGCATACACCGCCGCGGCGGCGGGCTTGTAGAAGATCAGCGCGAGCATCCAGCCCCCGACGCGGGTCAGCCACGACCGTGTCGCGGCGGTGAGCCCGCCGGCGGCGGCCAGCGGCAGCAGCCCGGCGAGGATGACCAGGGCGGCGCCGCGGAACAGCAGCAACAGCGCCTGGATGATCCCGATGAACAGCGCGACCAGGCACAGCACCAGCACCAGCGCGGCGGGCGTCCCGGTCGGGATGACGACGATCGCGGCCATCCGCTTGGCGAAGTCGCCGTGGGAGGAGGCGTCCAGCATCCAGCCGCACCACTGGTCGCCCCACTGCAGCAGCAGGTTCGGCAGCACGGTCCCGATGACGGTCACCGTCGCCAGGACCACCAGGCCGCGTCCGGCGTCCACCGCGGGCAGGGCTTTGCGCGTCAGCGCCATCTTCCCGGCGACCACCAGCAGTCCCAGCACTGCGACCGCGACCGTCAAGGGCTGCACCAACAGCTGCAGGTAGCCGATGGCCGATTCGGTCTCCAGGTTCGGTGAGGGTGTCTTGACCCACCAGGAGGCGGTGTGGGAGATCAGCCACCCGACCGCGGACTGGAAGGCCTTGGCCGCGTCGTCCAGGGCATGGCCGCCGATCTCGGCGGGGATGTCGGGCATCGGCGGACCCCACGGATGGTCGTCGTTGTCGACCGTCTGCACGCAGCCCGGGTCCAGCACCGACGAGCACGGATCCGCCGGGACCAGCGGGGACAGCGCCATCAACCCGCACCACCACCCGGGAACCGGATGTAGCCGTCCGCAGAGGGAACCGAGGCGGCTGATCCGCCCCACGTCCCACCTGGGGGAGCGATGACGCGCCAGTCGTCGTCGTGCCATTGCAGCTGGATCCGGGTGGCGGCGCGGACCGTCATGTCGCTGTCGCCGGGGCCGGCGGAGACCAGATCGAGGCTGGCGGTGTCGGGAGAGTAGGCCTGCCAGCGGAACCCTTCCAGCACCACGTAGGCGCGTCCCAGTGCCGCTCCGTCCGGCAGGTGCCCGCGCCGTTTGGTGTACAAGCCGCTGGTAGCAGCGAGCAGAGCCTGCGCGTCCGGGCCGATGACCTGCTTGGTGATGGTCGGCTCGAACACTTTCGGGCCCCACTGGGCGTTGGCGCGCACCGCGATGTGGACCCCCGCCAGCAGCGCCCCCAGTGGTGTCCGCGTAAACCCGGACGCCAGATCACCGCTGGTGCTGCGTGGCCCGTCACCGACGGAGCTGGGGAGGGTGACGCCGTGGTAGTCCCGCCACATCACCCCGGCGAACGACACCTGCGCAGCAGCCACCAGCCGCCCAGTGGACAGGCGGGGCGGGCCGGCGGTCCGCGTGATGTGCCGCGTCGGGTCGGGAGCAGGGAGCACCACATGGGTGCCGGCGCCGACCACGGCGCCACTGGCGATCGCGGCGAGCACGTACCGGCTCGTGCGCCGCTTCGATGAGCCGGCCGCGCGGGGACGGCCGGTAAAAGAGCGCCGGGTCATTTGAAGAACACCGCGACGATCGGGGCCGCGGTCGCGGCCAGGCTGAGCCCGCCGAGCACCCAGGGGATGCCGGTGGCGCCGTCGGCGGCGAAGGTGGAGCGGTTCTTGCGGCCAATGGCCATCTGCCCGGCGCAGATGAACAGTCCGGCGACGCCGCAGATCAGCACGCCCCACTTGCCCCACGACAACAGGGTGTTCATCTTGGCGTCCATCCCCGGCGGCGGCGACGGCGGTGGATTGGGCACCGGCACCCCGGGGCTCGCACCGTCCTGCGGACGCGGCCGCGACGGCCCGCCCAGGAGTTCGCCGATCTCGGCTGCGCGGACGATGAGGGAGATCAGGAGCATTCCACCCCCTGCCGGTGCGTCGCGGCGTCGCCGCCGGTCCGGTCGAGCAGGCCGCGGAGCTGCTGCAGAGCGTGGCGTGCCTTGCCCTGCAGGAGGACCTGCGCGGGGTCTTCGGCCAGCCGCAGCTGCCGGACGTGCGGGACGCGGACGATGCCGCCGACGCGCGCCTGGAGAAGCGCGAACCGGGCCGTGGCGTCACGCGTTTCGGGGCCGCCGTCGCTGACGATCGCCAGCGCCGCGACCTGTTCGTCCCACTCGTGCAGCACCCCGACCGCCGCGGTTGCGCGCGTGGCCGCCACCGCGGTGTTGCGCGCCGCGAGCACGATGGGGCGTCCCTTGGCGCCCAGCGGTGGATGGTCCAGCTCCAGCAGGTGCTCGATCGAGCCCATGTCCCAGGGCGTGCGCAGCAGCGCTGCCAGCGTGGAGGTCCCGGCGCCGCCGTGTGCGCCGGCCACCACCACATCCACGGCGCCCTGCGCGGTCGGTGCCGGATCTGGTCGGTGGTGGGTTGTTGTGGTTTGGCGGAGACTCACCCGCTACCCCCGAATCGTTGCTGTGAGTTGATCGAGCATCACCGTACGTGGCAGCATTATGGAGCGCAAGCATCGCCAAACACCTTCTTCAGAACTCAACACGATCCACAACGTGCTTCCGCAGCACCGCATCCGCCACACTTGAAGGGACCACCCGCACGATGACCGCAACCCCAGGAGCCCCAGCGATGACCGACACGCCCGGCCGCGACCCCGACGTGCTCACCACCGCCGAACTCGCGACCAAACTCGGCCTGTCGCCCCAGACCGTCCGCCGGATGGCCAACGCCGGGCAGATCCCCGCGCTCAAGACCGGCAAGGACTTCCGCTACTCCTGGGAAGCGGTCCGACAGGTGCTGCGGCAGCCCCACCAGCAGGGGGACGCCGCCGATGACCCACAGACCGACCAACCCGCCCGCCCCGCCCAGCCCTCACGTAAGGGAGCCGGGTACCGCGCCCAACGCCGCGCCCGCACCGGCGCCCAGGACTAACCCCCCGGTCCCGCGGCGGCCCATCCGGTGAAGGCCGCCGCCACCGCATGCGCCGCCGCCCTGGCGCTCCCGTTGTCGCTGGTCCTCCTCCTCGCCGGACAAGCCCCCGCCGCAGACACCGGATCAGCAGCGGGAGCGCCCACCCGGCTCGCCCGCACCGACATCCCACCCGCCTACCTGCGCTGGTACCTCGACGCCGCATACACCTGCCCCGGCCTGGGCTGGAACATCCTCGCCGCGATCGGCAAGATCGAATCCGACCACGGCCGCTCCACCGCACCCGGTGTGAAAGCCGGTGAGAACAGCGCCGGCGCCGCCGGCCCCATGCAGTTCCTCGCCGACACCTGGGCCACCTACGGCATCGACGGCGACCACGACGGACACACCGACCGCTACAACCCCGCCGACGCCATCTACGGCGCCGCCCACTACCTGTGCGCCAACCACGCCGGCCAAGGCGGACGACACCTCTACCAAGCGATCTGGCAGTACAACCACGCCGACTGGTACGTCCACCAAGTCCTCACCCAAGCCGCCGCCTACGCCACCACCACACCCGCCACCACCACACCCGCCGCCAGCGGACGCGGCGCCATCGCGATCCGCGCCGCGCTGCACTGGCTCGGCACCCCCTACTCCTGGGGCGGCGGCGGACCCGCAGGCCCCACCTACGGCACCGCCCAAGGCGCCGGCACCAAAGGCTTCGACTGCTCCGGCCTCACCCAATACGCCTGGGCCCAAGCCGGCATCCAACTCCCACGCATCGCCGCCGCCCAATACACCGCCGGCCCGCACATTCCCCGCAACCAACTACACCCTGGCGACCTGCTCTTCTTCGCCACCGACATCCACAACTCGGCGACGATCCACCACGTCGGCCTCTACTACGGCCACGGCCAGATGATCCACGCCCCACAGACCGGCGACGTCGTCCGCATCTCCCAATTCACCGGCAACCCCTACCGCGAACACCAATACATCGGCGCCACCCGCCCAACAGCCAACGCCTCAACCTGACCGGAGGACCATGCCCAACCACCATCAGCGGCAGGACAAGCCGCTGCCCCAGACCGGCCGCCATTCGGCGGCTGGCAATCCACCAGCGTCCTCATCCGGGCCGCTCGAGGCCACATCGACTTCTCCGCCTTCCTGTTCGTCAACGTCGGCGACGGCTTCGAACACCCCGTCACTTGGCCCTGCATCCGTGACCGAGTCGGCTGCGCGTGTCGCCGCCAGAACGCTGCGGGCAAGCCAGGTGCCCACTGAAGAGAACCCGGAAGGGCAGACGCTCCAGGTGTACACGGTGAAGCAGGTCGCGGAGATTCTGCAGGTCGGCCGCGACCAAGTGTTCGCTCTGCTTCGAACCGGGCGTTTGCGCAGTATCAAGATCGGGCGGCTCCGCCGGATCACCGCTCAACAACTCGCCGACTTCGTCGCCTCAGTCGAAGAGTGATGTGCACTCGGTGTAGTGCTTGCGCTACGGTGTGCTACGCATCCGTCTCGGGCCTCTCCGATGAGGGCCCGAGGTTCGCTTCTTGATAACTCCACCGACGCGAGCGCGATCTCACCTCGGCACACGCAACTGGCGAGAGGAGATGCACGCATGGCCGACGACAGGACGACCCTGCCTGCGGTGCGGGTGGACATGGCGTTCAAGCAGCGCCTTGCCACGTACGCGGAGTCGCAGGAACGCGACGTGTCCTGGGTCATCAGGAAAGCGATCAAGGAGTATCTCGACCGACGCGAGGAGCGATCGATTGAGCAAGATCTTGATCGGTAAGTACGAAGGAACCATCTACCAGGAGAAGGGGGGATACACCGGAGCCGTGGCCCTCGGCTTCGGGCCGGACGGCAAGCGCAAGCGGCTCAAGCGGAAGGGGAGGACCAAGAGTCAGGTTCTGGACAGGCTCAAGGAGGCCGTCGCCGACCTGGAATCGGGGGTCAAGACTCCCGTGAACTACACGGTCGGGGATGCAGTCGAGGGCTGGCTCGCCAAGGGTCTCAGAGGCCTCGACGACGACACGGTCATCAACTACCGGAGTCTCGCTCGCAAGCACGTCATCCCGCTGATCGGCAAGCCCAGGCTGGGGGATCTGCGGGCGGACGACGTGGACGCCTGGCTCGACGGGCTCACCGATTCGCTGTCCACCCGGACCCTGCGGCTCGTGCACTCGATCCTCAAGCGCGCGATCCGGCAGGCGCAGGCGCGGGACATGGTCGTGCGGAACGTGGCCGAGCTGGTCAAGACGCCCAAGGGCCTGGCCGGGCGTCCGAGCCGGGCTCTCACGCTCGATCAGGCTCAGGCCGTTCTCGAGGCGGCCAAGTCATCGCGACTGCACGCCTACGTCGAGGTCAGCCTCCTGACGGGCGTCCGTACTGAAGAGGCGCGGGCGCTGCGATGGGACCACGTCGTGGCGTGGGTCGACGAAGAAGAATGGCGGCCGGTGGTCAAGGCCGGCTTCGATCACGACAGGTTCGCCATCTACGTGTGGCGGTCTGTGCGGGCCGGTGGCGACACCAAGACCGAAAAGTCGCGCCGGACGCTGGAACTCCCACTACGGGCGGCGGAGGCTCTGCGCAAACACCACACGCGGCAGGCCGCGCAGCGGCTCAAAGTGGGGGAGGTGTGGCAGGACAACGGCCTGGTGTTCTGCTCGACGAGCGGCCGACCGCTGGACGCAGCCAACGTGCGGCGGGCGTTCCGGCTCATCACCAAGAAGGCGGGGATCGGGGAGACCTGGTCGCCGCGGGAACTGCGTCACTCGTTCGTCTCGATCATGAGTGACGGTGGGCTGCCCATCGAGGCGATCGCCGATCTGTGCGGGCACTCCTCGCCGGCGGTCACCGGGGAGGTCTACCGGCATCAGCTGCGGCCGGTGATCACCAAGGGCGCGGAGGTCGTCGACGCGGTGTTCGGTCCGAGCAAGTCGGCGTAGATCGGGTGACGGTGGCTCCCCTTTTGGCTCCCCATCGACCTTCAAGATCGAAAAAGGGCTCCGGAGTGATCTCCGAAGCCCCTCTGACCTGGTCTTTCTCTGTCGGGACGGCGGGATTTGAACCCACGACCCCTTGACCCCCAGTCAAGTGCGCTGCCAAACTGCGCTACGTCCCGGTGCCCGCCGCAGCGGGCGTGATTACTCTAGCGCAGTCTGGAGGGTCGTGCGTACCGGGTTCTGGGCGGGGTGCGGTGAGGTGCGGGCCTCGTGGGCGGTCTTCGATCTGGCGGTGGGGCGCACGGTCGTGGAGCGGCGGCCGGCGGAGGTGTTCCGGGCGGCGTCGGTGGTGAAGATTCTCTTGGCGCTCGACTGCTTGCGGGGGCGCGTGGTCCGGGGGAGGGACCGGGAGCTGGTGGAGGCGATGCTGCGGGCGAGTGATGACGCGGCGGCGGACGAGGTGTGGGAGCGGGGCGGGCGGGCGGAGGTCGTTGAGCGGATGGTGCGGCGGATCGGGTTGCGGGAGACGGTGCCGCCGCCGGAGGGGATGTCCGGGTGGTGGGGATACACGGGGATTAGTGCTGGGGATGTCGTGCGGGTTTATCGGTATGCGGTGGGGGTGCCGGAGGGGCGGTTCGTTCTGCGGGAGTTGCGGAGGATGGCCGTGCGGGGCGCGGACGGGTTCGATCAGGTCTTCGGCATTCCCGAGGCGTTGCCCGGAAGGTGGGCGGTCAAGCAGGGGTGGTCGGGGTTCGAGGACGTGCCGGACGGGCGGCCGGCGCCGGAGGCGCTGGGGCTCGGGCGGCCCGCGCTTCATACGACGGGGCTGGTCAGGGGCAAGATCGTCGTAGTGTTGACCTTGCATCCGGAGGGGACGTCCGCCGAGGTGGCGGCGGGGCGCGTGACGTCGCTGGCCGGGCATGTGATGCGGGTCACAGGGACGCCCATGGGTTCGTTCCCGGAAGGTCAGTGAAAGCGGTCTTATCGGGGCGAAAAGAAAAAGACGGGTAAAGATCCGGGCTGCTAACGAAGATGGCGGCCAACGGACCTTCGCCGACGTATGTAGCTTTTTTCTCCCAGGGCATGAAACGCCGAATGGGGGACTGGGTGTCGGAAGCGGACGGCACGTGGGGACCGCCCGGAGTGCACGCGGCGGACCTCGAGGGGCTGCGGGGGGCGGCGCACGACCGCGCGGTCATGGCCGAGGCGCGCGTGGTGCTGGCCCGGCGGCTGGGGGTGCCGCCCGGCGAGGCCCTGCAGCACCTCATCTGGCTCGCCCGCGACCTGGAGATGGAGCTGCCGGAGGCGGCGGCCATGGTCGTCCAGGGCGGGGGCGCCGGGACGGAGGGCGCGGTGGTGGCCGGGAGGCGGCCGCCCCGCGCGGAGGGCACCGCCCAGCGGGGCGTGGTGTCCGAGGCTGAGGACCTGCTGCACCGGCTGGCGGCCGAGGACACCGACGGGGACGACGGCCTCATCGCGGGCCTGCCCGCGGACCCGGTGGCGCGGGGGCTGCTGGAAGGGACCCTGGACTCGGCGGCGCACCTGGTGCCGGTGCGGGGCCCGGACGGCGAGGTCCAGGACTTCCTGTACGCCGAGCTCAACGGGGCCGCGCGCGACCTGTTCGGGCGCGGCGCCGAGGAGCTGACCGGGCTGCGGCTGCTGCGGACGGACCCGGGCGCGGCGCTCAGCGGGCTGTTCGAGGAGTACGTCGCGGTGCTGGAGGGCGGGACGACCCTGGACCGCGACTCGATCATGTACTCGACCGTCCAGGGCGGGCTGTCGCGCTCGTCGCGGATGAGCGTGCGGTGCGTCCAGGTGCCGACGGGCGTCTGCGCCACCTGGCGGTACCACTCCGGCGAGGACCGCAGCGCGCGCCGGCTGGAGCGGGTGGAGCGGCTGGCGCTGATCGGGTTCGGCGAGTGGGACCTGGTCACCGGGCAGGCGGACTGGACGCCGCAGATGCTGGCCAACTACGGGCTGGGCCCGGACGAGGTGCCGCCCGCGCCGCACGACCTGCCGAAGGTGGTGGCCGAGGACGACCTGCCGCTGGTGGAGGAGGCCGTCCAGACGATGTTCTCCCGCCGGGAGCCGGTGGAGGCCGAGCACCGGGTGATCGGCAAGGACGGGGCGCCGCGGCATCTGTGGGTGTTCGCCGAGCCGGTGCTGGACGACGCGGGGCTGCCGGTGTCGATCAACATCGTGTCGCAGGACATCACGCGGCGCCGCGGGGTGGAGCGGGCGCTGGCGGAGACGCGCCGGCAGATGCTGAAGCAGCAGGCGCGCACGGCCCAGGAGCGCAAGGTGGCGGTGACGCTGCGCCGGGCGATCCTGCCGGACGAGGAGGAGGTCGGGCAGCTGCCCGGGCTGCGCGTGGCGATCCGCGCGCTGGCGGCCGAGAGCACGGCGCGGATCGGCGGCGACTGGTTCGCCACCCGGGTGATGCCGGACGGCCGGGCGCTGTTCGCGATCGGGGACGCGGCGGGGCACGGCCTGCCGGCCGCGGCCGCCATGGCGCGCAGCCGCAACGGGCTGCTGGGCCTGTCGTGCACGGGCGAGCCGGCGGGGCGGCTGGTGGGCTGGCTGAACGAGCTGGTCGGCAGCATGGACCCGCCGGCGACGGGCACCGCCCTCGTGGGGCATTACCGGCCGGACCGGCACGTCATGGAATGGACGTGCGCCGGGCACCTGCCGCCGATCCTGGTGCGGGACGGCCACGCCGAGCCGCTGGAGGTCCATCGCGACCCGCTGCTCGGCGCCCTGCCGGACTGGGAGTACAAGACGATCTCCACGGAACTGCGGCCGGGGGATCTGATCTTCCTTTACACCGACGGCCTGGTCGAGCGCCGCGACGCCGATCTGGACGAGCGGATAGCGCGGCTCACCGGCATTCTGCGGGATTCCTCGGCGGGGCCGGAGCTGGCGCTGGACGAGGTGCTCGCGCGGATGGAGCACGACCGGGCGGCCGACGACACCACGATGTTCGCCCTGCACGTGGAGTGACCATCCCCCTGGTCGGGGCCGGCCGGCGGCCGGGGGTGATGCACAGCACACCGGCTCGGGAAGGCGGGGCCGGTGTGATCTGCGACGCGCGCCGGTCCGGGTCCGGGCGACCGAGTCCGCCCGGCGCCATTTGATCATTTTACCTTTTCGGGCGCTCGCGGCGGTTATCGGCATCGCCCTTCCCATAAGGGTTTCCGGCGCCCCGGAGAAAGATCGCAGAGACCGCGCGCCCGGGGGTGCTCGATCATCTCGCGGAGGGGTGCTGACCAGGCAAAAGATCCTTTTGCTCCTGGTTTGCTTTTCCGCTGAGCATTGGTACCTTCTTTCCCGAATCACGCAGCGCGTTCCATGCGTTGCACGCCGGCCGCTTCCATGCGCGGCCGAGGGTCGCGGAGCGGGCTCCGCACGCGACGCGCGCCACACGATGCGCGCCCTCCTCGAGATCAGTCGCTGAGATACATCCGAATATCCGGCACCGCGTTCCGCGGTGCGAGGCCGAGTCCGTCCAGGTCCACCCGACCGGACGGAGCCGGGGACCCAAGGTTCCAGGGGTGAATCGGCGCGTCCGTCAGTACGCGCCGTAGGGCTCTTCCATGCCCGAATCCGTCAGCTAACCCGGTAGGCGTCATGGGAGACAAGGAGATTCCCTGCATGACCGGTCGTTTCGATCGTCTTTTCGAGAACATCGCCCCCCGACTGAGCGCGCTGCGCCTGAACGGCGCCGCCCCCCGCGCCGCGCTCGCCCGCATGAGCCCCGAGGACCGGGCCGTGGGCGTCGCCGTGGCGGGTGTGATGGCCGGGGCGGTCGGGCTCGCGATCTTCAACCCCCTGAGCGGGGACACCGCGTCCGCCGAGACCCCCGCGCAGGCCGCCGCCGCGGTCAGCCGCGAGGGGGCGGTCGCCGGCAGGTCCGAGCACGTCAAGTCCGAGCGGTCCGAGTCCGGGCGCTCGGCGCGCAAGGCGGGCACGGTCGCCGCGTCGACCGTGATCAAGCTGGCGAAGTCGCAGGTCGGCGTGGAGGAGGGCCGGAACGGGTCCACCAAGTACGCGGACTGGTACGCCTCCACCCCGCACGCCGCGGTGACCGCCCGGCGCGACGGCGGCAGCGTCGGCGACTACAAGGGCGCCGAGTGGTGCGACATGTTCGTCTCCTGGCTCAGCGCGCAGACCGGCGTGCGGAACATGGGCTGGGACGCCTACACCGTCCAGCACGCCAGTTGGTTCAAGGACGAGGGCAAGTGGGGCACGAAGGCCCGCCCGGGCGCGGTCGTGTTCTTCGACTGGCAGAACGGGTCCCGCGGCGGGATCGACGGCATCGACCACGTCGGCCTCGTCGTCAAGGACAACGGCAACGGGACGATCAGCACGGTCGAGGGCAACACCGGCAATGCCGTCCAGGAGAAGGTCCGCGACAAGTCCGAAGTCGTCGGCTACGGATACCCGGACTACGCCAAGTCCTGATCGTCGCCACCGCGCGGAAAAGATCGTTTCGTGCGGAAAGAAGGCGCCCGGTTCCGGCCGGGCGCCTTTGGCGTTCCCGGGTGATCTGCCGGGTCCTGTCGGGTAATGCTAAGCATTGACAGCTTTTGATCAGAGTTGGCCCTTGACGCCTCCTTGCGGGAAAGGAATCCCTGCACGCCGAGGAGCGGAAGGGGATGGCCCATGCGGGTGCGCCCGGATGTCAGCGTGGTGGTGATCGCCTACAACGACGCCCGGCGGCTGCCGCGGGCGGTCGCCTCGTCGCTGGCGCAGTCGCTGGGCGGCGTCGAGACCGTGGTCGTCGACGACGCGAGCACCGACGCCACCGGGGAGGCCGCCGACCGGCTCGCCGCCGCGCACCCCGGCCGGGTCCGGGCGGTGCACCTGCCGGTCAACTCCGGGGGCTGCGGCCGGCCGCGCAACGTCGGCGTCGAACGCTCGGACGGCCGGTACGTGATGTTCCTCGACAGCGACGACCTGCTCGACCCGCACGCCTGCCTCAACCTGCTCTCGGCCGCGCAGGAGAGCGGCGCGGACCTGGTCTCCGGGCGCTGCGACCGGGTCTTCCTGGACCTGCCCGAGAACGCCAAGGACCGGGTCCGACCCTGGTATCCGTGGCTGTACCAGCGGAGCACGGTGTACGGGTCGCTGGAGGAGAACCCCGACCTGCTCTACGACACGCTGTCGACCAACAAGCTCTACCGGCGGGACTTCCTGGAGGACGGCGCGCTCCGGTTCGTCGAGCGGCTGCACTACGAGGATTTGCTGTTCAGCGCCGAGGCCTACTTGGCGGCGCGACGCACGGCCCTGATCCCGCACCGGGTCTACAACTGGCTGGTCCGAGACCGGACGGTGATGCCGACGATCTCCAACCGGCGGGACGAGCTGCACAACTTCGCCGACCGGCTGGAGATCCACCGGCGCATCGACATGCTGTTCGAGCTGCGCGGCGCGGACGGGCTGAAGCACGCCAAGGACGTCAAGTTCGTCAATCACGACCTGCTGCTCTACCTGCGCGAGCTGCGCGACCGCGACCCGGTCTACCGGGCCCGGTTCCTGGATCTGGCCGCCGGCTACCTGGCCGGGCTGGACCCGGTGGTGTTCGAGGCCGCGAACCCGCTGCCCGCGATCGCCGCCTACCTGATCAAGGAGGGCGACCAGGCCGGAGCGCTCGCCGCGGCCGAGTACCTCCCGGACAGGGGGTGCGAGCTGCACGCGCCGCTGGTGGAGCGGGACGGGCGGATCTTCTGGGGCGCGGGCCCGCCGCGCGGCGACCTCGGCCGCCGCGTCCTGGACGTCACCGACTTCGGCTTCCATCTGTGCCCGCTCAAGGAACTGCGGCCGGCCGCCACCGTGACGCGGCTGGAAATGCGCGGCGGACGCGCGCACATGGCCGGGCACGTGCTGAACCCGCTGGGCCGGATCCCGCCCGGCGCGGAGCTGGCGGCGTCGCTGGAGTTCCGCGACCGGCGCCGCGGCGCCCGCCGGGTCCGGGTGCCCGCCGAGATCGTCCACGAGGGCGACCGGCTGGCGTGGCGTGCCCGGTTCGATCCGAGCGCCCGGATCCGGCCGCTCGGGTTCGCCGACCGGGTGTGGGACGTCCGGCTCCGCGTGACGGCGGACGGCGAGGAGATGATCACCCGGCCGGGGCCGCCCGCCGGGCCCGGCGCGCCGGACCTCGCCGGGGTCGGGCTGCCAGTCCGGCCCCGGCTGACGCGCCTCGCGGGGGACACGCTGTGCTCCTACGTCACCGAGGGCGGGCATCTGGCGTTCACGCTCCGGACCGGCGACCCGAGGAGGCGGCGTGCCGCCGGGGCCGTCGCGCGCGCGGCCGCCAGCCCGCCGGCGCGGCTCGGCCGGCGGCGGGCGCGCCGGCTGGAGAGGTCCGTGCGCCGTACGCTGACCTCGGGCCGGACCAAGGCGGTGGTGTTCAACCGGGTGCTGACCCGGCTGCCCGTCCGCAAGGACCTGGTGGTGTTCGAGAGCCACCTCGGCCGGCAGTTCTCCGACAACCCGAAGTACATCTACCGGGAGCTGCGCCGCTCGGGCCGCCCCGTCGAGGCGGTCTGGTCGTACGCGTCGTCCACGGACGGGTTCCCGTCCGACGCGACGCTGGTGAGACGCGGTTCCTGGCGCTACCACCTGGCCCTGGCGCGGGCGCGGTTCTGGATCGACAACCAGGGCTATCCGGCGGACCTGCGCAAGCGCCCCGAGACGACCTACATCCAGACCTGGCACGGGTCGGCGTACAAGCTGATGGGCCTCGACCAGCCCCGGCTGAAGAGCGGCCCCGCGTCGGAGCGGACCCGGCTCGCGCGGATGGTGGATCGCTTCGACTGCTTCCTCGTCCGCTCCGACCACGACGTGGACACCCTCGCCAGCGGGCTCGGCGTCCGGGCCGAGCTGCTGCCGGCGGGCTACCCGCGCAACGACCCGCTGGTCACCGGGGTCGGCGGGGACGACGAGCTGGCCGCCGAGGTCGACGCGCTGCGCCGCTCCCTCGGCCTGGACGACGGACGCCGCGCCGTGCTGTACGCGCCGACGTTCAGGACCGGGCCGAAGGGCCGGCCCGTCAGGCGGATGGAGCCGCCCGTGGACCCGGCGCGGTTCGCCCGCGAGCTCGGGGACGAGATCGTCCTGCTCGTCCGCCCGCACTACCTGTGCCGGGCGAACCTGCCGCCGTCCGCCGCGCGGGCCATGCGGGACGTCGGGGGAGTGCCGGACGTGACGCTCCTCCTCCTGCTCGCCGACGCCCTGGTCACCGACCATTCATCGATCATGTTCGACTACGCGCTGCTGGACCGGCCGATCGTGCTGCACCTGCCGGAGGACGGCGAGCACGCCGACGGCTACTTCGACCTCGAACTGCACGCGCCCGGTCCGGTCACGCGGACCGAGGACGAGCTCATCGCCGCGCTCGCGGACCTGGACGCCGCCGGGTCCGCGCACGCCGCGCGGCGCCGTGCCTTCGCCGAGCGGTTCGGCGAGCACGACCGCGGAACCGCCGCGCGCGCGGTGGTGGACCGTTACTTCGGAGAAAGGAGCGCCCATGGTTCCCACCGGAACCGCTGACCGCGCGCCGCGCGACGTCTTCATCGTCTGCAACAACGTCGACGAGATGGGGGGCCTGCAGCGCTGGGCGCACCACATGGCGCGGATGCTGGCCGGACGCGGCGACCGCGTCACCCTCGTCGGGATCACGCGAGCGGCGGTGGGGCACCACCACGGCCGCGACGGCTCCTACGCGGTGGAGGTCCTGCACGACACCTTCCGCCCGCCGGTTCTGGAGTGGCGGCCCGGCAGGCTGAGGGACCGGCTGAACATGGCGGCGCGCGGACGCGACGTGTGGCGCGCGGCCGTCCAGCGGCGCGGCGCCGCCCGCCTGACGCGGATGTTCGCCGCGGCCCGTCCGGGCGCCGTCGTGATCGTGCCGCAGGTGTGGGCGATGGAGTGGGTCCGGCGCGCCGACACCTCGGGGATGCGGGTCGTCGGCATGAGCCACGAGTCCTACAAGGCGACGCGCAAGTCCACGCGGTACGAGCGGGTGAAGCGGCATTTCGCGCACGTCGACCGGTTCCTCACGCTGACCCAGGAGGACGCCGACGCGTGGGCCAGGGACGGCATGACCAACGCCGGCCACGTCCCGAACGCGCTGCACGTGACCCCGGCCGTCTATCCGACCCTCAATCTCCCGGCGGTCGCCTGCGTGGGACGCCTCTCCTACGAGAAGGGCGTCGACCTGCTGCTGGAGGCGTGGCAGCGGGTGCACGAGCGCCATCCGGACTGGCGGCTGCACATCTACGGCGACGGCCCGGACGAGGAGGCGCTGCGCGAGCAGGCGGCCGCCGCCGGTCTGTACGGCACGGTCGAGTTCCGGGGCGTGGTCGCCGACGTCGAGGAGGCGCTGGTCGAGGCGTCGGTGTTCGCGCTGCCGTCGCGGGCCGAAGGCGTGCCCATGTCGGTGATGGAGGCGATGGCCTACGGGTTGCCGACGGTGGCGTTCGACTGCGCACCGGGCGTCCGCATGCTGCTCGGCGAGCGGGGCGGGGAGACGGGCGGCCTGCTGGTGGAGCCGGGCGACACGGCCGCGTTCGCGCGGGCCCTGCAACGGCTGATCGAGGACCCGGAGCTGTGCTGCGAGCTCGGCGCCGAGGCGCGCGCGTCGGTGCAGCGCTTCCACCCGGACGCGGTGCTCGCCCGCTGGGACCGGCTGTTCGACCTGCTCCACCGCGACCTCCCGGGGGTGCGGGAGCCCGCCGCCAAGGAGCGGTCCGCCCTGCCCGCGCCCGAGCGCGCGCGGGCGGCCGGGCGGGCGGCTGAAGCGGAACCGGCCCTGGAGGCCGATTCTTTCTAACAACTGTTTGGTAGAGTCGCGGCGTGAAGCAGAACGAGTCCCCGGCGGACCGGGAGTTCCGCGCCGAGGTCCGCGGCTGGCTGGAGGCCAACCTGTCGGGCGGGTTCGCGCACGCGCGCGGGCTCGGCGGGCCCGGCCGCGAGCACGAGGCGTTCGAGGAGCGGCTGGCCTGGGAACGGCACATGGCCGCGGCGGGCTGGACGTGCGTCGGCTGGCCCGAGGAGCACGGCGGCCGCGGCGCCACCGTCCGGCAGCAGGTGATCTTCAACGAGGAGTACGCGCTCGCCGACGCCCCGGCGCGCGTCGGCCACATCGGCGAGAACCTGCTCGGCCCCACGATCATCGCGTTCGGCACCGACGAGCAGCGGGCCCGCTTCCTGCCGCCGATCGTCGCGGTCGAGGAGCTGTGGTGCCAGGGCTACTCCGAGCCCAACGCCGGCTCCGACCTCGCCAACGTGCAGACCCGCGCCGCGCTCGCCGGCGACCACTGGACGATCGACGGGCAGAAGGTCTGGACGTCCAACGCCCTCGAATCGGACTGGTGCTTCGTCGTCTGCCGCACCGAGCCCGGCTCGTCCCGCCACCACGGCCTGTCCTACCTGCTCGTCCCGATGAAGCAGGACGGCGTCGACATCCGGCCGATCGTCCAGCTCACCGGCACCTCGGAGTTCAACGAGGTCTTCTTCGACGGCGCCCGCACCGATGCCGGCAACATCGTCGGCGCGCCCGGCGAGGGCTGGAAGATCGCGATGGCCACGCTCGGCTTCGAGCGCGGCGTCGCCACCCTCGGCCAGCAGGTCGGGTTCCGCCGCGAGTTCGAGGGCGTGCTCGACCTCGCCCGCCGCACCGGCGCCATCGACGACCCGCTGCTGCGCGACCGCCTCACCCGCGCCTACATGGGCCTGGAGGTCATGCGGCTGAACGCGGTGCGCACCATGGCCGGCGTCGCGTCCGGCGCCCCCGGCCCCGAGTCGTCCATCTCCAAGCTCGTCTGGGGCACCTGGCACCGCGAGCTCGGCGAGCTGGCCATGGACGTCCTCGGCGCCGCCGGGATGGTCGCCGACAGCGAACCGTACGACCTCAACGACTGGCAGCGGCTGTTCCTGTTCTCCCGCTCCGACACGATCTACGCCGGGTCGAACGAGATCCAGCGCAACATCATCGCCGAGCGCGTGCTCGGTCTCCCCAGAGAGGCTCGCGGATGACGCCGCCCCCCTACGTCCCCGGGCACGGCCTGCTGAAGGACCGCGCCGTCGTGATCACGGCCGCGGCCGGCGCCGGGATCGGCGGCGCCACCGCGCGCCGCTGCCTGGAGGAGGGCGCCCGCGTCCTGATCTCCGACGCGCACGAGTGGCGGCTCGCCGCGTCCGCGCAGGAACTCGAGAAGGAGTTCGGCGCCGACCGGGTCGCCTCGCTGGCCTGCGACGTCACCGACGAGGAGCAGGTCCGGGCCCTGTACGCGCTCGGCGTGGAGCGGTTCGGCCGGATCGACGTCGCCGTCAACAACGCCGGCCTCGGCGGCACCGCCGACCTCGTCGACATGACCGACGACCAGTGGGGCCGCGTCCTTGACATCACCCTGAACGGGACGATGCGCTGCACCCGCGCCGCGCTGCGGATCATGCGCGACCAGGGCGCCGGCGTCATCGTCAACAACGCCTCGGTGATCGGCTGGCGGGCGCAGAAGGGCCAGTCCCACTACGCCGCCGCCAAGGCCGGCGTGATGGCCCTCACCCGCTGCTCCGCGCTGGAGGCCGCGGAGTTCGGTGTGCGGATCAACGCCGTCTCGCCGTCCCTCGCCATGCACCCCCACCTGGTCAAGGTGACCTCGGAGGAGCTGCTGGACGAGCTGACGCGGCGCGAGGCGTTCGGCCGCTACGCCGAGCCCTGGGAGGTGGCCAACGTTATCGTCTTCCTGGCCAGCGACTACTCCTCGTACATGACCGGGGAGGTCGTCTCCGTGTCTTCCCAGCACGCTTAGGAACCGACCATGAGTCCACGACGGCGCGACGCCGAGGGCACCGCCGCCGCGCGCGCGGAGCGGCGGGCCGAACTGCTCGCCACCGCCGCCGAGGTGTTCGCCTCGCAGGGGTACTCCGCCACCACCATCCGGAAGGTGGCCGACGCCGCCGGGATCCTCGGCGGCAGCCTCTACTACCACTTCGACTCCAAGGAGGCGATGGCCGACGAGATCCTGTCGACCTTCCTGGACGAGATGTGGGCGGCCTACGAGCGCGTCCTCGCCGCCGGCCTCAGCGCCCGCGACACCCTGGAGGGCGTCATCGTCGAGTCGTTCCGCTCGATCGACCGGCACCGGCCCGCCGTCGTCCTCTACCAGAACGAGTCCAAGCACCTCGCCACCAGCGAACGCTTCCACTACCTGCTCGAATCGCAGCGCCGGTTCGAGCAGATGTGGCTCTCCCTGCTGGACGGGGGCGTCGAGGAGGGCGCGTTCCGCGCCGACCTCGACCGGACGCTGATCTACCGCTTCATCCGCGACACCGTCTGGGTCGCGGCCAACTGGTACCAGCACGGCGGGCGGCTGTCCGCCGACGACATCGCCAAGCAGTACCTCGCCATGGTCCTCGAAGGCATCCAGGCGAGCTAGCCCCGAAGGAGACACCCCCCATGGCCGAGGCCTACATCGTCGAAGCGGTCCGCGCGCCGGTCGGCCGCAAGAAGGGCGGGCTCGCCGGCGTCCACCCCGCCGACCTCGGCGCCCACGTGCTGAAGGCGCTGATGGACCGCGCGAAGGTCGACCCCGCCGCCGTCGAGGACGTGGTGTTCGGCAACGTCGACAGCGTCGGCCCGCAGGCCGGCGACATCGCCCGCACCTGCTGGCTCGCCGCCGGGCTGCCCGAGGAGGTCCCCGGCGTCACCGTCGACCGGCAGTGCGGCTCCTCCCAGCAGGCCGTGCACTTCGCCGCGCAGGCCGTCCTGGCCGGGACGTCCGACCTGGTCGTCGCGGGCGGCGTGCAGAACATGTCGCAGATCCCGATCTCGTTCGCGATGACCGCCGCGGAGCCGCTCGGCTTCACGCAGGGCCCGTTCGCCGGCTCCAAGGGCTGGACGGAGCGGTACGGCGACGCCGAAGTGTCGCAGTTCAACGGCGCCGAAATGATCGCGCGCGACTGGGACATCTCCCGCGAGGAGATGGAGGCGTTCGCCTACGAGTCGCACCAGCGGGCCATCCGCGCGATCGACGAGGGCCGGTTCGAGCGGGAGATCGTCCCGCTGGAGGGCGTCACCGCCGACGAGGGCCCGCGCCGCGACACCACCCGGGAGAAGATGGCGGGGCTGAAGACCCTCGTCGAGGGCGGCCGGCTCACCGCCGCGCTCGCCTCGCAGATCTCCGACGGCTCCGCCGCGCTGCTCATCGCGTCCGAGCAGGCCGTCAAGGACCACGGCCTCACCCCGCGCGCCCGCATCCACCACCTCTCCGCGCGCGGCGAGGACCCGATCCGGATGCTGTCCGCGCCGATCCCCGCCACCGCGCACGCGCTGAAGAAGACCGGCATGACGATCGGCGACTTCGACGCCGTCGAGATCAACGAGGCGTTCGCGCCGGTCGTGCTCGCCTGGCTGAAGGAGACCGGCGCCGACCCGGCGAAGGTCAACCCCAACGGCGGCGCCATCGCCCTCGGCCACCCGCTCGGCGCCACCGGTGCCCGCCTGATGACCACCCTGCTGCACGAGCTGGAGCGCACCGGCGGCCGCTACGGCCTGCAGACGATGTGCGAGGGCGGCGGCCAGGCCAACGTCACGATCCTCGAAAGGCTCTGACCGGACCGGGCCCGCGGAAGGCCGCGGGCCCGGCGCCTCCCCTCGCCCCTGATCGGAGTTCGGTGTGGACGTCTTCGAAAGCGCGAAGCTCGGGCCCGTCACGCTGCGGAATCGGGTCATCAAGGCTGCCACGTTCGAGGGCATGACGCCGGACGCCCTCGTCACCGACGACCTGATCGAGTACCACCGGCGGCCCGCCGCCGGGGGAGTGGCGATGACGACCGTCGCCTACTGCGCGGTCGCGCCCGAGGGACGCACGGAGCGGCGGCAGATCTACATGCGGCCGGAGGCCGTTCCCGGTCTGCGGCGCCTCACCGACGCTGTGCACGCCGAGGGCGCCGCCGCGTCCGCGCAGATCGGGCATGCCGGGCCCGTCGCCGACGCGAGCTCCAACAAGATGCGGGGGCTGTCGGCCGGACGGTTCTTCAACCCGCTCGGGATGCGCTTCACCAAGGCGGCGACGGCCGAGGACATCGACCGGGTCACCCGGGCGCACGCCGACGCGGCGCGGCTGGCGATCGAGGCGGGCTTCGACGCCGTCGAGATCCACTTCGGGCACAACTACCTGGCCAGCTCGTTCCTCAGCCCGCGGCTGAACAAGCGCGACGACGCCTACGGCGGGCCGATCGAGAACCGCGCCAAGGTGGCGCTGGGCATCGCCCGCGCGGTGCGCGCGGAGGTCGGCGACCGGATCGCCGTCACCGCGAAGCTCAACATGCGGGACGGCGTGCCGGGCGGGCTCGAGATCGACGACAGCCTGCAGGTCGCCCGGTGGCTGCAGGAGGAGGGCACCGTCGACGCGCTGGAGCTGACGGCGGGCAGCTCCCTCCTGAACCCGATGTACCTGTTCCGCGGTGGCGCGCCGGTCAAGGAGTTCGCCGCCAACTTCAAGCAGCCGCTGCGGACGGGCATCCGGATGTCCGGCACGAAGTTCCTGCGCGCCTACCCGTACCAGGACGCCTACCTCCTCGAACACGCCCGCCGGTTCCGCGCCGAACTGGACCTGCCGCTCATCCTGCTCGGCGGCGTCACCAACCGCGCGACGATGGACACGGCGATGGCGGAGGGCTTCCAGTTCGTCGCGATGGGACGTGCGCTGCTGCGCGAACCCGACCTGGTGAACAGGATCGCGGAGGACCCCGCGACGCGGTCGCTGTGCATCCACTGCAACCGCTGCATGCCGACGATCTACACCGGCACCCACTGCCCCGAGATCCCGGCGCAGCGCCCGGCTTGACTTGGAGTGCGCTCGAACTCGTAGCGTACGGTGCATGATCACTCCGCAACGCAGGATCGATTCGGGCTTCGGTTTCGGCAGCACGGCGCGGGACGTCCTGGACGGCATCGACCTCTCGGGGAAGCTGGCCGTCGTGACCGGGGGCTACTCCGGGCTCGGGCTGGAGACGACCCGCGCCCTGGCCGGGGCCGGCGCGCACGTGGTGGTGCCGGCGCGGCGTCCCGCGGTGGCGAAGGAGGCGCTCGACGGGGTCGGCGGCGTCGAGGTGGACGAGCTGGACCTCGGCGACCTGGAGAGCGTGCGGTCCTTCGCCGACCGGTTCCTGGCGTCCGGCCGCGGCATCGACATGATCATCGGCAACGCGGCGGTCATGGCCTGCCCGGAGACCCGGGTCGGGCCGGGCTGGGAGGCGCAGCTCGCCACCAACCATCTCGGCCATTTCGCGCTGGTGAACCGGCTGAGGCCGGCGGTCGGCCCCGGCGCCCGGGTCGTCGCCGTCTCCTCGCAGGGGCACCACTTCTCCCGCATGCGCTGGGACGACCCGCACTTCACGCGCGGCTACGACCGGTGGGAGGCCTACGGGCAGGCGAAGACCGCCAACGTGCTGTTCGCCGTGCACCTGGACGCGCTGGCGAAGGACGCGGTGCGCGCGTTCTCGCTCCATCCGGGCAGCATCCTCACGCCGCTGCAGCGCCACATCCCGACCGAGGACAAGATCGCGTACGGGTGGATCGACGAGGACGGCAACGAGATCGCCCAGGGCTTCAAGACCCCGGAGCAGGGCGCCGCGACGGCGGTGTGGGCGGCGACGTCGCCGCGGCTGGACGGGATGGGCGGCGTCTACTGCATGGACTGCGACATCGCCGAACCGACGCCGGCCGGCATGCCGGAGGTCCGCGGCCGGCAGGCTGGCGCGCCCGCGCCCGTCGGCGTGCGGCCCTACGCGACCGACCCGGACGAGGCCGCCCGGCTGTGGGCGTACTCCGCCGAGCTGACCGGCGTCGACGCGTTCGCGAAGTAGGGCGTCCCCGGCCCGGGTTCCCCGCCGCGGGACCCGGGCCCGGCGCCGTTCCCGCCGGTCGGCATAATCCCTGGGGAACGACGAACGGCCGGGAGGTGGGGCGATGATCGACGTCGACGGCTGGTCGCCGGAACCGGTGGAGGCGGCCGAGGTGATCGACGCCGCGCCGTCGGCCGCGGTGGCGGGGCTGCTGGACGTCGAGCCGCCGGGGGAGGAGCTGCCGCCGCTGTGGCACTGGCTGCACTTCCTCGAACGTCCCGCGCAGCGCGAGCTCGGCCCCGACGGCCACCCGATGGCCGGGCACTTCCTGCCGCCGATCCCCGACCGGCGGCGCATGTTCGCCGGCGGGCGGTTCCGTGTCCGCGAGCCGCTGCGCGTCGGCGACACCGTGACGCGCCGCGCCGAACTGGCCTCAACGGCGGTCAAGCAGGGACGCAGCGGCGAGATGCTCTTCGTGACCGTCCGCCACACCTTCCTCCGGGACGGCGCCGAGATCGCGGTGGAGGAGCAGGACCTCGTCTACCGCAGCGGCGACACGGCGTCCCGCCCGCCGGAGGTGTCCTTCGAGGCGCCCGACGTGACGGCGCCATGGACGCTGCCGGTGACGGCCGACCCGGTGCTGCTGTTCCGGTTCAGCGCACTCACCTACAACGCCCACCGCATCCACTACGACGAGACCTACGCGACCGAGGTCGAAGGGCACGGCGGGCTCGTCGTGCATGGCCCGCTGCTGGCGATCCTGTGCCTGGAACTACCCCGCAGGGCGGGCCTGAAGGTGACGGAACTGTCGTTCCGCGCCCGCAGGCCCGTCTACGCGCGGCAGCCGTTCGCGGCGGCGGGCTCGCCGGACGGGGAGCTGTCGATCGAAGCGCCCGGCGGCGTCACCGCGATGACCGCGACGTTCACCGCCGGCTAGGCGGCCGTCACGGGCGGCTCCACGACGGCCGGCGCGTCCCGGCGCTCCGCCCTGATCTGCAGGACGTAGCGCTTGACCTCGTCGGCGGCGTCCTCGCGGGACCAGCCGAGCCGGGGCGCGATCAGCCCGGCGACGTGCGCCGCCGCGGCGAGGCCGCCGTCCCACTCCTCGATCGACACGCGCAGCCGCCGGGCCAGGACGTCCTCCAGGTGCAGGGCGCCCTCGTGCGTCACCGCGTAGACGGCCTCGGCGCACAGGTAGTCCTCCGCGCCGGGGATCGGGGCGCCGAGCGCCGGGTCCGCGGCGACCAGGGCGAGCACGTCCTGCGCACACGACCCGTACCGGCGCAGCAGATGCTCGATCCGCGCGACGTGCAGGCCGGAGCGGGCCGCGATCCGGCGCCGGTCGTTCCACAGCACCTCGAAGCCGACCGCGCCCATGATCGGCAGCCGCCCGGTGACCGACGCGGGCACCGACTCGTCCAGGCCCTCGGCGACCACGTCGACCGCGTCCCGCGCCATCACCCGGTAGGTGGTGAACTTGCCGCCGGTGACCACGACCAGGCCGGGCACCGGCTCGGCGACGGCGTGCTCGCGCGAGAGCCGCGCGGTGTCGTCCATCTCGCCGGACAGCAGCGGCCGCAGCCCCGCGTACACGCCCTCGACGTCGTCCGTGGTCAGCGGCGTGCGCAGCACCTCGTTCACCCGATCCAGCAGGTAGCCGATGTCGGTGTGGTCGGCGACCGGCTCGTCGGGGCCGCCGTCGTGCGGGGTGTCGGTCGTCCCGATGAGCCAGTGCCGCCCCCACGGGATGATGAACAGCACGCTGCGCTCGGTCCGGGTGATGAGCCCGGTGCCCATCGGGATGCGGTCGCGCGGCACCACCAGGTGGACGCCCTTGGACGCGCGCACCGCGAACGCCGCGCGGGACCCGGTCATCGCCTGCGCGCCGTCGGTCCACACGCCGGTCGCGCAGACGACCCGGCGCGCGCGGACGGTGATCTCCCGGCCGCCCTCCAGGTCCAGCACGTGCGCGCCGGTGACCCGCTCGCCCTCGCGCAGGAACCCGGTCACCTCGGCGCGCGTGGCGACCCGGGCGCCGTACTCGGCGGCGGTGCGGGCGACCATCATCGTGTAGCGGGCGTCGTCGACCTGCGCGTCGTAGTACTGGATCGCGCCGACGAGCGCGTCCGAGCGCAGGGCCGGCGCCTCCCGCAGCGCCCGGCGGCGCGTCAGCTGCCGGTGCCGGGGCAGCGACCGGGCGCCGCCCATGGTGTCGTACAGGGTGACGCCCGCGCTGACGTACGCCCGCTCCCACACCCGGTTGCGCAGCGGGTACAGGAACTGGACGGGCCGCACCAGGTGCGGCGCGAGCCGGTGCAGCAGCAGACCGCGCTCCCGCAGCGCCTCCCGGACCAGCCCGAAATCGCGCTGCTCCAGGTAGCGCAGCCCGCCGTGGATCAGCTTGCTGGAACGGCTGGAGGTGCCGGCCGCCCAGTCGCGCGCCTCCACCAGGGCTACGGACAGGCCCCGGGAGATCGCGTCGAGCGCGGCGCCCGCGCCGACGATGCCGCCGCCGACGACCAGGACGTCGAACTCGGTCTCGGCCAGGTCGCGCAGGGTGTCCTCGCGGTACCGAGGGCCGAGGGCTACGGATGTCACTGCATGCTCCCGATGAGGGGTGGTCGGTCAGGAAGGTGCGGGCGGGGCCGGCGCCGGTTCCCCGGCCCCGCCGCGCGTCGTGGTCCCGGCCGGGTCTAGTCCACGTCGACCCAGTCGAGGGTCCGGCTGACGGCCTTCTTCCAGCCGGCGTAGCCCTTCTCGCGCTGCTCGTCGCTCCAGGTGGGCTGCCAGCGCTTGTCCTCGTTCCAGTTCTGGCGCAGCTCGTCGGTGTTGTTCCAGAACCCGACGGCGAGGCCGGCGGCGTAGGCGGCGCCGAGTGCGGTGGTCTCGGCGACCACCGGGCGCGACACCGGCACGCCGAGGATGTCGGCCTGCATCTGCATGCACAGCTCGTTGGCGGTGATCCCGCCGTCGACCTTGAGCGTGTCGAGGGCGACGCCGGAGTCCTCGCGCATGGCTTCGACGACGTCCCGGGACTGGTAGCAGATGGATTCGAGGGTGGCGCGGGCCAGGTGGGCGTTGGTGTTGAAGCGCGACAGCCCGACGATGGCGCCGCGGGCGTCCGACCGCCAGTAGGGGGCGAACAGGCCCGAGAACGCGGGGACGAAGTACACGCCGCCGTTGTCCTCGACCTGCCGGGCGAGCGCCTCGCTCTGGGCGGCGCCGGAGATGATGCCGAGCTGGTCGCGCAGCCACTGCACCGCCGACCCGGTGACCGCGATGGAGCCCTCCAGCGCGTACACCGGCTTCTCGGACCCGAACTGGTAGCAGACCGTGGTCAGCAGCCCGCTCTTCGACCGCACCAGCTCGTTGCCGGTGTTGAGCAGCAGGAAGTTGCCGGTGCCGTAGGTGTTCTTGGCCTCGCCGGGCGCGAAGCACACCTGGCCGACGGTGGCGGCCTGCTGGTCGCCGAGCGAGGCCGTCAGCGGGACCTCGCCGCCGAGCGGGCCGTCGGCGCGCGTCACCCCGTAGCCGCCGGGCGCCGAGGACGGCCTGATCTCCGGGAGCATCGAGCGCGGGATGCCGAAGAACGACAGGAGCTCGTCGTCCCAGTCGAGGGTCTCCAGGTCCATCAGCATGGTGCGGCTGGCGTTGGTGACGTCGGTGACGTGCACGCCCCCGTCCGGCCCGCCGGTGAGGTTCCACAGCACCCAGCTGTCGGTCGTCCCGAAGATCGCGTCGCCCTTCTCCGCGGCCTCCCGGACCCCGTCGACGTTCTCCAGGATCCACTGGATCTTGCCGCCGGAGAAGTAGGTGGCGGGCGGCAGCCCGGCCTTGCGCCGGATGACGTCGCCCTTGCCCTCCCGCTCCAGCGCGGAGGCGATGCGGTCGGTGCGGGTGTCCTGCCAGACGATCGCGTTGAAGTAGGGCCGCCCGGTGCGGCGGTTCCACACCAGCGTCGTCTCCCGCTGGTTGGTGATTCCGAACGCGGCCAGATCGGTGTGGCCGAGGTTCGCCTTGTTCAGCGTGCTCTGGATGACCGCGCGGGTGCGTTCCCAGATCTCGGTGGGGTTGTGCTCGACCCAGCCGGCCCGCGGCAGGATCTGCTCGTGCTCGAGCTGGTGGCGGGCGATCTCGTTGCCGCCGTGATCGAAGATCATGAACCGGGTGCTGGTGGTGCCCTGGTCGAGCGCTCCGACGAAGTCAGCCATGTGCGGAACCTCCAGTGGGAAGGGACGGACGGGTCGCTGCGCTCATGCGGGAGGCTTGTGGGGGGACGACCCCCCACACCCCCCGGTTCGCTGCGCTCATGCCGCTTCGTACTCCGGCTCGGGCTTGGCGGCGTCGACCTCGGCGTCGTCGCCGGACGGCAGGAACCAGCCGATCAGCAGCTTGTACAGGCCGGCGCCGAGCACGCCGCCGATCAGCGGGCCGATGATCGGCACCCAGAAGTAGAGATCCCCGTTCTGGTCCTTCCAGGCGCCGCCGTAACCGGTGATGAACGAGGCGAGCCGGGGCCCGAAGTCGCGCGCCGGGTTGATCGCGTAGCCGGCGTCCGACCCGTACGCCATCCCGATCGCCACCACCAGCAGCCCGATCAGGAACGGGCCGAGGTTGGCCAGCGGCGGCGAGTTCCGCACGTCGGTGAGCGCCTTGATCACGAACAGCAGGATGGCGGTGCCGATGACCTGGTCGCGGAACGCGCCCCAGGTGCCGACCGGCAGGCTCCCGTTGCCCGGCAGCGTGGAGAACACGCCCTGGGTCTTGATCGTGTGGCCGGGGTCGACCTTGGCCAGGATCTCGCTGTAGTTCCACCGGACGATCAGCGCCGCGATGAACGCCCCGGCGATCTGCGCGGCCATGTAGGGCGCGACCTTCCGCCAGGAGAACTCCTTGAAGGTGGCCAGCGCGAACGTGACCGCCGGGTTGAGGTGGGCGCCGCTGATCCGCGCGGCGACGTAGACGCCGAGCGTGACGCCGAGCCCCCAGGCCCAGGCGATGCTGTCGTGGTCGCCGATGTTCGCCCCGGCGACCTGCGCGACGACACCGACCCCGAACAGGATCAGGATCATCGTCCCGGCGAACTCGGCGGCGAGCTCACCGGCCAGCGGTGGGAATTTCCGGCGTTCCGCCATGTCTGTGCTCCTCGCTGCGGGGGTGGACGCATAGCCCCATGAGGCTGGCCTGAACGTAGGACGGTAATGACCCGGAAACAACGGAAGGCTGCCGACAATGTCGAACACTTTCCCCGTCGCCCGGCGCCGGTTAGCCTTCTCCCCTGTGCACCAGATCACACAATCCGGGCAGTTCGGGACGGAAACGGCGGTGATGACGACGGCTGCCGACATTGTCGGCACCCTGGCCCGAGAACTAGCATCGGATGCATGCCCGGACCCGTGCAGTCGATCGAGCGGGCCGCCGCGATCCTGCGGCTGCTCGCGGCCAGCTCCGGCCGTCTCGGCGTCGGCGAGATCGCCAGCTCGCTCGGGCTCGCCCGCGGCACCGCGCACGGCATCCTGCGCACCCTGGAGCGGGTCGGCTTCGTCGAGCAGGACGGCGGCACCGGGAAGTACCAGCTCGGCGCCGCCCTGCTGCACCTCGGCACGAGCTACCTGGACGTCAACGAACTGCGCTCCCGCGCGATCAACTGGGCCGACGCGCTCGCCTCGCGCAGCGGCGAGGCCGTCCGGATCGGCACCCTGCTCGACGGGAAGGTGCTGGTCGTCCACCACGTCTTCCGGCCCGACGACACCCTGCAGGCGCTGGACGTCGGGTCGCTGCTGCCGCTGCACGCGACTGCGCTCGGCAAGGCGCTGCTGGCGCACGACGCCAACGCGGCGGCGTCCATCCGCGACACCGAGCTGGAGTCCTACTGCCGCCGGACGATCACCGACCCGCGCCTGCTCGCACGGGCCGCCACCCGGGTCCGGGACAGCGGCTGGGCGGCCGAGGTCGAGGAGCTGTCCATCGGCGAGGCCGGCATCGCCGCCCCGATCCGCGGGTACGGGGGACTCGTCGTCGGGGCCATCGGGATCTCCGGGGCGGTCGAGCGGATCTGCGACGCCGCCCGCGTCCCCGAGCCCCGGCTGGTGGCGTTCGTGCGGGACGCGGCCCGCGCCGTCTCCCGCGACCTCGGCGGCTCGCGCTGGTGACGGCCGGGAACCGCTGGTGAGGGCCCGCGCGGGGGCGGCCGGGCGGCGGCGGAACCGCGGGACGGGAAAGGGGCACGGCGGGGGAGAGGGCGCAACGTGACCGAACGCTACGTGATGTCGATCGACCAGGGCACCACCTCGACCCGGTGCATCCTGTTCGACCACGGCGGGCGGCTGGTGTCGGTGGCGCAGCGCGAGCACCGGCAGCACTTCCCGCGGCCGGGCTGGGTCGAGCACGACCCGATGGAGATCTGGCGCAACCTGGAGCGGATCGCGCCGGAGGCGCTCGCCCAGGCGGGCGTGACCGCGAAGCAGGTCGCGGCCGTCGGCATCGCCAACCAGCGCGAGACCACCGTGCTGTGGGACCGGCTCACCGGCGCGCCCATCGGCCGCGCCATCGTCTGGCAGGACATGCGCACCGGGTCCCTGGTCGACGAGCTGGGCCGCGCGCCCGGCGCCGCGATCGTCACCGAGCGCAGCGGGCTGCCGCTGGCCACCTACTTCTCCGCGCCGCGCGTCCGCTGGCTGCTCGACCACACGCCCGGACTGCGCGAGCGCGCGGAGCGCGGCGAGGTGCTGTTCGGCACGATGGAGAGCTGGCTGATCTGGAACCTCAGCGGCGGCGTCGACGGCGGCGTGCACGTCACCGACGTCACCAACGCCAGCCGCACCCTGCTGATGGACCTGCACACGCTGTCCTGGGACGACGACCTGCTGGCGTTCTTCGGGGTGCCGCGGGCGATGCTGCCCGAGATCCGGTCGTCCACCGAGACCTACGGGACGGCCCGCAAGGTGTTCCCCGGGGTGCGGATCGGCGCCGCGCTCGGCGACCAGCAGGCCGCGCTGTTCGGCCAGACGTGCTTCGCGCCCGGCGAGACCAAGTGCACCTACGGCACCGGCGCGTTCCTGCTGATGAACACCGGGACCAAGCCGGTGCGGTCGGAGAACGGGCTGCTCACCACCGTCGGCTACAAGATCGGCGACGAGCCGGCCGTGTACGCGCTGGAGGGCTCGATCGCGATCACCGGCGCGCTCGTCCAGTGGTTCCGCGACGGCCTCGGCCTGATCGGCACCGCCCCGGAGATCGAGACGCTCGCCCGCACCGTGGGCGACAACGGCGGCTGTTACATCGTGCCCGCGTTCTCCGGCCTGTTCGCCCCGCACTGGCGCAGCGAGGCCCGCGGCATCATCGTCGGCCTGACCTCCTACATCACCAAGGGCCATCTGGCGCGGGCGGTGCTGGAGGCGACCGGCTGGCAGACCCGCGAGGTCGTGGACGCGATGAACCGCGACTCCGGGCTCAGCCTCAGGGAGCTGAAGGCCGACGGCGGCATGACGTCGGACAACCTGCTGATGCAGATGGTCGCCGACATGCTGAACGTGCCGGTGGCGCGGCCGATGGTGGTCGAGACCGTCTCGCTCGGCGCCGCGTACGCCGCCGGGCTCGCCGTCGGCTACTGGGCGGGGCTGGAGGGGCTGCGGCGCAACTGGCACCGCGCGGCCCGCTGGGTGCCCGCGATGGACGCCGGCCGCCGCGACCACGAGTACGACAACTGGAAGCGCGCCGTGGAGCGCACCTTCGACTGGATCCGTGCGGGTGAGGAGCCCGACGAGGGGCCCTGACCCCCCGGCCCGCGCCGGGTCAGATCCGGTTCCGGTCGATCAGCTGCTTGACGATGACGTTCCGCTGGATCTCGTTGGTGCCCTCGCCGACGATCATCAGCGGCGCGTCCCGGAAGTAGCGCTCGACGTCGAACTCGGTGGAGTAGCCCGCCGCGCCGTGGATCCGGACGGCGTTCAGCGCGATCCGCATCGCCGCCTCGGAGGCGTAGAGCTTGGCCATGCCCGCCTCCATGTCGCAGCGCTCGCCCGCGTCCAGGCGTTCGGCCGCGTCCAGGGTGAGCAGCCGCGCCGCGCGCAACTCGGTGGCCATGTCGGCGAGGTAGTTGCCGACGGACTGGTGCTTCCAGATCGCCTTGCCGAACGCCTCGCGCTCCTGGGTGTAGCGGACGGAGTCGTCAAGCGCGGCGCGGGCGACGCCGAGCGCGCGCGCCGCGACCTGGATCCGGCCGACCTCCAGGCCGCGCATCATCTGCGCGAACCCGCGGCCCTCCTCGCCGCCGAGCACGGCGTCGAGCGGCGCCTCGTAGCCGTCGAACGACAGCTCGCAGCTCTCCACGCCCTTGTAGCCGAGCTTCGGCAGGTCGCGCGAGACCGTCAGGCCGGGCCCCTTCTCCACCAGCAGGACGCTGATGCCGCGGTGCCGGGGCTCGGCGTCCGGGTCGGTCTTGCACAGCAGCGCGATCAGGCCGGACGTCCGCGCGTTGGTGATCCACATCTTGGCGCCGTCGATCACGTACCGGTCGCCGTCGCGACGCGCGGTGGTGCTCATCGACTGCAGGTCGGAGCCGCCGGACGGCTCGGTCAGCGCCATCGTGGCGCGCAGCTCGCCGGTCGCCATCCGGGGCAGGTACCGGCGCTTCTGCTCCTCGGTGCCGAAGACCGCGAGCAGGTGCGAGACGACCGTGTGCCCGCCGAACGCGCCCGCGAGCGACATCCAGCCGCGCGCCAGCTCCTCGGTGACCATCGCGTAGCAGGCCTTGGAGACCGACACCTCGCCGTACGGCTCGGGCACCGCGAGCCCGAAGACGCCCAGTTCCTTCATGCGGGCGATGAGGTGCTCGGGATACTCGTTCGCGTGCTCCAGGTCGCGGGCCGCCGGGCGGACCTCCTTGTCGACGAAGTCCGCGACGACCTCGACGACGGCCCGCTCCTCCTCGCTCAGCGTGAACACGGCTGCCGGTCTCCTCCCGCCACTGGCGCTTTCGAGCGCCTTTTCATATATTTGATTTGAAAGGGCCGGTTGTCAATGTGACGGCGGCCGGACGAGGCGGTGGAGGCGGCGGGTCCCTCCGGGCCCGTCCCGGGAGAGCGGCGCGCGGGAGACGATGACAGAGGCACTTTCCGGTGGCCCGGCCCTCGGCAGGCGCCGCCAGCTCAGCGACGAGGTCGCCGCCTACGTCCGCGAGCTCATCATGTCCGGCCAGGTCCGGCACGGGGAGTTCCTGCGGCTGGAGCGGATCGCCGACGATCTCGGGATCAGCGTCACCCCGGTCCGCGAGGCGCTGCTGTCGCTGCGCGGCGAGGGCTTCGTCACGCTGGAGCCGCGCCGCGGGTTCATGCCCGCGCCGCTGTCGCGCCAGGACGTCCAGGACCTGTTCGACGCGCAGGCGTACTTCGCCGGCGAGCTGGCCGCCCGCGCCGCCGGGAAGATCGCGCAGCCGGAGCTGGAGGCCCTCGCCCGGACCCAGGAGCTGCTGGAGCGGGCGTCCAAGGCCGGCGACGCCGACGGGATCGAGCGCGCGAACCACCAGTTCCACCGGGTGGTCAACCTGTGCGCCGGGTCGCCGAAGACGGCCTGGCTGCTGCAGCTCGTGGTGCGGTACGCGCCGCGCCGCTTCTACTCCAGCATCCAGGGCTGGCCCCAGGCGTCGGTGGACGACCACCAGCTGATCCTCACGGCGCTGCGCGCCGGGGACCCCGACGCCGCGCGCAACGCGATGCGCGCCCACATCAGGCATGCCGGAACGCTCCTCGTCATGCATCTGGAGGCCCAGGGGTTCTGGGCGGACCAGACCGGCTGAGCGCGGATCCCCGCCTCGGAGCATGACCGGCAATATCGTATAAAAAATAGCCAGGAGGGATCGATGGGCCAGCAGGTCATCATTGCCGGACGGCCGCGGCGCGCGGCGCGCGCGTCGGGGGTGGACGCGTGACCGGCGTCCGGCCTGACGACGTGGTCGCGGTAGCCGATCACGAGGCCACCCGCGTCCTGACGCTGAACCGTCCCGAGGCGCGCAACGCCATCGACATCCCGATGCGGCTGCGGCTCCTGGAGGAACTGCGGCGCGCGGTCGACGACCCCGGCGTCCGCGCGATCGTGCTGACAGGTGCGGGCGGCACCTTCTCGGCGGGCGGTGACCTGCGGTCCATGGAGGGCGCCGGCCCTGACGGGGTCCGGGAGCGGCTGGCTCCGGTGCACCAGGCCGTCCGGCTCATCGCGACCTGCGGGACGCCCGTGATCGCGGCCGTCGAGGGTGCCGCCGCCGGGCTCGGGGTGTCGCTCGCCGCCGTCTGCGACCACGTCGTCGCCGCCGAGGACGCCCGGTTCGTCGCCGCGTTCGGCAAGGTCGGGCTCGTCGCCGACGGCGGGCTGCTGTGGACGCTCCCGCAGCGCGTCGGGATGGGCCGCGCCAAGGAGATGCTCGTCTTCGGCCGGACCGTGCCCGCGCCCCGCGCCTGCGAGATCGGGCTCGCCGACTCGCTCGCCCCGCCCGGCGGGGCCCTGGACGCGGCGCTGGAACTGGCCGCCGAGGCGGCGTCGCTGGGCCCGTTGTCGGTCGCCGCCGCCAAACGGCTGCTCGCGCGCGCCGACCACAGCCTGAAGCGGCTGCTGGAGGCCGAGCGGGAGGAGCAGGCCGCGCTGTTCGGCACCGCCGACTTCGCCGAGGGCCGCGCCGCGTTCGCCGAGCGCCGCGCCGCCCGTTTCGAGGGCCGCTGAGCCGCCCCCACACGTTCAGCGCAGGTGTCCGACCCGGGAGGAACGGAACATGAGCAGGCTGCAGCAGACCTACGGGCTGTCGGACGAGCAGCGGGAGATCGTCGCCACGGTGCGGGCGTTCGTCGACAAGGAGATCCTCCCGGTCGCCACGGAGCTGGAGCACGCCGACGAGTACCCGCAGGCGATCGTCGACGGGATGAAGGACCTCGGCCTGTTCGGGCTGACGATCGGCGAGGAGCACGGCGGGCTCGGCGAGTCGCTGCTGACCTACGCGCTGGCGGTCGAGGAGCTGTCGCGCGGCTGGATGAGCGTGTCCGGCATCGTCAACACCCACTTCATCGTCGCCTGGATGATCGCCCATCACGGCACGCCCGAGCAGCGGGCGCACTACCTGCCGAAGATGGCGACCGGGGAGATCCGCGGCGCGTTCTCCATGTCGGAGCCGGGCTGCGGCTCGGACGTGTCGGCGATCAGGACCCGCGCCGTCCCCGACGGCGACGACCACGTGATCGACGGCCAGAAGATGTGGCTGACCAACGGCGGCTCCGCGAACCTCGTCGCCACGCTCGTCAAGACCGACCCGGACGCGGGCCACCGCGGCATGACGACGTTCCTGGTCGACAAGACGCCCGGGTTCGGGGAGGTCGCGCCCGGCCTGACCGTCCCCGGCAAGATCGAGAAGATGGGGTACAAGGGCGTCGACACCACCGAGCTGGTCTTCGACTCCTACCGGATCCCGTCCGCGCAGATCCTCGGCGGGACGCCGGGGCGCGGCTTCTACCAGATGATGGACGGCGTCGAGGTGGGCCGCGTCAACGTCGCCGCCCGCGGCTGCGGCGTCGCCCGCCGCGCCTACGAGCTGGCCCTCGACTACGCGCGGCGGCGCGAGACGTTCGGCAAGCCGATCGCCGAGCACCAGGCCGTCCTTTTCCGCCTCGCTGAGATGGCGACGAAGGTCGAGGCCGCCCACCAGATGATGGTGATGGCGGCGCGCCGCAAGGACTCCGGCGAGCGCAACGACCTGGAGGCCGGCATGGCCAAGTACCTGGCCAGCGAGTACTGCAAGGAGGTCGTGGAGGACGCGTTCCGCATCCACGGCGGCTACGCCTACTCCAAGGAGTACGAGATCGAGCGCCTCTACCGGGAGGCGCCGATGCTGCTGATCGGCGAGGGCACCGCCGACATCCAGAAGATGATCATCGGCCGCCGGCTGCTGGAGGACTGATCCGTTGCTCCCCCTCGAAGGCATCACCGTCGTCGCGCTGGAGCAGGCGGTCGCGGCGCCGTTCGCCACCCGGCAGCTCGCCGACCTCGGCGCCCGCGTCATCAAGGTCGAGCGGGTGGACGGCGGCGACTTCGCCCGCGCCTACGACGCGAACGTCCGCGGCGGGCTCGGCACCCACTTCGCCTGGCTGAACCGGTCGAAGGAGTCGGTCGCGCTCGACCTCAAGCAGGACGAGGGGCGCGCGATCCTCGCCGAGCTGGTCGCGGGCGCCGACGTGTTCCTGCAGAACCTCGCGCCCGGCGCCGCCGCGCGCCTCGGGTTCGGCGCGGAGGAGCTGCGGGCCCGCGACCCCCGGCTGATCGTCATCGACATGTCCGGCTACGGGACGCGCGGCCCGTACCGCGACAAGCGCGCCTACGACATGCTCGTCCAGGCCGAGGCCGGGCTGATCTCGGTGACCGGCACCCCGGAGACGCCGGTGAAGGCGGGGTCCCCGCTGGCCGACATCGCCGCCGGGATGTACGCCTTCTCCGGGACGCTCGCGGCGCTCGTCCGGCGCGGCACCACCGGCGAGGGCGCGGCGATCGAGGTCACGATGTTCGACGCGATCGCCGAGTGGATGGGCCAGGCGATGTACACGACGCTCTACACCGGTGCCGTGCCGCCGCGCACCCGGCTGAGCCATCCGGTGATCTCCCCCTACGACGCCTACCCGACCGCCGACGGGGTCGACGTCGTCATCGGCGTGCAGAACGACCGCGGCTGGGCGGCGCTGGCGAAGGGCGTCCTGGACCGCCCCGACCTCGTCACCGATCCGGAGTACGCCACGAACCAGGCGCGGGTCCGCAACCGGGAGAAGGTGGACGCGATCGTCTCCGGCGTCACGTCGGCGATGGGCCGCGACGAGCTGCTGCGGCGGCTGGACGAGGCGGGCGTGGCGAACGCGTCGCTGAACGACGGGCACGGGCTGATCGCGCACCCGCAGCTCGCCGAGCGCGACCGCTGGCGGGAGGTCGGGTCGCCGGTCGGGACGATCCGCGCCGTCCGCCCGCCGATCACCTTCGCCGACGTGGAGGCGCGGATGGACCCGGTCCCGTCGCTCGGCGAGCACACCGGGGCCGTCCTGCGCGAGCTCGGGCGCGACGACGCGGCCATCGAGCGGCTGCACGCGTCCGGGACCGTGCTGCTGCACGCGCCGGCACCGTCGGCCAGGTGAGCGGGGCCTCTCGGGAGCGCCCCGGCGATCATGGCCTGGCCACCGGATATCGTGGCGCCATGGCCAGTACGACCCCCGCCTCCGCCCCTGACCGCCGCCGCGAGGAGATGCGCGACTTCCTGCGCACCCGCCGCGCCCGGCTGGCGCCCGCCGACGTCGGCATGCCCGACGCGGGCCGGCGCCGGACCCCCGGCCTGCGCCGCGAGGAGGTCGCGGTGCTCGCGGGCGTCGGGGTGTCCTGGTACACGTGGCTGGAGCAGGGCCGCGACATCAAGGTGTCCGGGGACGTGCTGGACGCCATCGCCCGGGCGCTGCGCCTGGACGCCGCCGAGCGCGAGCACCTCTACCTGCTGGCCGGGCTCAACCCGCCGCGGCGGGAGTGCGGCCCGGCCGCGCCGATCACCCCGGAGTTGCGGCGGGTGCTGGACGCCTGGTCGCCGCGGCCCGCGTACGTCCGCGACCGGCACTGGAACTTCGTGGCGATCAACGACGCGGCGCGCGCGGTGTTCGGGTTCGGCGACACCGACCACAACTGCCTGGTGTCGTTCTTCACCAACGCCCGGTACCGGGAGATGCACCTGGAGTGGGCCGCGGCCGCGCCGGGCGTCGTCGCCCGCTTCCGCGCGGACGCCGCCCGCCACCCCGGCGATCCCGAGTTCGCCCGGATCGCCGCGGACATGACCGCGGCCAGCCCGGAGTTCGCGGAGCTGTGGCCCCGGCACGAGGTCAGCGCGGAGAGCCAGGCGGTGAAGGGCGTCCGGCACCCCGAGGCCGGCGAGATGATCTTCGAGGGGACGGTGCTGCCGCTGGCCGACCGTCCCGGCACCGACCTCGTCCTGCAGAACCCGCGCCCCGGCACCGGCACCCTGGAACGCCTGGAGAGGCTGATGTCGCGCCGCGGGCTCGCCGCCGCGAGCTGACCCCGCCAGGGTGGTGGTGGCACACCCAGGATGAACGGACTCTGTCTGCCCGCCCTCCTGTCCGGCAGGATCGTTCTAGGACGAACCGGACGAAGGGGAGAGCGACGATGAGGACGCGCGAATTCGCGGGTACGCAGGTGGGCGCCGTCGGCCTGGGCTGCATGGGGATGAGCTGGGCCTACACCGAGTCCGAGTGCGACGACGACGCGTCGGTGGCGCTGATCCGGGAGGCGCTCGACATGGGCGTCACGTTCCTGGACACCGCGCAGGTCTACGGCGACGGCCACAACGAGACGCTCCTCGGGCGGGCCCTCGCCGGCCGCCGCGACGAGGCGGTGCTCGCCACCAAGACCGGGCTGGGCGTGGAGTCGCTGGAGACCCGGAACATCGTCCGGAACGGGCGGCCGGAGTACGTCAAGGCCTCCGCCGAGGACAGCCTCCGCCGCCTCGGCACCGACGTGATCGACCTGTACTACCTGCACCGCGTCGACCCGGACGTGCCGCTGGCCGACACCTGGGGCGCGATGGCGGAGCTGGTCGCCGAGGGCAAGGTGCGCCGGCTCGGGCTGTCGGAGGTGAGCGTCGCGCAGGCGGCCGAGGCGCACGCGGTCCACCCGGTCGCGGCGGTCCAGTCGGAGCTGTCGCTGTGGACCCGGGACGCGCTGGGGCAGCCGGGGGCGGGCGCCTCCGGCAGCGGCTCGATCTCGGGCGCCGGGGACGCGGGCGACGTGGTCGGGTGGTGCGCCGCCAACGGCGCCGCGTTCGTGCCGTTCTCGCCGCTCGGCCGGGGCTTCCTCACCGGGACCGTCACCGCCGCCGACTTCGAGGACGGCGACTTCCGGGGCGCCAACCCGCGCTTCCAGGAGGAGGCGCTGAAGGCCAACCTGCGCATCGTCGACGTCGTCAAGGCGGTCGCCGAGCGGCACGGCGCCACCCCGGCGCAGGTGGCCATCGCCTGGGCGCTGGCGCAGGGCGAGCACATCATCCCGATCCCCGGCACCAAGAAGCAGCGGTACCTGCGCGACAACGCCGCCGCCGCGGACCTGGACCTCACCGAGACCGACCTGGCCGAGCTGGACGCCGTTCCCGCCGCCATAGGAGGGCGTTACTGATGAAGGCCGTCACCATTCCCGAGTTCGGCGAGGCCGGCGTACTGCGCGTGGACGAGGTCAAGGTCCCCGACCCGGGGCCTGGCGAGGTGTCGATCGACGTCGCCTACGCGGGCGCCAACTTCGCCGAGGTGCTGTACCGGCGCGGCGTCGTGGACGTGCCGCTGCCGTTCGTCCCCGGCATCGAGGTCTCCGGGCACGTCCGCGCGGTCGGCCCCGAGGTGGAGGGGCTGCGGCCCGGCCAGCCCGTCGCGGCGCTGACGATCGTGGACAGCGGCGGGTACGCCGAGGTCGCCGTCACCGCCGCCGACCTGGTCGCGCCGCTGGACGGCCTCGACCTGGGCCTGGACGTCGCGGCCGCCGTGCCGTCCAACAGCACGACGGCGTTCCTCGTCCTGGACCGGGCGGCGCGCATCGAGCCGGGCGAGACGGTGCTGGTGCACGCCGCCGCCGGGGGAGTGGGCAGCCAGCTCGGCCAGGCGGCCCGGCAGCTCGGCGCGGGCCGCGTGGTCGGCACCGTCGGCGGCCCGGCGAAGATCGAGACGGCGCGCGGCTTCGGCTACGACGACGTCGTGCTCCGCGACGAGCTGCCGGGGCGGGTCGCGGACCTCACCGGCGGGCGCGGGTTCGACATCGTGGTGGACATGGTCGGCGGCCCCGCGCGCCGCACCAGCCTCGACGCCCTCGCCCCGATGGGCCGCATGGTCGTCATGGGCAACGCGTCCGGCGCGGACGACGTGGGCGTGTCGGCGAACGAGCTGTGGTTCACCAACAAGTCCGTGTCGGGTTTCAACCTCGCCGCGTTCGCGGGCGCGTTCCCGGCGGACGCGGGCCGGGCGCTGCGCCGCGCCGTGGCCGCCGCGGCCTCCGGCGACCTGCGGCTGCGGGTCGAGGAGCTGCCCCTGGAGCAGGCCGCCGAGGCGCACCGGCGCATCGAGTCCGGTGCCACCACCGGCAAACTCGTCCTCGCGGTCCACGGCTGATGCTCACACCGCGGTGACCAGCCACGCGGTGCCGCGCAACCGGACGCCGCCGGGCGTCTCGAACGGGCGGGCCGCGGCGGTCAGCGCGGCCCGCGCGCGTCCTGCGCCGGCTTCGTCCAAGCCGCCGCCGAAGGCGCCCCAGGCGAGGATGAACGAGGCGGCCGCCTCCGCGTCCGGCCCGAGGACGATGGACGTCTCGACCGGTGCGGTGCGGACCTCGGCGAACCCGGCCGCGCCGAGGACGGCGGCGATCCGGTCGGGGCGGGACAGCGAGTGCACGTCGGAAGGGGGCGCGCCCGCCGGCGCCGGCGGCATCGCGGCGGCGACGATGCCGGGCAGGTCGTTGCCGCCGGGCGGGCCGACGGTCGTGAACACCAGCCGTCCTTCGGCCTTCAGGGCCCGGCGGACGTTGCCGAAGGCTTCGACGGGGTCGCGGAAGAACATCATGCCGAACCGGCTGATCGCGACGTCGAACTCGCGGCGGGGGAAGGGGTGCGTCTGCGCGTCGCCCGCCTCGAACGCGATGTTGCCCAGGCCCTCGTCGTCCGCGAACGCGCGGGCCTGGGCGAGCAGGGGCTCCACGACGTCGTTGCCGAGGACGCTCCCGCGCGCGGCGAGCCGTGCGGCGCGGCGCGAGGTCGCGCCGTAGCCGCAGCCGATGTCGAGCACGCGGCCTGCGGGAGGGATGGCGGCGGCGGCGAAGAGGGCGGCGTCGTACCCGCCGCTGATCACCTCGTAGCGGGCGGCGTCGGCGGCGCGGTCGGAGGGTTCCATGGTCATGCCCTCCCTGTCGGGGCGGGCGCCTCGGCGGCAAGGGCGAGGAGCTGGTCGACCGTCCACTGGTCGTAGGCGTGCTCGCCGTACTTCGCCGCGAGCAGGCGGCCGTCAGGGGCGATCAGGAAGTCGCCGGGCAGGCCCAGCCGGCCGCCGGCCGGGCTGGACGAGGGCAGGTGCTCGCGGCCCCGGATCGTCTGCCATGTCCCGCTGGCCACCGCCCACAGCAGCGGCCCCCACACGCGGGGGTCGAGCAGGGCCCGGCGCGCGGACTCGACGCCGAACTCGGCGTACAGCTTCTTCGAGGGGTCGCCGACCACGGGGAATGGCAGGCCGTCGATGTGCTTGCGCAGCTCCTCGGCGGGCGAGTGGAACACCACGATCTCGCGGATCCCCGCCGCCTCGATGTCGCCGTGCCGGACGACGAACGAGCGCAGGTGCAGGTTGCAGATCGGGCAGCCCGCGAACCGGCGGAACTGCAGGTGGACGAGGTGGCCGGGGTCGGGCACGGGGACCGGCGGGCCGCCGACCGGGGTCAGCTCGCGGGCCGGGACGGCGGATCCGGGGGGCAGGTGCATGCTCGCTCCTTTAAGCGTATGGCGTACACCTACGATCGTAGGCGTATGCCGTACGCTGTCAAGGGCCATGCCACGACCCCGCTCGCTCACCCAGGACCAGGTCGCCGCCGCGGCGCTCGCCGTCATCGACCGGGACGGCCTCGCCGGACTGTCCATGCGCGCCGTCGCCAAGGAGCTCAAGCTGAGCACCATGGCGCTCTACCGGTACGTCCGCGACCGGGAAGAACTCGAAGGCCTCGTCGTCGACCTGGTCTATGCCGAGGTCGACCCCGCGCCGCCGGCCGGCGGGCCGTGGGACGCCAGGATCGAGACGATGGCGCTGCGCCTGCGCGACGCCTTCGGCGCGCACGCGGCGATCATGCCGCTGACGCTCACGCACCGGCACGACTCGCGGGGGTCGCTGTGCTGGGGGGAGACCGTCGCCGGCATCCTGCGCGACGCCGGCATCACCGGCCCCCGGGCCGCCATCGCGCTGCGGGCGGTGATCGCCTACATCATCGGCGCGATCCAGCTGGAGCACCTGGGCCCGCTGGAGGGGGAAGGGACCGTCGCCATCGCCGCCCTGCCCGCCGACGAGTTCCCCCACATGGCCGAGACCGCGCGGCACGCCCGCCACATCGGCCCCGACGAGGAGTTCCGCGGGGGACTGGCGGCCGTGCTGCGCGGCCTCGGAGGCGGCGGCGCGGGCTAGTGCACCAGCAGCGACTGCTGCGCGGTGATGGCGCCCACGGCCTGCTCGACGATCCCGTCGATCAGCTGGGCGCAGCTCGGCAGGTCGTCGATGACGCCGACGACCTGGCCCGACGCCATCACGCCGAGATCGGGACGGCCGTCCACCATCGCCGCCTTCAGCAGCATCGGGGTGTTGGCGGCCATGAGGACCTGCGACCAGGACAGGTCCTTGCCGTGCTTCATCGCCTTCCCGTCGGCGAGCATCGCGCGCCACGACATCCCGGACAGCTTCTTGAACCGGGCGCCGTTGCGCAGCGCCCGGACCAGCCCGCTGACCCGGCCGGACGACTCCAGCTCGTCCACCAGCTCGCTGCGCAGCACCCGGTGCGGCATCCCGTCGACCTGGCGGGTGACGATCGTCTCGCCGGTCCCGAGGTACACCTGCTTGACCGCGTCCGGCACCGAGCTGTCGGACGTCAGCAGGAACCGGGTGCCCATCGCCACGCCCGCCGCCCCGTAGGACAGCGCGGCGGCGAGCCCGCGACCGTCGAAGAAGCCGCCGGCCGCGATCACCGGAATGTCGACCGCGTCCACCACCTGCGGGAGCAGCAGCGTGGTGGCGACGGCGCCGGTGTGCCCGCCGCCCTCGCCGCCCTGCACCAGCACCGCGTCCGCGCCCCAGCCGGCGACCTTCTCGGCGTGGCGCCGCGCGCCCACCGACGGGATCACGACGAGGCCGGCGTCCTTGAGCTTGGCGATCAGCTCCTTCTTGGGCGCCAGCGCGAAGGAGGCGACCTTCACGCCCTCCTTGATCAGCAGGTCGATGCGGTCGCCCGCGTCCCCGGCGTCGGCCCGCAGGTTGACGCCGAACGGCGCGTCCGTGCGGTCCTTGACCTCGTGGATCGCGTCCGCGAGCTGGTCCAGCGTCATCGTGGCCGACGCCAGGATCCCGAGGCCGCCCGCGTTCGCCACGGCGGTGACCAGGCGCGGGCCGGCCACCCAGCCCATGCCCGTCTGGACGACCGGGTGCCGCACGCCGGTCAGGCGGGTCAGCGCGGTGTCGAGCAGCTGCTCCATCAGGCCGGGACCTCTCGCTCGCGCAGGCCCTTCGGGTCGAGCACCTCGCGCATCACCCGCAGCTCCTCGGCGTCGGGAAGGCGCGTCTGCGGCACCTCGTCGGGGACGACCAGCTCGAAGCCGGTGGCGGCCACGACGTCCTCGACCGTCACGCCCGGGTGCACCGAGCGCAGCCGCATCCGGTGGTCGGGGGTGTCGAAGTCGAGCACCGCCAGGTTGCTCACCACGGCGCGGATCTCGTGCGCGCCACGGTCCCAGCCGACCCCGCTGACGAAGTCGACCTTGCCGGTGAACACCCGCGTCGAATGCTTCGGCACCCAGTAGCTCGTCGGGTTCAGCAGCGTGTTGCCCGGCCCGCCGCGCGACCCGAGCAGCTGCCGCGACGGCCGCTCCCAGTCGCCGATGCACGAGATGTTGGTGTTGCCGTACCGGTCGATCTGCGACGGCCCCATCACCACGTGCCGGCGCGCGTTCAGCACCAGCCACAGGTGGTCGCGGAACGGCAGCCAGCCCTCCGCCACCTCGGCCGTGCGGCCCAGCGGGACGGGCTCGGCGCTCAGCGTCGGCCCGCCGTCGGTCGTCAGCAGGTCCGGCTCGAACGTGGCCCGCGCCAGCCGGGAGCCCAGCATCGGCACGAACCCGGCGACCGCCGCCGCGACGATCTCGCCGTCGCCCCGGAACAGCTCCGCGCAGGCGACCGCGCAGACCTCGGCCCTCGTCACGTCGCTCATCGAGCCTCCTCCTGCCAGGTGCGGACGGCGTCCTGGTACGCGGTCTCGTCGCCGGACAGGAACCGGTCGCGGAACGCCGCCCAGGCGTCCGGGTCGGCCGCCGACTTCGCGTACAGCTTCTGGAACGCCTCGTCGCGGCGGTGGTCGGGCTCGCAGTCGGTGAAGTGCGCGCCGTTCGGCGTCTCCACCACGCCCGCCACCTGCGTCCGGCTGATCAGCATCGACTGCGGCGGGCCCTCCTTGGCGAAGTCGGCGGTGTCCACCAGCCGCTCGCAGGAGACGTACGTCCGGTCCGCGGCCTTGGCGAACAGGTCGTCCATGTACGGGTCGGCGCCGAGGTACTGCGCGTTGCCGCGCGCGTCGGCGCGGTTCATGTGGATCAGTGACACGTCCATCGTCAGAGCCGGGACGGCCACGAGTTCCTGGCCGTCCTCGTACGGCGACCGGACCGTCTTCAGCTCCGGGTTGACGCGCATGATGTCCGAGCCGAGCCCGACGGGCGTGGGCAGGAACGGCAGGCGGTGCGCCGCCGCGTACAGCCCGAACATGAACATGCCCTCGTCGTACTCGGTCAGCTCGATCGACCCGGACTGGCGCGCCTGCCGGAAGTGCGGCTCCAGCGGGATCGAGTCCATGGTCACGAACGCGGTGACCAGCCGGCGGATCTTGCCGGCCGCGCACAGCAGCCCGACGTCCGGCCCGCCGTAGGTGACCACGGTCAGGTCGGTGACGTCGGAGCGGCACAGGGCCCGGACGAGGGCCATCGGCTTGCGCCGCGAGCCCCAGCCGCCGATCCCGATCGTCATGCCGCTCTCCAGCGACCCGACGATCTCCTCGATGGAGAGAACCTTGCTCACTCGGCCCCCTTCGCGACGAAGGCGTCGCGGTGCTCGTCGCCCGCGCCCATGAGGTTCAGCTCGAAGGTGAATCCCTGCTCGTAGCGGTAGCTGCGGCGGACGTCGACCGGGTCGATGCCGTTCAGCGACTCCTTGGCGCGGCGGATCACGTACTTGTCCTTCGCCGCGATGTTCCCGGCCACCTCCAGCGCCTTGGCGCGCAGTTCGTCCTTCGGGACGACCTCCAGCACCGAGCCGTGGTGGTGCAGCTCGGCCGCGGTCACGTTGCGGCACGTGTAGACCATCGCCCGCATCAGGTGCTGCGGGACGAGCCGGGCCAGGTGCGTCGCGGCGCCGAGCGCGCCCCGGTCGACCTCGGGCAGGCCGAAGAAGGCGTCGTCGGACGCCACGACGACGTCGGCGTTGCCCGCCAGGCCGATGCCGCCGCCCAGGCAGAAGCCGTGCACCGCGGCGACGACCGGCACCTCGCAGTCGTAGACGGCGGCGAACGCCGCGAAGCAGCCCCGGTTGGCCCCCACCAGCGCGGTGTGGCCGTCGGTGCGCTGCATCTCCTTGATGTCGACGCCCGCGTTGAAGCCCCGGCCCTCGGCCCGGAGCACGACGGCGCCGACCTGCGGGTCGCGGCCGGCCGCGAGCACCGCGTCGGCCAGTTCGAACCAGCCCGCGACGGTCAGTGCGTTGACCGGCGGCGCGTCCACGACGATCTCGGCGACCCCGTCCAGGGTCGTGGTGGAGACTCCCATGCGCTACCTTTCCACCAAACATTTGTTAGAACAGACCGTAGCAGAGGGCTCGGAGGAGGCGGGATGTCACTGACGCTGGACCTGGCGGGGAAGACCGTCGTGGTCACCGGGGGCGTGCGCGGTGTCGGCGCGGGGATCAGCCGCGCCTTCCTGGAGGCCGGCGCCGACGTGGTCGCGGTGGCCCGGCACGAGCCGGACGCGCTGCCCGAGGGCGGCGGCCGCACGGCGTCGTTCGCCTTGCTGGACGTGCGCGACGGCGACGCCGCCGAAGCGTTCGCCGCCGGCCTCGACCGGGTGGACGTGCTGGTCAACAACGCCGGCGGCGGGCCGTTCCTGCCGCTCACCGAGGGCCCGCTGCGCACCCATCTCAAGATCCTGGAACTGAACCTGACCGGGCCGCTGATCATGGCGCGGGCGCTGCGCCCGCTGATGCCGGACGGCGGCTCGGTGATCAACATCGGCAGCGTCAGCGGGGTCCGGCCGTCGCCCGGCACCGCCGCCTACGGCGCCGCCAAGGCCGGGCTGCACAGCCTCACCCGGTCGCTCGCCGTCGAGTGGGCGCCGCACGTGCGGGTCAACACGCTGATCCTCGGCATGATCCGCACCGAGCTGGCCCACCTGCACTACGGCGACGAGGCGGGCGTCGAGGCCGTCGCGAGGACCGTCCCGATGGGCCGCCTCGGCAGCCCCTTCGAGGTCGGCGCCGCCTGCGTCTACCTCGCCTCGGACCTGGCGTCCTACGTCACCGGGTCGGAGATGCTGATGCACGGCGGGGGAGAGCGCCCCGCGTTCCTGGACGCCGCCACCGCGAACAAGGAGGAGTCGCGATGATCTGCAAGGACCGCGTGGTCGCCGTCACCGGAGCCGGGCGAGGGCTCGGCCGCGCGCACGCGCTGGAGTTCGCCCGCCAGGGCGCCCTGGTCGTGGTGAACGACCTCGGCGTCGCCCGCGACGGCACCGGCGACGCCTCCGGCGGCCCCGCCCAGGACGTCGTCAAGGAGATCGAGGCGCTCGGCGGGCGCGCCGTCGCCAACACCGACGACATCGCCACCGACGCGGGCGCCGCCGCGCTCGTCGCCACCGCCGTCGAGGCCTTCGGCCGCCTGGACACCCTCGTCAACAACGCCGGGTTCCTGCGCGACCGGATGCTGATCAACCTGTCCGAGGACGAGTGGGACGCGGTGATGCGCGTCCACCTCAAGGGCCACTTCCTGCCGCTCAAGCACGCGGGGCAGTACTGGCGGACCGAGAGCAAGGCGGGCCGCCCGGTCGACGCCCGCGTGATCAACACCTCGTCCGGCGCGGGGCTGCTCGGCAGCGTCGGCCAGGGCAACTACTCGGCGGCCAAGGCCGGCATCGTCGGGCTCACCCTCGTGGCGTCCGCCGAACTCGGCCGGTACGGGGTCAACGTCAACGCGATCGCGCCCGCCGCCCGCACCCGGATGACCGAGGACGTCTTCGCGCAGACGATGGCCGCGCCCGCCGAGGGCGAGTTCGACGCGATGGCGCCGGAGAACGTCTCGCCGCTGGTGGTCTGGCTCGGCTCCGCGCAGTCCAAGGACGTCACCGGCCGGGTGTTCGAGGCCGAGGGCGGCAAGATCTGCGTGATGGACGCCTTCCGGCACGGCCCCACCGCCGACAAGGGCGCCCGCTGGGACCCGGCCGAGGTCGGCGAGGTCGTCTCCGGCCTCCTCGCCGAGGCCCCCGCGCCCGAACCGGTGTACGGCGCGGGCTGACCGCCCCCGCGCCCCCGCCCGCCCCACCGTCCCCGCCCGCGCCCGGCACGCGGCCGGTTCCGGACGCGACCTCGGTGAACCCGCCCTGACCTGCCACCATCCGGTTAACGGCGGGGACGGGGGACGGTCGTGTCACCGAACCGGTACGGGGTGAACACGCGTCGTAGTGACCGGGGGATTTCCCGGACGACGCGAAAGGCAGGGGGTGCCGCCATGGCTCCTGAGGGGCCGCCACCAGGGGACGCGCCGCGCCGCGGCCCCGCCCACGAGATGACCGGCGCGTTCCTCGCCGGGCCTGGCGGTCGCCCCCGGGCCGTACCGGCTCCGGCGGCGGTCGCATCGCCGCGGCGGGGACGGATCGGCGCACACCGGGGCCGCATCGCCGCGGGGGCCGCCGCGGCCGTCGCGGCGGGCGCCCTCCTCGGCCTGGCCGCCGCGTCCGGCGGGCCGGCGTCCGTGCTGCGCCCGGTCGGCCGGTTCCTCGACCTCTACTGCGGGGTCTTCGCGCTGGTCGCGCTGTCGCTGACGGTCATGATCGGGCTGCTGGCCACCGACCGTGCCCTCCTCGCCTCCCGGCACCGGCTGCGGGCCCAGGCGGTGCACCGGGCGACGGCGTTCCTCGCCGTGGCGATGCTGGCCGTCCACATCGCCTCGCAGCTCGCCCAGCACCGGGTCGGGATCGCCCAGGCGGTCCTGCCGCTGCCCGGCCGGCACGCCGCCGACTACAGCCTCGGTGTGATCGCCCTCTACCTGCTGCTCCTCGCCGTGGCCGGCGGTGTCGCGCGCGGCCGTTTCGCCGGCACGAAGCACCCGTGGGCCTGGCGGGCCACGCATCTCACCGCGTACGCGGCATGGCCGCTCGGGATCTGGCACGGCCTCACCTCCGGCCGCGCCCCCGCCGTGTGGGTGACGGCGGGTTACTTGCTGTGCGTCGCCGGGGTCGCCCTCGCGCTCGCCGCCCGTCCCGTCCTGCGGCCCCGGGAGAGGACGCCGTGACCGCGCTCGCCGTCCGGCACGTCGGCCCGGCGCGCCTCACCAAGGGGCTCGCCGACGGCGGGCGCCTCGGCTGGGACGCCCACCGCGCCCTGCACCCCGACCCGCGCCCCCTCACCACCGGCCAGCTCGTCGCGCTGTGCGAGGAAGGGCGGCTGCACGGCCGCGGCGGCGCCGCGTTCCCGTTCGCGCGCAAGGTGCGGGCGACCGCCGACAGCGCCGTCCGGCGCGGCAAGCGGACGATCGTGGTCGTCAACGGCACCGAGGGCGAGCCCGGCAGCGCCAAGGACAAGGCGCTGCTGCGCGGCGCGCCGCACCTGATCCTGGACGGCGCCGCCCTCGCCGCCACCGCGCTCGGCTCCCTGGAGATCATCATCGCCGTGACGGACGAGGCGGCCGCCGGGTCGGTGCGGGACGCCATCGCCGAACGCGACCTCGGCGGCCGGGCCCGCGTCGCGCTGCTGCCGGAACGGTTCGTCACCGGCGAGAGCGGCGCCCTGGTGCGCGGCATCAACGGCAAGCGCCCGATCCCGCCCGGCCGCAAGGGCCGCGCCTCGACCCGCGGCGTGGACGGCCTGCCCACCCTGCTGTCCAACGCCGAGACCTACGCCCAGCTCGCCGTCCTCGCCGGGCTCGGCCCGGCCGGGTACCGCAGGATCGGGACGCCCGACGAGCCCGGCACGGTGCTGCTGACCGTGACCGGCTCGGCGCGCTTCCCGGCCGTGGTGGAGACGCCCGCCGGGGCGCCGCTCGCCCACCTGCTCGACCTGTGCGGCGCGCGGGCGGGCGAGGGGGTGCTGGTCGGCGGCTACCACGGCGCCTGGCTGAAGGGCGAGGTCGCGACCCGCACCGCGGTGTCGCGCGCGGGGCTCGCGGCGGCGGGCGGCACGCTCGGCGCCGGGATCGTCATGCCGATCGGCCGCGGCACCTGCCCGCTCGGCGAATGCGCCCGCGTCGCCGGATACCTGGCCGCCGAGTCGGCCGGGCAGTGCGGGCCCTGCCGGCTCGGGCTGCCCGACATCGCCGGCGCCATCGCCGACATCGCCGCCGGCCGGGGCGTCGCGTCCGCCGCCGAGGCCGCCCGCCGCGCCGTCCGGATGGTCGACGGCCGCGGCGCGTGCGCCCACCCCGACGGCACCGGCCGGTTCGTGCTCTCCGCGCTGGAGGTCTTCGCCGCCGACATCGCCCGGCACGCCTCGGACGGCGGCTGCGGGCGGCCCGTCCTCGGGGTGCTGCCCGCCGCGGCCGAGGCGGCCGAGCTGCGGCTGGAGGTCGACTGGAGCCGCTGCGACGGCCACGGCCTGTGCGCCGACGTGCTGCGCGGCACCGTCCGGATGGACGAGTACAACTACCCGGTGATCCCCGCCGGGCCCATCCCGGCGCGGCTGGAGGCCGACGCGCGGCGCGCCGTCGCGATCTGCCCCGGCCTCGCCCTCCGGCTCGTCCCGCGGACGCCCCACGAGAAGGCCGGGCGGGCCTCCTAGCCGCGCAGGAATGCCGGGCGGGGCGGCGGGCGTTGTAACCGCCGGAAAATGGATCGCCCGGTGCGGGCCGATCCGGCTACGGTGCGAAGGTTTGAGGGTGAGCGGGGCCCTGCGGGCCTGGAACCCTATCCTTGTCGATGGTTATGAGGACGTCTGTGAGATCGCCGCTCGCCGACCTGCGTGCGCGCCTGCCCGAGCTGATGCTGCGCGACCAGCAGCGGCTCCGCCGCCGCATCGACGGCACCGAGAAGATGCGGGACGCGGCGCGCCGCGCGAAGGTCGCCGAGGAGATCACCGCCGACATCGAGGCCGCCGGACGGCGGGTCGAGCGGCGGCGCCGGGCCGTGCCCGCGATCACCTATCCGGAGCAGCTGCCGGTCTCCCAGAAGAAGGACGACATCCTCGCCGCGGTCCGCGACCACCAGGTCGTGATCGTCGCGGGGGAGACCGGGTCCGGCAAGACCACCCAGATCCCGAAGATCTGCCTGGAGCTCGGCCGGGGCGTGCTCGGCTCGATCGGGCACACCCAGCCGCGCCGGCTCGCCGCCCGCACCGTCGCCGACCGGATCGCCGAGGAACTCGGCACCGAGCTCGGCGAGGCCGTGGGCTACAAGGTCCGCTTCACCGACAGGTCGAGCGACGACACGCTCGTGAAGCTGATGACCGACGGCATCCTGCTCGCCGAGATCCAGACCGACCGGCTGCTGCGCCAGTACGACACGCTGATCATCGACGAGGCGCACGAGCGCAGCCTGAACATCGACTTCCTGCTCGGCTACCTCCGGGAGATCCTGCCGCGCCGGCCCGACCTCAAGGTGATCATCACCTCGGCGACGATCGACCCCGAGCGGTTCTCCCGGCACTTCGGCGACGCCCCGATCGTGGAGGTGTCCGGCCGCACGTACCCCGTGGAGGTGCGGTACCGGCCCGTCACCGACCCCGACGACCCGTCCGCCGACCCCGACCGCGACCAGATCCAGGCGATCATCGAGGCCGTGGACGAGCTGGGCCGCGAGGCCCCCGGCGACGTGCTGGTCTTCCTCAGCGGCGAGCGGGAGATCCGCGACACCGCCGACGCCCTCGCCAAGCACTTCACCCGCCACAGGCGCGACACCGAGGTGCTGCCGCTGTACGCGCGGCTGTCGGCCGCCGAGCAGCACCGGGTGTTCCAGGCGCACCGGGGGCGGCGCGTCGTCCTCGCGACGAACGTCGCGGAGACCTCGCTGACCGTCCCCGGCATCAAGTACGTCGTCGACCCCGGCACCGCCCGCATCTCCCGCTACAGCCACCGGCTGAAGGTGCAGCGGCTGCCGATCGAGCCGATCTCCCAGGCCTCGGCCAACCAGCGCAAGGGGCGCTGCGGCCGGGTGTCCGAGGGCGTGTGCATCCGGCTGTACTCCGAGGAGGACTTCGAGTCCCGCCCCGAGTTCACCGACCCGGAGATCCTGCGCACCAACCTCGCGTCGGTCATCCTGCAGATGACCTCGCTCGGCCTGGGCGACATCGCCGCGTTCCCGTTCGTGGAGCCGCCGGACCGCCGCAACGTCAAGGCGGGCGTCGACCTGCTGCACGAGCTCGGTGCGATCGACCCCGCCGAGAAGGACCCGCGCAAGCGGCTCACCCCGCTCGGCCGCCGGCTCGCCCAGCTGCCGGTCGACCCGCGGCTCGGCCGGATGGTGCTGGAGGCCGACCGCAACGGCTGCGTGCGGGAGGTCCTCGTCATCGCCGCCGCGCTGTCGATCCAGGACCCGCGCGAGCGCCCCGCCGAGCACCAGCAGGCCGCCGACGACAGGCACCGCCGGTTCGCCGATCCCACCTCCGACTTCCTGGCATACCTGAACCTGTGGAACTACCTGCGCGAGCAGCAGAAGGAGCTGTCGGGCAGCGCGTTCCGCCGCATGTGCAAGAACGAGTTCCTGCACTTCCTGCGCGTCCGCGAGTGGCAGGATCTGCACGGCCAGCTCAAGCAGGTCGCCAAGTCCCTCGGCGTCACGCTCAACACCGCCGACGCCCCGCCCGACCGCGTCCACGTCTCGTTGCTCGCCGGTCTGCTGTCCCACATCGGGCTCATGGACACCGACGGCGGCGAGAAGAAGGACGGCAGGCAGCGGCGCGGGCAGGAGTACCTCGGCGCGCGGGGCGCGAAGTTCGCCGTGTTCCCGGGGTCGGCGCTGTTCAAGAAGCCGCCGCGCTGGGTGATGTCGGCGGAGCTGGTCGAGACGTCCCGGCTCTGGGCGCGCGTCAACGCCAGGATCGAGCCGGACTGGATCGAGCCGCTGGCGCAGCACCTGGTCAAGCGCAACTACAGCGAGCCGCACTGGTCGAAGAAGCAGGCCGCCGTCATGGCGCACGAGAAGGTCACCCTGTACGGGGTGCCGATCGTCGCCGACCGGCGCGTCAACTACGGCTCCATCGACCCCGCGCTGGCGCGCGAGCTGTTCATCCGGCACGCGCTCGTCGAGGGCGACTGGGAGACCCACCACAAGTTCTTCCACGACAACCGGGCCCTGCTCGAAGAGGTGGAGGAACTGGAGCACCGCGCGCGCCGCCGCGACATCCTCGTGGACGACGAGACGCTGTTCGACTTCTACGACGAGCGGATACCCGAGGACGTCGTCTCCGGCCGGCACTTCGACGCCTGGTGGAAGACGGCGCGGCGCTCCGACCCCGACCTGCTCGGGTTCGAGAAGTCGATGCTCATCAACGAGACCGCCGGCGGCGTCAGCGAGGCCGACTACCCCGACGTGTGGAAGCAGGGGCCGCTGCGGCTGCGCCTGACCTACCAGTTCGAGCCCGGCACCGACGCCGACGGCGTCACCGTGCACGTCCCCGTCCAGGTCCTCAACCAGGTCCGGCCGGACGGGTTCGAGTGGCAGGTCCCGGGGCTGCGCACCGAGCTGCTCACCGAGCTGATCCGGTCGCTGCCGAAGCAGCTGCGCGTGAACTTCGTCCCGGCCCCCGACTACGCGCGCAAGGTGCTCGACCGCGTCGCGCCGCGCACCGAGCCGCTGCTGGACGCGTTGGAGCGCGAGCTGACCGCGATGACGGGCGTGCCGGTCGCGCGGGAGGCGTGGGACACCGCGCGGCTGCCCGCGCACCTGCGCATCACCTTCCGCGTCGTCGACGACCGCGGGCGCACCCTCGGCGAGGGCACCGACCTCGACGAGCTGAAACGCCGGCTCGCGGGCAAGGTGCGCGGGACGCTGTCGAAGGCGGCGTCGAGCGTCGAGCGGTCCGGCCTCACCGAGTGGACGATCGGCGAGCTGCCCCGCACCTACGAGCAGAAGCAGGCGGGCTACGACGTCAAGGCGTATCCGGCGCTCACCGACGAGGGGGAGAGCGTCGCCGTCCGGATGTACGAGACGGAGGCCGAGCAGCGCCGCGCCATGTGGCTCGGCACCCGCCGCCTCGTCCTGCTGAACGCGCCGTCGCCGGTGAAGCTCATCCAGGGCCGCCTGACGAACCAGGGCAAGCTGGCGCTCAGCCACAACCCGCACGGCTCCGTCGCCGCGCTGTTCGACGACTGCGTCACCGCCGCCGCCGACCGGCTCATCGCCGAGGCCGGCGGGCCCGCCTGGGACGAGGACGGGTTCCGCGCCCTGTACGACCGGGTCCGTGCCGACCTGCACGACGCCACCGTTCAGGTCGTCGCGCTGGTCGAGCGGATCCTCACCGAGTCCCACGAGCTGGACCGGCGGCTGCGCGGCACCACCAGCCTCACGCTCGTCCCGGCACTGACCGACATCCGCGCGCACCTGGCGGCGCTGGTCCACCCGGGGTTCGTCACCGAGACGGGCTGGGCGCGGCTCGCCGACCTGCCCCGCTACCTGCGCGCGCTGCGGGTCCGGCTGGACAGGCTTCCGGAGAACCCCGGACGCGACCGGATGCTCGCGCACCAGGTCGAGGTGCTGCGGCAGGAGTACGAGCAGACGCTCCAGCGGCTGCACCCGGCCCGCCGCGACGAGGAGCCGGCCCGGCAGATCCGCTGGATGCTGGAGGAACTGCGGGTCAGCCTGTTCGCCCAGCAGCTCGGCACCCGGTTCCCGGTGTCGGACAAGCGGATCCGCAAGGCGATGGCCCAGCTCTAGGCCGTGCGGGCCGACGGCGGGACGCCGCCGCGTCCCGACCATGATCGCTTGTCGGGTAGGACTGGGGTCATGGCCTTGAGGGTGTTCTATCCGGAGATCGAGCCCTACGACTCCGGGCTGCTGGACGTCGGCGACGGGAACCGGATCCACTGGGAGACCTGCGGGAACCCCGACGGCAAGCCCGCGGTGTTCCTGCACGGCGGGCCCGGCGGCGGGCTGCTGCCCGGCTTCCGGCGCTTCTTCGACCCCGCCGCGTACCGGATCGTGCTGTTCGACCAGCGCAACTGCGGACGGAGCCGGCCGCACGCCGGCGACCCGGGCGTCTCCCTCGCCGGCAACACGACGCCGCACCTGGTCGCCGACATGGAACGGCTGCGCGAGCACCTGTCGATCGACCGCTGGCTGGTGTTCGGCGGCAGCTGGGGGAGCACGCTCGCGCTCGCCTACGCGCAGGCCCATCCGGAGCGCGTCACGGAGATGGTGCTGCGCGGCGTGTACCTGGTCCGCCCGTCGGACGAGGCATGGGGGCTCACCCCGACCGGCGCCGCCCACCTGTTCCCCGCCGAGTGGGCCGCGTTCCGCGACGCGGTCCCGCCCGCCGAGCAGGACGACCTGATCGCCGCCTACGGCCGCCGCATCGAGGACCCGGACCCGGCCGTCCACCTGCCGGCGGCGCGGGCGTGGATGGGCTGGGAACTGAGCGCCAACACGCTGCTGCCCGTCGCGCCGCCCGACCTGGCCGACGCCGAGGTCCTCGCGTTCGCCCGCATCACCCACCACTACATCGCCAACGGCGGGTTCCTGCCCCGAGGCGGCCTGCTCGCGGGCGTCGACCGGATCCGGCACGTCCCGGCGGTGATCGTCAACGGCCGCTACGACATGAAGACCCCGCCGGACCAGGCGTGGGATCTGCACCTCGCCTGGCCCGAGGCGGAGTTCCACATCGTCGAGGACGCCGGGCACGGCGGGTCCGAGCCCGGCACCCTGGACCGGCTCATCGAGGCGACCGACCGGTTCGCCGGGCGCTGACGCGGGACCGCTCTACTCACTTCCGTACGACGTGGGAGGCCCCACATCTACCTCGCAAGTCACTGCAGTACCGCCTACTAGTGCGTATGGTTCATACCATGCCTAACAGCGAAGAGCGCGACAATAGCGGCCCCGAGGGGACGGCCGCGGCTCCCCAGGGCGCGGTCTCCGAGGGCGGGCGTCCGCGGGACGCCGCGCCCGGGGAGCAGCGCGACGGGGGCGGCGGGCAGGGCTCGCCGGGGCAGCAGGGGGCCATGCGGCAGGGCATGCCGCAGCAGGGGGCGCAGCAGCAGGGCGCGCCGGAGACGGGCGGCGACGTCACGAGGACCGCCGCACCGGAGACCGCGGTCGCCCGGATGGGCGACCCCGTCACGGTCTGGCCGTGCGCGAACTGCGGGCGTCCCGTCCCGCAGCCGGTCGGGGCCGTCCGCGCGGTCCGGTACTGCCAGGACAACGAGGGCGCCTGCGCGCGCGAGGCCCGCGACCGCCGCGAGCGGGGCCGGGACGCGCCGGGCCTCACCGGCCAGGTCGCCTCCACCTGGGAGATGGTGGAGCGGCTGGAGAAGGCCGCCGACCTGCTCGCCGACTCGCTGACCTCCGAGCTGAGCGTCGCCGGCGTCGAGCGGCGCGTCGCCGAGGTGCGGGCCGAGGCCGCCCGCGAGCTGGCCATCGCGCAGAGCGAGCGCGACGCCTCCCAGCGCAAGGCGGAGGAGGCCTGGCACGAGGCCTCGTCCGCGCGCACCCGCGCCGACGAGGCCGAGAGGGACGCCGCGGGCGCGCGCGAGGAGGCCCGGCTCGCCACCGCCAAGCGCGACGCCGCGCAGCAGGCGTGGGAGGAGGCGCACCAGATCGCGCAGCAGTCGATGACCGCCAAGCTCGCGGCCGAGAGCGAGCGCGACCGCATCGCCGCCCGCGAGACCGAGCTGCTCGCCGCGCTGGAGTCCGCCCGCGCCGAGATGGTCACCCTGCATGCCAAGCTCGCCGAGGCCGAGGGCTCCGCCGAGTCGCAGCGGGTCGAGGCCGCGGTCGCCAAGCAGGGCGCCGAGGACCTGCGCAACGCCATGCGCGACACCGAGGCGCAGCGGCAGCACGCCATGCAGGCCGCGAGCAAGGCCGAGGCCGAGCGCGCCACCGCGCTGCGCGCGCAGTCGGAGGCCGAGGCGGAGCTGGTCCGCGCCAACGCCCGCGCCGAGGAGGCCGCCAAGGACCGCGACGCCGCCCGGGCCCGGGCCGAGGCCGCCACCGGCGAGCGCGACGAGCTGAACGCCAAGATCAACGACCAGGCGGTGCAGCTGCGCCAGCTCTCCCAGTCGGTCGCCGAGCAGCAGGCCGCGCTGTCGGCCCTCGCCGAGGAGCGCGACGCCGCCCGCGCCGAGGCCGACCGCGCGCGCCGCCAGATAGACCAGCTCACCCACAACACCCTGTCGTCCAACATCCCGCCGGGCGGCCGGCTGTCGGGCGGGAGCCCGGTCCCGCCGCCGGGCTTCGCGCCCGCCGCGGGCGGCGGGCGGCCGCCGGCGGTGCCCACCGGACCCGTCGGCGGACCGGGCGTCCCGTTCGGCGCCCCCGTCCCGCCGATGGCGCAGGGACCCGGCGGAGCGCCGGGTGGTCAGCCGCCCGCGTCCGGGTCGTCGCACTCCGGCGGGCACGCGCTGCCGCCGCCCCCGGCCGGCGGTTCGCCGTCCGCCGCGGGAGCCCCGCCGGCGCAGGGCGGCCGGCTGAACGGCGCCGACCGGGAGGACCCGCTGTTCACCGGCCCCTGACGGCGGCTCAGCCGTACTTGACGACGATGACGAGCACGACCAGCGCCGTCGCGACGATCATGGTGGCCTGGCCGCGCTCGCGCACCACGGTCCGCCGGAGGGTGATCACTCTCCGGCGGCTGAGCCGCATGTCGGACGCGGCGCGCCGGGCGCGCTCCCAGTGCATGCCGGTGTACACCGCGAGCGCCGCCACCCCGAGGAGAAGTAAGGCCGTTCCGCTCATCTGACCCGCCTCTGCTGTCGCGGAAAGTCAGATTGAACAGCGTACGCCGGTGCCGAACCATGTCGCCTGACATATTTCCGGCATCCATGTGGAAACGGTCTGGCGGGCGGCGGTGCCGGATCACCGGCCCGCCGCCCGCCGGGACGATCAGCGCGCGAACGCCTCGGGATCGATCTCGATCCAGATCTGCTCGGAGCGGCCGAGCAGCCGCCCGTCCGCGCCGTACAGCGCGGACGCCGCGTGCATCTTGCGGCCCTCGCGGCTGCGCGCCAGGCCCATCACCACGCACTCCTCGCCGGCCGCGGGCACGTCGGTGACCTGCGCGGTCATCGTGCCGAGGACGGCCGGGCGGCCGGCGACGTCGAACGACCAGCCGCCGGGGCAGTCCAGCGCCGCCCACACCAGCGTCCGCTCCGGGACCCGCTCGGGCACCCACGGCGCCGCCACGGTGCCCTCGGCGACCTGCCCGGGTTCGAGCCGGAGCCCGTCGCCGGGCTCGCGCTCCGGCCCGCACACGAAGCAGCGCGGGAACGGATGGTTCTCGATCGCCCGGAACTTCTCCGCCGCCTCCCGCGCCGCCGCGAACGCGACCGGCGGCACCGGCGGCACCACGATCGCCCCCGCGAGCGCCTCCGCGACCAGCGTCTCCCCGTCCCACAACCGCGCGCTGTGCCCGCGCTCGTCCTCCAGGGTCACGGTCAGCTCGGTGTCCAGCGGCGGCGGCCGCCGCAGCGTCACCGTCACCGTGTCGATCGGCACCCGCCCCGCCAGCAGCCCCGCCGTGTACCCCCCGTTGCCCGACCCGTCCGGGCCGTGGAACCGCCTGTCGATGATCACTGGGTCCCCCGCAATCACATCCGCCGCACGAAAACGGCACCGATCATAATGAGCCGCACCGACACTCCGACCCGTCGCCCCCCGCCCTCCGACTCCAGGTCGCCGCCGGTGAGAGCCCCGGACCGGTGGCTTGAGCCGCAGCCGAACGGCTGGAACCTCAGCCCGGGACGCCCGTCACGTTGCGATCGCGAGCGAAGCCGAGTTCGAGCTTGCGAGAACTCGATCGCGCAGCGAGGCCCCCCAGGGCCCGACCGCCAAGGGCAATGCAAACTACAGCGCTTGGGAGGGCTGGGGGCGGCCCGGGCGGGTGGTGAAGAACACCGACAGGGAGCCGCGGATGCGGGCGCGGACGGTGTCCTCGTCGACGACGGCGTCGTCGGGCACGGGGGTGCGCTCCAGGGCGCGCGTGATGAGCACGTCGACCTTGCGGTCGGCGACCAGGACCGAGCAGGTGTCGCAGGCGTACCAGGGGTACAGCATGTTCAGCACGGCGACGGCGGTGTCGTCGTCGGACAGGTGCGTGGTGTCGAGCTCGACCTCGAACATGTCGGTGTCCTCGGGGTCGAGCGTGGGGTAGTAGAGCCACGTCGGCCCGGCGGCGCCGCAGAAGTCGCACGCCGGCTCGCCGGGGGACGGCTCGCCGACGGCGAGCTCCAGCTCGTGGTCCCACGGCTCCACCCGGCGGTTGTGCCGGTAGCCCACCCCGTCCAGCGAGCCCTCGCGGTTGTGGGTGACGTCGTGCACCTCGCCGCCGCAGCGGGCGCACATGAAGCCGATCTCCTCCATGTCCCTCCCCTGATCGCTGAGGCACCGGCTCTCACATTATCCGTCCGGGCACGTCCCTCGTACCGGGTGGCGCGAACGCTGGGGTACGTTGAAGATCTTCCGCCGCCCCCGGCGATCCCGGCCCGGCGCCCCGACGCATACCCCGCGCGCCTCTCCGCATGTCCACGGTGCTCCTTCGCGAGCCCGTCCCGCCGAGCCTTCGAAAGGGAGGTTCCCTTGTCCTTCCCCGCCCGCACCGACATCGTGCTCAACGCCGACAAGATCGACCTCGTCCGGGACCGGCGGCCCCTGCTCGACCAGGTCACCATGACGGTGCTGCGCGGCGAGCACTGGGCGCTGATCGGCCCGAACGGCGCCGGCAAGAGCACGCTGCTCGGCATCCTCGGCGCCTACACCCACCCGACGCGCGGCACGGCGGAGATCCTCGGCCGCCGGCTCGGCCGGGTGGACGTGCAGGAGCTGCGCAAGCTGATCGGGCAGGTCAACCCGCGGCACCCGCTGGAGTCGGCGCGGACCGTCCGGGAGATCGTGCTGACCGGCGTGACCGGCACCATCGAGCTGGTCCCGCGCTGGACGCCGAGCGAGGACGACCTGCGCCGCGCCGACGAGCTGATCGCGCTGCTGGGGCTGACGGCGCGCACCGACGCCCGCTGGCCGAACCTGTCGCAGGGGGAGCGGGGCCGGGCGCTGATCGCGCGGGCGCTGATGCCGGACCCGCCGCTGCTGCTGCTCGACGAGCCCGCCACCGGCCTGGACGTCGCCGCGCGCGAGCGGCTGCTGGCGAGCATCGACCAGCTGCGCGGTGAGCGCCCCGACCTGACGACGGTGCTGGTCACGCACCACCTGGAGGAGCTGCCGACCAGCACCAGCCACGCGCTGCTGCTGCGCGAGGGGCAGGTCCTGGCGTCGGGGCCGGCGGCCGAGGTGCTGACGACCGAGCTGGTCAGCGCCTGCTTCGACCACCCGATCACGATCACCCGGCACAACGGCCGCTGGGCCGCCACCGCAGGGCCCGCCTAGCCCGGGTCGCTACTCCGCCGCCACGCGGTGGCGCGCCAGGTGGGCGAGGACCGACTGGTTGGCCTCCCACCCGTCCGGGAACTTGACCGGCACGCCGAGGTGGACGGGTTCGGTGGACGGGTGGGCGTCCAGCAGTTCGGGGATGCCCGCCCGCGCCACCACGATGCAGGCGTGCCGGTGCCGGGACGCCAGGACGCACAGCCGCCCCGACTCCAGGTGGAAGGCGGTCGCGTCGCGGCGCCCGGACAGCGGGTGCAGCATCACGGTGACGTCGTACTCGCGTCCTTGCAGCCGGTTGGCGGTGTCGACGGTGATGCCCGCGCCGTGCTCGCCGAGCGCCGCGCGGATCGCGGTGACCTGGTCGCGGTGGGCGGCGCCGATCGCGACCCGGGTGGCGTCCACCGCCTTGGTGCCGAGTTCGGAGTGGGCGACCGGGCCGCGCTGCAGCAGCCGGACGGCCAGCACCGCCGTCGCCCGGACGGCCTCCGCGTCGGTGCGCAGCGTGTGCCGGGCGGGCAGCTCGTAGAGGGACCATCCGGTCGCGGCGGCCTCCTCCAGGGCGTGGTCGTAGCTGGTTCCCATGCCGCGCGCCCCGTACTCCAGCCGCCGGTCGCCCTCGCCCGTCCCGGCGCGGAAGCCGGTGAACGGGTAGAACGCCTCGGACACGACGGGCGCGGCGGACGCGGGCAGCCGCCACGACACCGGCAGCCGGTGGACGGGCAGCTCCGGGTTGTGCGCGAGCAGGACCGACACCGCACTGCGCATCGGGTCCCACGACAGGCCCGCCCAGCGCTCGACCTCGACGGTCGAGAACGGGTCGAGCTGCCCGGGGTCGCCCACGAACAGCGCCCGCTCGAAGCGGCCGGCGATGCGCAGCAGCATGTCCGAGCGCATCTGGTACGCCTCGTCGACGATCGCCCACGGCCACGACCCGTCCGGCAAGGTCGCCCACTTCGCCGCGGTCGCGATGACGATGGTGTGCTCGGCGAGGTCGTCGGCCTTCTGCGCGACCCGCACCGAGGGATGCGCCAGCACCCGCTCGGACGGCACGTACCCCGACGCCGACAGCCGGCCCAGCGTCAACTGCGGGTGCTTCGCCGCGATCCGCTCGATGAGGTCGTCGACCTGCTCGTTGGTCTGCGCCACGATCATCAGCCGCTCGCCCGCCTCCGCGAGGTGCGCGGCGGCGCGGACCACGAGCGTCGACTTGCCCGCGCCTGGCGGCGAGTCGACCACCACGCCGCGGTGGCCGCCGCCGAGGTCGGCGAGCACGCCGTCCACGACCCGCGCCGCGGCCACGGCGGGGGCGAGCGCGGGGGCGGGGGCCGGCTCCGGCTCGGTCAGCGCGACGAGACGGCGTTCGGTCATGACCAGTCCTCTTCGGCGTCCTCGTCGGTCGGCACGTACTCCTCGGGCGGCCCGCCGTGCGTCCAGGGCGTGTCCTCCCGGTCGGGGAACTTCGCCGCCCCGAACGAGCCCTCCGTGAGCGAGGTGAAGCACACCCGGTCGCCGACCTGCGGCACCGCGCCCGGCTCCGGGGTGAGCTTGCGGCCCATGCCGCCGGTCAGCTCCAGCAGCACGCCGCCGTCGCCGATCTCCACGATCCTCCCCTTCAGCGCCGGGCGCGCCGCGTTGCACACGGTCGTCCCGATGTCGAGCCGCACGGGGTCCTCGGTGCGGACCCGCAGCAGCGGGCGCAGCTTCGGCCGTTTGCCCGTCTCGTCCAGCCGGGCCGGGTCGCACTCGGTGACCGGCCCGCCGAACGCCTGCCCGGCCAGCCGGTGCTCGGCCATGACCAGGGGGTCGTCGAACGCCCGCTGCGCCTCGTAGGCGTCCTGGGCGCGTTCGAGATCGTGCAGCCGCCGCGCCGCCCGGACGGGCGGGTCGCGGCGCGCCTGAGGATACGCCTCGCCGAACGTCTGGTGGTAATAGGTGAAGGCGTCCCGGTCGCGCTCCCAGCGGCGCGGCACGCCGGCGCCCTCCGGCATCGCGCGCAGCAGCTCGACCGCCCGCCACATCAGGTCCCACGTCGGGGTCAGCTGCCCGGCGATGAGCGCGCGGAGCCGGTCGCCCGTGCGCGGGTCGCCGCCCGACCGGTCGTAGGCGGCGATCGCCGGGGCGAGCACCTCGTTGTCGAACGTCGGGTCGGTCGCGGGGCCGGCCGGCGGGCACGTCACCGGGTCCTCGGCGCGCGCCGCGGCGGCGGGGCCGTCCAGACCGTCCGGCGGGTCGATCCAGCCCATGAGCGCGGCGAGGTTGCCGTCCTCCAGGGAGCTCTGCCCGGTCGCCCAGTGCAGCCGCAGTACCTCCGTCATCGCGCGCAGCAGCGACGACCCGGGATGGTCGTGCCGGTCGGCGAACCACGTCAGCCACCGGCCGAGCACCGGCACCGCCGGGTCCACCGCGTAGGGGCCCTCGGTGCTGCGGAACCGCGTCGAGCGGCCCATCAGCCGCAGGAACGCCACCCCGCCCCGGTTCGGCACGAGCAGCTGCGGCGCGTTGCCGTACCGGATCCGCTCGTCGCCCTCCTTGCCCGGCGGCAGCTCCTCCACCTCGCCGCGGCTGGTCTCGATGTGGTTCAGCACCAGCTTGGCCAGCTCCGCCGCGAACGCGAACCGCAGGTCCCGGTTGCGCGGCTGCGGCACCACCAGCAGCGACGGGTCGTCCGGCGCCGCCCCGATCATGACGGCGAGCGGCGCCGCCGCCTCGCCCGCGAGCTTCAACGGCACCAGGACCAGCGGCGCCTCGGACACGTGGCAGTGCCGGACCGTGGCGACCGGCTGCGCGATCCCGGCCCGTACCGCCTCCAGGCGCGCCAGCGAACCGAGCGCGCTCACCGGGCCGTCACCCGGTCTCCGGGAGACGCGCCCCGAGGGCCTCGGCGCGCAGCCGGGCCGCGGCGCGCAACTGCTCCGCCGTCTCCGCGAGGTCGTCGGACGGGTCGATCGAACCGTCCGCGAGCCCCAGCGCCGTGCCGATCGAGTCGACGCCGCCGAGGTCGTCGCGGACGGCCCGGCCGAGCGCGCCGGTCGCCCCGCACGCGCGCGCCTCGTCCCGGCAGAACAGCGCCATCTCGCAGCCCGCCATGCACTCGGGCGCGTAGCGGGCCTCGACCGTGCGGACGGACTCGGCGAGGTGCTCGCCGGGCTCGAACGTCAGGTCCTCCGGAAGCGCGTCCAGGATCTGGTCGACGCGGGTCAGCCGCGCCAGCTGCCGTTCCAGCACGGCCAGCTGCGGGCGGACGTCCAGCGGCGTCGCGGTCGGCCGGTTGGAGAAGTTCTCCGGGCACACCAGGAACACCTCGTGCGACACCCGCTCCGGCTCGTGCCCGAGCTCGGCGACCAGCCGGCGCAGCGCCAGCACGTACACCGCCGACTGCCGGGCGGCCGCGGCGACCTGCTCCGGCTCGGCCTGCCCGTCCACCACCGCGAACGACTTGATCTCGATGACGTGCAGCCGGCCCGCGATCTGGAACGCGATGACGTCCGGTTCCAGGTAGGCGAGCCGCCCGCCGATCTCCAGCCGCAGCAGCGGATGGTCGAACAGGGTGCCCTCGCCGCTGTCGAGCGCGCGGGCGAGCAGCCGCCGGGTGCGGGTGTGCCGCAGCTCCCGGCCCTCGTTCCCGGCGACGACCTCCAGGTCGTCGTAGGCCACCTCCGACACCGCAAGGCCCATCCGGTCGCGCAGGAGCGTCAGCAGCTCCGCGCACCCGTCGGCCTTCACCTGCGCCTCGAACACGTTGCCCCGCGTGATCGCGAACTGCGACTGGCCGAACGGCGCGGGGAACCCGAGCGCGCGCGCCACCGCGTCCTTGTCGACGCCCGCCGCGTCCATCAGCCCGCGGCGGGCGCAACCGGGATTGGCGGTCAGCGCCGCGATCGTGCGGGCGTCGTGGTTGCGCGGCGGTGCGCTCCCGCGCAGCCGGTCCAGGTCCGGCGCGGTCTCGGTCATCGGTCCGTTTCTCCAGAGCTGGCACGTCGCCGTGCGGAATCCTGCAGGGCCCGCAGCCGGCTGCCGAACAGCCGTTCCGCGTCGTCGAGCTGGGCCCGGGCGCGCCCGGCGGCCGACGCGCGGCGCCGCCGGTCGGACTCCCGGTGGACGTCCAGCTCGGCCCGGGCGGCCTCGGCGAGCACGGCCGGATCGACTGTACCGACCGTACCGGCGACCGCACCGGGAATGTTGGAGGCGAACCGCCACAGCAGTCGCTGCGCGTCCGCGGAGGGCGCCGAGCGCCCGGCGTGCTCGGCGAGGCGGACCGCGGCGGCGAGGAAGTCGGTGCGCGGGCTCAGCGGCCCGACGATCCGCTGCTCCAGCGGCCACGTGCTCACCGTCAGCAGGCCCCGTGCGGGCGCGAGCAGGTCGGCGGTCAGCGCGGCGCACAGGTAGTACGGCCGCGCGTAGGGTGCGGTCCGGAACGAGCGCTCCTCGTCGCGGCGCAGGCTCGTCAGCCGCGTCCCGGGGATGTCGCCGGGGAAGAACGCCGCGTACACCGACCCGATGAGCTTCGGCGCCGAGGGCACCCCGAGCAGCGTCAGCGCCTGGTGGACCTGCTCGCGGACGGGCAGCAGACCGCGGCGCGCCTCGGGCGCGGCCGGGGCGGGCGCCTCCGGCTCGCCGGCGTCGCCGAGGACCGCGGTGTCCCAGTCCTGCTCGGCGCGGCGCAGGTCGGCGCGCAGCTCGCGGGCGGTCCGCCGGTCGCCGGACGCCATGGCGCGGCGCACGCCGGCGCGCAGCTCGGCGATGCGCGCCTCCAGCGCGTCGGGTGCCGGGACGCCGGGGGACGGGGGCATGCGGCAGACAGTACAGGAGCTTCCAGACAGTTCCAGCGTTTTCCAGTTTCGCCGGCGGGCGTTCCCGGTCAGCGCGGCCGGTGCCAGACGATGGAGTACCGCCAGAGCAGACGCCGGCGGAACACCGCGCCGGGCAGCAGGCGCAGCGCCTCGTCCCGCACCTCGCCCCAGGTCATGTCGGGGTCGGCGAGCGGCGCGCCCGGCTCACCGGCGTGCTTGCGCCTGAGGACGCGGCTGTACAGCAGGTGCGCGGGAACGCCCGCCGCTCCGTACACGAAATCCTTCGGCCCCGCGTTGTCGGCGAGGCCGATCACCACGAGCGCGCCGCCCGGCCGGACGGCGTCGCGCATCGCGGCCATGCCCGCGGTGAAGTCCATGTGGTGGATCGCGGCGACGCTGCAGACGAAGTCGTAGTGCTTCGCCGGGAGGTCGTACTCCAGCAGGCCGGCCTCGACGAAGTCGACGTTCCCGACGCCCTCGCTCAGCGTCTTGGCCTTGACGACCATCTCCGCCGAGCGGTCGAGCCCGGTGACGTGCCGGGCGCGCGGTGCCAGGCGGCGCGCGAGCAGCCCGTCCCCGCAGCCCACGTCCAGGGCCTCGCCGCAGCCGCCCGGCACATGGCGCAGGACGAGGCCGTGGTAGTGGGTGTTGTGGTTCCAGTACTCCGCCGGCGTCTCATGTGCGGTCATGGTCGGCTCCGTCATGAACGGGTGTCGCGGCGCAGGGGATGCCCCTCCGGGACCTCCACGATAACGATCTTCACGCCGTCGGGGTCCTCGATCCACATCTCCACCAGGCCCCACGGCTCCTCGCGCGGCTCGCGGGTGACGCGCGCGCCCGCCGCCGCGAGCCGCTCGTGCTCGGCCCGGACGTCGCGGACCTGCAGCCAGAGCATCGGTGACGGGCCCGCGCCGCCTGGCCCGTGTCCCGACACCTCCAGGAAGCCGGGACCGAGGAAGAACACGACACCGGGGGAGCCGGGCGGGCCGAACTCCCGGTACACCGCGAGGCCCAGCACGTCGCGGTAGAAGCGCTGGCTGCGCTCGAGGTCGGCGGGGCGCAGCAGGACGCGGCTGCTCAGTACCTCCATGGCACCATCCTCGCCCCGCGCCCGCCGCCGCCGTGCACCGCCACGCCCACGGCCGGGAGGATCAGCCGCCGAAGCTCGCGCGGTAGGTCGCGGCCATGTCCTCGTCGCCGTGCCCCTGGTCGATGACGCGGCGGAACCGGTCGCCCGCGGCGTCGTTGACGTCGACGCGGACGCCCGCCGACGCCGCCGCGTCGTGGATCAGCCGCGTGTTCTTCTCCGCGTTGCGGACCGCGAAGCTCGGCGTGAAGTCGTCGGCGAGCATCGCCTTCATCTTGGTCTGCAGGTAGGCGTTGTCGAGCGGGCCGCCGGTGAGCACCTCGCCGAGCAGGGACGGGTCGAGCCCGAGGCCCTCCGTCAGCGCCACCGACTCGGCGATGACGGAGGTGAGGGAGATGGCGTAGCTCACCGCCGCGAGCTTCAGCCGGGTCCCGGCGCCGCTCGCGCCGTCCTCGTCCAGCCAGAGGGTCCTGCTGCCGATCGCGCCGAACACCGGCTCCAGCGCCGTCCGGGCGTCCTGCGGCCCGGCGGCCAGGACGACGAGCTTGCCCTGCTCGGCGGGCTGCTTGGTGCCCTGGACGGGGGCGTCCACGAACGTCAGCCCCTGCTCGGCGGCGAACGTCGCGAGCTGCGGCACGTCCGCCACGCCGACCGTGCCCATCTGCGCCCAGACCTGCCCGGTCCGCAGCGCGGGCGCGGCGTCGCGCATCACCGCCAGGGCCGTGTCGCCGTCGTTGAGCATCGTCAGGACGACGTCGGCGCCCGCGACGGCCTCGGCGGGGGAGTCCGCGACGGTCGCGCCGTCGGCGGCCAGCGGCTCGGCGCGCTCGCGGGTGCGGTTCCAGGCGGCGACCCCGTGGCCGTTCTTCAGCAGGTTCCGCGCCATCGCGGCGCCCATGATCCCGGTGCCGAGCATTGCGATCCGCGTCATTTCCGGCTCCTCTTGGACTGATCGATACATATTGCCCGGGACAAGGCCGGCACACAGCCGCCCGGTGCGCATCCCGAAGGCACATTGTCCCTACCCGACGGCGGGCGCGGATCGCGGAGCCACGCCATTCGATCGGCGCACGGTGCGAGAAAGCGAGGCCTGGGCCGTGATCAGCCGTAGGCGGGGCTGTCGCCCGGAGCCTCGGTGTACGCGTCGGTGTAGGGGGTCGCGAACGCGTCGAGCGTGTACTCCAGGTGCGCCGACCACCAGGACACGAGCGCGGCCGCGCGCCGCTCGCCCGCACCCTCCTCGCCCAGGTACCGGTACCGCAGCGGCGCCACGTCGCAGAGCCGCTCCCACCACTCGCGGTGCACCGCCGACTGGATCTGCCCCGCGTCCAGCGGGAACGCCGCGCGGTGCCCCCGCACGAACGCCTGCACCCGGTCCAGGTCGAGGCCGCGCTCGTCCTCGCAGGCGAACAGCCGCGCCGCCGCCCGCACGACCTCCCCGGCGACGGGCCCGGTCGTCAGCGAGTCCCAGCCGAGCACCGCCGTCACGTTGCCCGCGCCCGCGTACCGCAGATGCCCCGCGTGGAAGGCGCCGTGCAGATGCCCGACCATGCTGACCTCGATCTCGGGCGGCTGGTGCCCGGCGAACTCGGCGAGCAGCGCGCGCCGCTCCCGCAGCCGGCGCCCGGTCAGCGCGTCGAAATCGGTGCCGCCGCCGGCCGGCACGGCCTCCAGCATCTCCTCCACGGTCGCCGCCGCGTCCGCGGCCCGCGGCGTCGGCACCAGCAGGCTCTGCTGCACCGGCGGCGTGATCCGCTCCAGCTCGGCGTGCAGCCGGCCGAGCAGCTCCCCGAGCTCCTCGCACTGCCGGAACGTCAGCTCGAGGCCACCGCGCTCGCGCCCGGCGACCCAGGGGTACAGCGCGTAGCCGTGCCCCGAGGCGGTCACGAGCGTGCGCCCGGTCCGCGCCGGCGACGGCGCGAGCACCGGGAGCCCCGCGGCGTCGAGCGCCCCGGTCACCTCGTGCTGGAACAGGACCCGCCGCCGGTCGGCCGGGGCGTACTCCTTCAGGAGGAACGGGCCCCCGGACGTGCGGACCCGCCAGCACCGGCCGCCGGACCCGCCGGCCAGCGCCTCGGGCACCTGCGTCGTGTCGAGCCCCCAGCGTTTCAGCAGGCGGGGCGGCGGCCCCTCCTGCGAGGGGCGCCCGCCGCCGTTCCCGCCCGCGGGCGGCGGGTCGGCGCTGTGCTTGCCGGCGCCGTGCTCGTCGGCGCTGCGGGACGTCGGCACCTTCGCACCTCGGTGGCCTCGGACGGACGGCGGTCGAACGGATGTTCCCACCCGACGCTACACGTCCGGGCGCCTCCGCGGAAGGGAACCGCCGGGGCGGGGCCGGTTCCGGGCCCGCCCGCCCGGCGGTCTCCGCCCGCTCAGACCCGCTCGAGGACGACCACGGGAATGTCGCGGTCGGTCTTCTGCTGGTACTCGTCGTAGGCCGGCCAGGTCGCCGCCATCTTCTTCCAGAGCGGGGGCTTCTCCTGCGCCGTGGCGGTGCGCGCCCGCGCGGTGAACCTGTCGCCCTTCACCTGCACCTTCACCTCCGGGTTCGCCTGGAGGTTCAGGTACCACTCCGGCGGCTCGTCCGCGCCGCCCTTGGACGCCACGATGAGGTAGGCGTCTCCCTCCGGCTGGTAGATGAGCGGCGTCGTGTACTCCTTGCCGCTGCGCCGGCCGGTCGTGGTGAGCAGCAGCGTCACCGTCCCCTGCCACTCGTGCCCCTCCGCGCCGTCGGTCTCCTGATAGCGCGCGACGTGCTCCTTGCCGTACAGCATCTGGTCCTCCTCCATCTGGCTTCGGCCGTACCACGGCCCGCCTGTTGAACCCGGCGACCCTGGATGACCTTCCCAAGGGCGAGGGTCCCAATGCCCTGACGCTCATTACCCTTGCACCGTGGACGACCCGGCGGGCCTGGCGCGGCGATGCGCCGAGAAGATGTACGCGGGCGACAAGGTCGCGCAGGACCTCGGCATGGTGATCGCCGACATCGCGCCCGGGCGGGCGGTGCTGCGCATGACCCTGGCCGCCGCGATGGTGAACGGGCATGGGATCGCCCACGGGGGCTACCTGTTCCTGCTCGCCGACTCGGCGTTCGCCTACGCGTGCAACACCCACGGCGCCGTGACGGTGGCGGCGTCGGCCGACGTCGTCTTCGTCGCGCCCGCCCGCGCGGGCGACGTGCTGGAGGCGACCGCCGTCGAACGCACCCGGTACGGGCGCAGCGGCGTCTACGACGTGACCGTCCGCCGCGTCCCGGACGGGGACGTCATCGCGGAGTTCCGGGGCGGCAGCCGCAGCCGGAACGAGCGCGTCCTGGCGGACGGGGACCCGGACCGGCCGCGGTAGCCCCGGCCGGAGGTCCGGTCAGAAGTCCTTGAGGATGCCGGTGAGCAGCCGCGCCGTGTCGTCGGGGCGCGCGGCGGTGATGCAGAGGTTGTTCATCGCGCGCATGTAGGTGTCGACGTCGGTCGGCTTGTCCAGGTACAGCGCGCTGGTGAGCTGCTCCAGGTAGACGACGTCGGACAGGCCCGGCTCGGCGAAGCGCAGGATCGTGAACGGGCCGCCGGCCGCCGCGTGCCCGCCCGCCCCGAACGGCACGATCTGCAGCGTGACGTTGGGCAGCTCCGACACGGCGATGAGGTGCTCGAGCTGGCGCCGCATGACCGCCCGGCCGCCGAGCGGGCGGCGCACGACCGCCTCGTCCAGGACGGCCCACAGCGTCGGCGCGCCGGGGGAGGTGAACCGCCGCTGCCGGTCGGTGCGGAGCTGGACGCGCCGCTCGACCTCCTCGTCGGAGGCGTCGGAGAAGCCGAGCCGGACGACGGCGTGCGCGTACTGCTCGGTCTGCAGCAGGCCCGGGACGAACTGCAGCTCGTAGGTGCGCAGCAGCGACGCGGCCTCCTCCAGCCCGAGGTAGACCTCGAACCAGCTCGGCAGGACGTCGCCGTAGCGGTGCCACCAGCCCGGGGTGTTGGCCTCCTTGGCCAGCTCGAGCAGCGGCGCGCGCTCCTCGGTGGCCTGGACGCCGTACAGCGTGAGCAGGTCGGAGACGTCGCGCTCCTTGAAGCCGACGCGGCCGAGCTCCATCCGGCTGATCTTGGAGTGCGAGCCGCGGATCTCGTACCCGGCCTGCTCGGTGGAGATGCCGCGCGCCTCGCGCAGCCGGCGCAGCTGGGCGCCGAGCAGGATGCGCAGCACCGTCGGTCCGCCGCGCCGGGGGTAGTCGATCAAGCTGCCGGCCTGATCGCCCTCGGCCGGAGGCGTGGGGGCGGCTGAATCCTGGGGCAAGGGGTCACCAGCCAGTCGACGGGTCTGTTCTGGGGCGGAACGGCACCGCCCTATGTTAGAGGATCGAACCACGTTTTTGGGAAGTATGAAAAAGCGCGTCTTCGGCAAATCGGTCCATCGGTGTTAGAGCGGCCGGGCTGGACGGTCCGTTCGCCGATCGGCGCGGGTGAGGATACCCCGGCCGCGCCCATTGATCGAATCCGGGACCGTGCCAACGGGGGCGGATCGGTGTTTGGAGCGTGACCACGGCCCGTGACCAGTGCCGTCGGTGGCCGTCCGGGTGCGGAACGTGGCGATGCGGTGACGATCGCGTTGACCGGGAGGTCATTTCCGTGGCGGCGAAGTCACTGCCGGCACATCAATTGCCTGGTGTTTCGCGCCCCCGCGCACGCCAATCGGCGTGCGCTTTCCGCCACCTCTTGTATGACGCGTAAATGACGGCGGTCACGTGGTTCGGTGAATATCGGCGGGCCGCCGGACGGCCCGCGCCGGGCCCGGCCGCCGGTGCCCGGACGGCCCGCCCGGACCCGGTTGACCGCCTCCGCCCCGGGAACAGCCGCACCTGTGCGCGGGTTCCGATCAACGAGCGCGGAAGCACCGCCCTATGAAGGAGGACGCCGATGAGCCAGCTGTCCGATGCGGCCAAGGAACTGCTGAACCGGCCGCTGCCCGCCTGGGCCACGACCGTCCGGCCGGACGGGTCGCTGCACAACACGGTCGTGTGGGTCGCCGTGGACGGGGACGACGTCGTCATCAACACCGCCGTCGGGCGCGCCAAGGAGCGTCACCTGAGCAAGGACGGCCGAGTGTCGGTCAGCGTCCTGGACCCCGACGACGCGTTCCACTGGGTGAGCGTCTCCGGCGAGGCGAAGCTGGAGACCGAGGGCGCGGACGCGGTCATCGACGCGCTGGCGAAGAAGTACCTCGGGCAGGACACCTACCCCTACCGCCAGGAGGGTGAGGTGCGCCTCACCGTCCGCATAACGCCTGATCACGTCGTCTACAGCGCCGGCGGGTGACCAAGCTCTCGTCGCCAACGGACGATCTCCCGGAGCGGGACGGCGTTCACTTGACGGGAGGGCGCCGCGCACCGCGGTGACGCGGCGCCCGGCACCGTCCCGGAGAACACACCGATCCATCCTGGGGGAACCATGAACGCGACCCTCGAGCGACCGGAGATCCGGTTTCTCACCTCGGGCAAGGTCACGGACGCCCAGCGCGCGGAGGCCGAGAGCGCCGTCCGCGAGGCGCTGGCCGGCACCGGGGCCGCGTCCGTGCACGTCACGCTGAGCGTCGTGGCCGACCCGTCGCTGCCCCGGCCGGCCCTCGCCAGGGCCGTCGCCGAGCTCGACGGCCGGCAGCTGCGCGCGCAGGCCGCCGCGCCGACCCTGGAGGAGGCCATCGGCCTGCTCCGGCACCGGCTCGCGGTCCGCACGTCCTACCGGCGGGCGGGCTGACCCGCACCGGCGGGCCCGCACGCGCGGGCGGCGGCGCTCCGAACGGGCGCCGCCGCCCCCGTGTTCCTCAAGCGTCCCGGCGGGCGAGCACGAGCCCGGCCGCCGCGAGCGGGACGAGAGCGTAGGCCACCAGCACCATCGCCGCCGCCGCCGGCGGCAACAGCCCTCCGTATATGGAGTGCTCCGCACCCCATCCCGCGATCTCGGCCGGCAGCCCGGACGGCATCACCGAACCGGCGCGCTCGTTCCACGGCTCCGGCAGGTGGAAGACCAGCAGCGGGATCACATGCCACAGCAGGACGACCGCGACGATCGCCCCGGCCGCCGACCGCAGCAGGACGCCGGCGGCCAGGCCGAGCAGCGCGAACACCGCCACCGCGGCGCCCGAGGCCGCGAACCCGGGCAGGTCGTGCGCGATGGACGCGCGCTGGTCGGGGAACGGCCGCCCCCCGACGACCAGCCGCGTGCCGAGCAGGCACCCGATCGCGACCGCCTCGCCCGCGACGAGCCCGGTGCCTGCCACGACCACGGCCTTCGCCGCCAGGAACCGCGTCCGGGACGGCACCGCGGTCAGGCTGGTCCGCACCATGCCGGTGCGGTACTCGGAGGTGGCGGCGAGCACCCCGAGCACGGCCAGGCACAGCTGGGCGACCCACCCGCCCAGCTCCTGAAGCGGCCGCAGCAAGAAACGGGCACGCTGCGCGGCGTCCAGCCCGTCCCAGACATGGGCCTGTTGGAAGGCCAGCAGCACGACGAAGAACACGAACCCCGCGGTGATCGAAAGGATCACGTAGGTCGACCGGACGGAGCGGAGCTTCCACCACTCGGCCGCGACGGCGTCGGTCATCACGCGTCCCTCTTCTCGAACACGCGGGCGCCCACGCCCAGCGCGACCGCCGTGTACGCAGCCAAGAGCAGGGCCGAGGCCAACGGCGGGAGGCCGTCCCGGCCGGGCGACGTGCCCGGCGCCGCGGCGATCTGGCCGGGAAGGCTCGCGGGCAGCACCGACCAGACCCGCTCGCCCCACCGGCCGGGCAGGAAGTTCGCGACGGGCGGCACCACGAACAGCACCGCCATCCCCGCCGTGATCGTCCCCGCGGTGGAGCGGAGCACCGCCGCCAGGCCGAACGTGACGAGCGTGATGGCCGCGGTCGCCGCCGCCATCGCGAGCACGTACGGGACATGGTCGGCGAGCGGGGCGTCGAACGCGCGCAGGGGACGGCCGTCCACGGCGGCCCTCCCCGCCAGGACGCCGGCGGCCAGGCTCACCAGCGCGGCCACGAGCATCGCGGCGCCGGGCACCACCGCCTTCGCCGCGAAGAGCGTCCGGCGGCGCGGCACCGCGGCCAGGCTCGTCCGGATCATCCCGGACGCGTACTCCGAGGTCAGGGGAAGCGCGCCCAGCACCACCGCGCAAACCGGCAGCGCGATCGACAGCGGCTGCTCCGGCGGCGCGACCCTGAACTTCGCCCGGCGCGCCGCCGACAGGCCGTCCCAGTAATGGGCCGCATAGAGCGACCACACCACGCACAACAGCGTGAACACCGCGACCGTGGCGAGCAAGGCGAACGTCGAGCGGACCGAGCGCAGCTTCCACCACTCCGCCGCCATCGCGTCGATCACGACGTCACCGTCCCGAACTCGGCGCTGCCCGCCGTCAGCTCCATGTACGCCTCCTCCAGCGACGCGCTGCGCGGCGTCACCTCGTGCAGCGGGATGCCGTGCGCGGCGGCGCGGTCGCCGATCTCCGCCACGTCCAGCCCCGTCACCGACAACCCGCCGCCCGGAGCCGCCTCGACGGCGCCGCCCGCGGCCGCCAGCACCCCGGTCAGCTCGCCCGCACGCGGCGACCGGACGAGCACCCCGCGCGCGAACCGTTCCGCCAGCTCCCGCACGGACGTGTCCGCGATCAGCCGGCCCCGCCCGACGACGACCAGCCGGTCGGCGGTCAGCTCCATCTCGCTCATCAGGTGGCTGGAGATCAGCACCGTCCGGCCCTCTGCCGCCAGCGCCCGCATCAGGCCGCGGATCCACCGCACCCCGTCCGGGTCCAGCCCGTTCACCGGCTCGTCGAACATCAGCACGCCCGGATCGCCGAGCAGCGCCGCCGCGATCCCGAGCCGCTGCCGCATCCCGAGCGAGAACCCGCCCACCCGCTTGCGCGCGACGCCCGCGAGACCGACCTGCTCCAGCACCTCGGCCACCCGCCGCGTCCCGATCCCGTTGCTGCGCGCCAGCCAGCCGAGATGGTCGAACGCGCGGCGGCCCCCGTGGACCGCTCCCGCGTCCAGCAGCGCCCCCACCTCGCGCATCGGCCGCCGCAGCGCACCGTACGGGCCGCCGTTCACCAGCGCCGCACCTGACGACGGCGCGTCCAGCCCCAGCAGGACGCGCATCGTCGTCGACTTCCCGGCCCCGTTCGGGCCGAGGAATCCCGTGACCGTCCCCGGGCGCACCTGGAACGACAGGCGGTCCACGGCGACCGTCCCACCGTAGCGCTTGGTCAGCTCCCTCACTTCGATCATGCCCGCAACGCTCTCGCCGGACGGCCCCCCGGCACATCGGAACCCGGTCGGGACCCGCCGCTCCGACCGTGCTCCGAGACCGGCCCGCCGCATCGGACCCAGGTCTGACGTCCGCCGGCACGACGCGCCCGGCCGCGCCGTCCGGCTACCGTCGTGACGTGCACGAATCCGAGCCGGCCTCCCCGTTCTCCCGCCGGAGCGGCCGCCGGCGGCTGATCCGCCTGGACGCCGCGGCGGCGGTCCTGTACACGCTGTTCCTGCTGGTCTCGTCCGGCGGTCACGAGGTGCCGGCGCTGCTCGCGGTGCCGGTCGCCGCCGCCATGGGGCTGCCCCTCGCCTTCCGGCGAATCCGGCCCGTCCCGGTCTTCGGCGCCGTCCTCGCCGCCTCCGCCCTGGCGCTCGTCCTCGGCCTGCCCTGGGACTTCTTCGCCGCCGCCGCGTACGCGCTCTATCCGCTCGCGCTGGCCCTGCCCCGCCGCCGCTGGATCCCGACGCGCGCCATCGGCGTGCTCAGCGCGATCGTCGTCTTCGGCGGCGCCCTGATCGGGCCCAAGAACTGGCATGCCGAACAACTCGGGCGCGTGCTCCTCGGCCTCGGCGTCCTCGGCGCGTCCTGGGCGCTCGGCCGCGCCGTCCGCGACCGCCGCGCCTACACCGCCCAGTCCGCCCGCCGGCTCGCCGAGACCGCCGTCGGCGAGGAACGCCTCCGCATCGCCCGCGAACTCCACGACATCGTCGCGCACAGCATGAGCCTCATCGCCGTCAAGGCCGGCGTCGCCGTCCACGTCGCCGAGGCCCGCCCGCAGGAGGCCCTCGACGCGCTGCGCGTCATCGAGTCCACCAGCCGCGGCACGCTCGCCGAAATGCGGCACCTGCTCGGCGTCCTGCGCGCCGACGAGCCCGGCCTCGCGCCCTCACCCGGCCTCGAATCCCTGCCGGGCCTGGTCGAACGGGCGGCCATGGCCGGTGTCCACGTCGACCTCGACGTCCGCGCGGGCGACCTGCCGGAGAGCGTCGCGCTGTCGGCCTACCGGATCGTCCAGGAGGCCGTCACCAACGTCGTCAAGCACGCCGCCCCCGCGCGCTGCCGCGTCCTGGTCGAGGCCGCCGGCGGCCGGGTCCGCATCGAGGTGGACGACGACGGCCCCGGCGAGCGCGTCCTCCCCGGCGCCCCCGGCCACGGACTCATCGGGATGCGCGAACGCGTCATGATGTACGGCGGCGACTTCACCGCCGGCCCCCGCCCGGACGGCGGCTTCGCCGTCGCCGCCGCCTTCCCCTACCGAGCCTAGGAATCCGTTGGAACTGCGCGTCCTCGTCGCCGACGACCAAGCCCTGCTGCGCGGCAGCTTCCGCGTCCTGATCGACACCGCGCCGGGCCTGCGCGCCGTCGGCGAGGCCGGCACCGGCGCCGAGGCCGTCGAACTGGCCGAACGCGAACGCCCCGACGTCGTGCTGATGGACGTCCGCATGCCCGAGATGGACGGCATCGAGGCGACCCGGCGGATCTGCCGCGACCTGCCGGACGTCCGGGTCCTCATCCTCACCACGTTCGACCTGGACTCCTACGTCTACTCGGCGCTGCGGGCCGGCGCCAGTGGCTTCCTGCTCAAGGACACCCCGCCCGCCGACCTGCTGTCGGCGGTCCGGGTCGTCGCCTCGGGGGAGTCGCTGCTCGCCCCGAGCATCACCCGCCGGCTGATCACCGAGTTCGTCCGCCGGCCCGCCCCGGTGCGGGCGGCGCCCGCCGGGCCCGACGGGGCGGACGGCCTCGACGGCCTCACCGGCCGCGAGCGCGAGGTCCTCGCCCTCATCGCCCGCGGCCTGTCCAACGCCGAACTGGCCGAGCACCTGCATCTCAGCCCCGCGACGGTGAAGACCCACATCGGCCACCTGCTGGCCAAGCTGCAGGCCCGCGACCGGGCCCAGTTGGTGATCGCCGCCTACGAGACCGGCCTGGTCCGTCCCGGCTGAACGCTTCGCGGAGTTTCGTGACGGTGGGCTCGATGCGCTCTACGCGTCCAGCAGGTACGGGGCGAGCCGCTCGAACTGGTCGGCGCACGAGGCCAGGTCCGGCTGGAACACCGACACGCACACATGGTCGGCCCCCGCGTCGAGGTGGGCGGCCACCCCCTTGGCGACCGCGGCCTCGTCGCCCCAGCTGAAGCAGGCGTCGATGACCGCGTCGGAACCGCCGTCCGCGACGTCCGCCTCCGAGTAGCCGAGGCCCCTGAGCGCCGGAATGTAGGGCGAGCCCGGGATCGTGAACGCCCCGGTCTGGCGGGCGATGCCGCGCGCCTTCTCCGGGTCCGTTTCGAGGATCACCGGCTGCAGGGCGATCAGCAGCTTGTCCGGGCCGAGCAGCTCCCGTGCCCGGCGCGTGTGCTCGACCGGCATCATCGCCGGCAGCATGCCGTCCGCGCGGTCGCGGGCCAGGCCCTGCATCTTCGGCCCCAGCGCCGCCAGCAGCCGCGGGAACGGCACGTCCGGCGACGGCGCGGCCTGCACCGCGGCGTCCATGCCGTCGAGGTACTCGCGCATCCGGGTGAGCGGGCTGCTCCATGTCTGCCCGCTCCGCTCGACGGCCGCGCCCATGCTGACGCCGACGCCGAGCGCGAGCCGTCCTGGATAGGCGTCGGCCAGCACCGACGCGGCCCCCTGCATCGCGGCCGGATGCCGCGCCCACAGGTTCGCGATCGCCGACCCGAACGCGATCCGCTCCGTGGCGGCGAGCATCACGCCGAGCTGCGCGAACACCTCCCGGCCGCCGATCGCCTCGTTCACCCAGACCGCCCCGTACCCGGCGTCCTCCACCCGGCGGGCCGCCCGCCGCCACTCGCCGGCCGGTGCGAGCGGAGTCATCAGCCCGACCCCGATCCGCCCCAGCCGCCGCCTCGCCTCGAGCACCGCGTCGCTTCCCATCGCCGTCTCCTTCGGTCGTACAATCGGAACCGCCAACCCGTTTACGACGTTACCGGAACGAACGCCCCGTTTGTCAACGGGGCCGCTTCGCCGGGGGAGAGGACGCCCGTGCCCGACACCCGCCGCACCGGCACCGGCACCGAGCCGAGGCGCGCCGACGCGCGCCGGAACCGGCAACGGATCCTGGAGGCCGCCCTGGAGGCGTTCGCCGCCGAGGGTCGCCTCGTCCCCCTCGACGACATCGCCCGCCGTGCCGGCGTCGGCGCCGGCACGGTCTACCGCAACTTCCCGACAAAGGAGGCCCTGTTCACAGCCGTCGTCACCGACCGCCTCCAGGAAATCGTGGACAAGGCAAAAGCCCTGGCCGCTCCGGTCACCCCCAACCGCACGCCCAACGCAACAGAAGGGGCCGACGCAGGCAACGGAGCCGACGCGCGCGGCACGGCCGAAGGGAGCGGCACGGGCGGTGCGGCCGAATGGAACGGCTCGGCCGAAGGGAGCGACACGACCGCCGCGAGCGACCTGGCAGACCCGACCAACCCGACCAACCCGACCAACCCGTCCGCCCCGACCAACCCGTCCGAAGCGGGCGACGCATCCGAAGTGGGCGACGCGGGCGAACGGTTCTACGGCTTCCTGACGTGGGTCGTCGAACGTGCGATGTTCAATCACGCCCTCTGCGACGCGCTGGCCCTGGAGGAGGGCCTCAAGGCGTTCGCCGCCGCCGGCGTCCAGGAGGAGTTCGACGCGGCTCTCGAGGTACTGCTCCGGCGGGCGCAGGCGGCGGGTCAAGTCCGCGCGGACGTCGACAGCCGGGACGTGCGCGCCCTGATGGCGGGCTGCATGGTCACCGAGCGGATGCGGCGCGCCGACGGGCCGCCCGGCCGCATGACCGCGCTGGCCTGCGATGCACTGCGACCCACCTCCGTAACGAAACTCGATAACGAAACTCGACTGCCGTCACGGAACGAAGGCCGCTGCGAGGTCTGCGGAACCCCGCTGACCGTCGCCCGCACCGGCCGTCCGGCCCGGTTCTGCGGCGCTGCGTGCCGCCAGAAGGCCCACCGCCGCAGGTCCGCGGCCTCGAAATCCGGTTGAACCGTGCGTCGGGCCTCCGGCACCGTGGTCGCATCATGCACACCCGTGAGATCCGCGCCCTCCACGACCGTGACTCGATCACGGTCTACCAGGCGTACACCCCGGAGATCGGTCGCCCGGCGGTACAACACGGGACCTTCGTACCGCCGTTCTCCCGTACCCGGATGACTTGGATCAAGCCGTCGTTCCTATGGCTGATGGCCCGCAGCAACTGGGCGCGCAAGCCAGGGCAGGAGGCGGTCCTCGCCGTTCGCATCACCCGCGCCGGCTGGGAGGAGGCCCTCGCCCAGGCCGTCCCCACCGACCCGGACCGCCGCGTCTTCCGCGACTCCGAGGAATGGCGCCGCCGTTTCGCCCAGGCGCTGGTCCACGTGCAGTGGGACCCCGAGCGTTCGATCGGCGGCGGGAAACTGGAGGCGCGGAGCATCCAGATCGGGCTGAGCCGCCACATCGTGGACCGCTACGTCGACGACTGGATCCTCGGCATCGAGGACCGCACCCCGCTGGCCCGCAAGATCCACGGGCTCCTCCAAGCCGGACGGAGGGCCCAGGCCAAAGCCCTCCTCCCCAAGGAGCGCCCCTACCCGCTGCCCCCTGCTCTCGCTCGGAACATAGGTGCGGACTAGCGGACGCCTCAGGCCCTCCCGTCGCAGCGCACACGAGCACAACCCCCAAGCCGCGTGAGGCCCCTGGGGCATCGACCAACTCCAACAGCCTCTGAAGGCGTCCTCCGTCCGGCGAAGCGAAGCGAGCGCACCACCTCTTCGCCCATGACCTGAGCCTGGCCAAGTCGCTCCACCGCGCCTCCCGCCCTGCGAGGGGACCACCATCTTGAGCAGGACGCCCACGGTCCCCGGTCTTCCTGCGCACAAGAACAGGGCGACGAGGCCGCCCATCGAGGGCGCCACCCGGACACCGCCGGTGCGGTCGCCGATGGCCCTCGACAACGGCGTCCGCTCCTGCCCAACTCGGTGGTCGACCTCACTCCGGAGGTGCTGGCGCAGCTCGTCGGCGCGTCCCGCGAGACAGTCAACGCGGCCCCCGCCGACTTCGCGCAGCGCAACCGGCTGCGGATCGAGCCTCTGGTCGCACGGGCTCTTTCGCGGGTTCACCAGATGCCATCGGACGGCCCGTCGCCTTTCATTCGAACGCTTGTTCGGGCTAAGGTCTGGTCTCGTGCTGATCGATGAACCCGTCTCCGCGGAGACCACCCCGGCGGGCCATCCGTCCCAGATCACCGGCGCGCGCGGTTGCTTCCGGGTCCGTCGCGTCCTGGAGCAGTGGCAGGAGCCCGGCGCGGCCCGTTTCTACCGGTTGCAGATCGCCACGCCGGACGGCCCTGCCATCGCCGAGGTCGTCGGACCGCCCACCGACTCCGCAGGCCCCTGGACCCTCCGCCGGATCTGGCCCTAACCCAGCGCCAAACCGCCAACCCCGCCACCCGTTCCGTCGGCTACTCCGTCGGTCACACCGCTGGCAACTCCATCGGCAGCACCGCTGGCTGCCTCGCCGGTCGCTCCGCTTGTCGCCCGCCGGCCGCGCGGCCGGTTACTCCGGCCGCCTGCCGGTTGTGCCCCCGCCCCGTCGATCCCCCGACAGCGCCGGAGACTGAGCCGCCGACCCGCCGACCCGCCGACCCGCCGACCCGCCGATCCGCCGATCCGCCGATCCGCCGACTCAGCCGCCGATCCGCCGACCGTGTTACCGACCCGCCGCCGACAGCGCCGCCGACCGTATGGCTGACCCGCCGCCGACCTGCCGCCGAGCGTGCTGCCCGTGGCGCTGAGAGCTCCGCTGGGCAGCACGTGGGCCGTGCGGCTGGCCACCCCGTCGGCAGCACCGCCGGTCAATCCGGCTACCTCGTCGTCGCCTCGCCGGTCGCGCCTCGCCGGTCGCGCCTCGCGGGTCGGGCCGCAGGCGGAGGCGGCGGGGTGCGCTTATGGTCGGAGTCGCAGGACGATTCGGTCGGAGAAGCCTCCTCTCTCCGCATGTTTGGCCGCGCGTTGTGCCTCCAGGTCGGCCGGTGTCATGTCGTGCAGTGCGGCGAGCGCGTGAACGACCTCCAGGATGTCGGCGAGTTCCGCGGGGTCGCCGGCGGCCGCGTACTCGCCGGCCTCTTCGTAGAGCTTGGCGCGCAGGAGGGACACGTACTCGCCGGGCTCGGCGACACGGGACTCCCGCCGCTCGCCGGCCTCCCGCAGGAGGTCGGGGATCCGGTCGCGGACCAGTTTCTCGGTGTGTCCACCGCCCTCCCCGGTGCGATGCCCGGTTGCGCCGTTCCGGCGGTCCAGCGACTGGATCCATTTCACCGCCACCGCCGCCGTCTGTACGAGCTCGTTCCGCAATGGAGCCGGTTCCGACTCGGCCAGCGCCTCGTGGAACTCTTCGGTGAGCACGTGACGCCAGGTCAGTTCCCCGCGCGACCACGCGGCGGCGCAGTCGGCCTTCGCCTTGTCGGCTTCTCCGGCGAACGCCGGCCCGCTGCCGTCGGGGAACTCCTGGACGCCCCACATGCGGTCCTGCGCGGCGCGTTCGGCGGCGATGTCCGCCAGGACCTTCGCCAGGGAGCCCGGTTCTCGTTCGTCGTGCATGCCGATCGACGCTAACGGTCGCGGCGCTCCCGTGCAGGTGCTCCGCCGTCGTCGCGGATGTCACCGGCCTTGCTCAGTCCGGGACGGCGCCGCCGGGTTCGCATCTCAGGAAGTGATGCAGGACGGGCGGTAGTTCGTCCCACAGCCATTCGTTCAGCGTGCCGGGGAAGTCCTCCGGCGCCCGGACGGCGAGGCGGCGGGGCCCCGTCCGCACGAGTCTCACAGGGACGGGGCCGTCGTCCCAGATCTGCTCGCGGATCCCCCAGAAGGCCGAGAAATCCGCACTCGTCAGTACCAGTTCCGAATGCAGGATGTGCTCACCCTGGTGCCTGCCGAGGGGAAGCAGGCGCTGGGCGGTGGTCCGGAGAATGTTGAGGGCGGCGAGATCATGCGGGCACGCCACACCGGTGATCTCCAGGTCAGGGAGGCCGAATCGGCGCAGCCCCCGGGTCGCGAGCCCGACGCAGGAGCAGCCGTCGATCTCGTCCTCGCCGGCGGTGCATCGGCCGTCGTTCCGGTACGGCGGGAGTGCGGTGCCCGTCCAGTCGTCGGCGAGGACGAACCCGTCGGGGCGGGATGTGGACGGCAAGACCTGGTTCGTGTCGAGGTCGACGGTGATGCCGCCGAGGGATTCGGCGAGGGCCTCGGCCGCCCCGCGTGCGATGTGCGGGCCGTGCGGAAGGTCGGAGACCGGCAGCACCGAGGTCACGCCGACATGCCAGGCGGCGCGGAGGGCCCGCTCGGCGTCGTCGCCGTCGGTGCTCGTCACCCGGCTCAGGTTCCAGGGCGACGTCGCGGCGCCGTGCGCGGTGACCATCAGAGCGGGTGTGCCGAGCCGCTCGGTCACCGCGGCGTCGAGCCCGCCGGCCGACGCCTGCCGGACGGCGGTGGCGACATCGCCGGGGGTCCGGTCGGCGGCGACGACGAACCGGGCGGTCGTCTCCTCGGGAACGGTGATGGTGATGGGCAAGGGTGCCTCCTCGAGCCGTGGCGAACCGCGTGATGTCGTCAAGACTCCGGGAGGTCGGAAGGCAACGGAACTGGAATGATGTTCTGTGGATAAAGGCGGTCAGATACTGCCTCAAAACAGGGTGAATAGTGCAGGGTGATTCTGAGGGACGGTTCGCTGAACGAGTCAGGGGTGCCCCGGCCGCTTCCTCGCTGCGGCCCGCGGCATGGGACGCTGAAAGGGTGAGCGCGATACGACGGCTGGGAATCGGCCTAGCAGCGGTGGGGCGGCCCGCCTACATCAACGTGGGCAGGACTGAGGAGTTGCCCCGCGATCGGGGTGTCGAGCAGTTGCGCGACGCGACCTGGCGCGTGCTGGACGCCGCCTATACGGCGGGGATCCGGTGGGTGGACACCGCGCGGTCATATGGACGCGCGGAAGAGTTCCTGAGCGAATGGCTCGCCGCCCGCACACCGGACGGTCTGACCGTGTCCAGCAAATGGGGCTACACCTACGTCGGCGAATGGAAGACGGACGCCCCGGTGCACGAGGTCAAGGACCACGGCCTCGACCGTTATCGCGCCCAGTACGCGGAGACGCGCGCTCTCCTGGGCGATCACCTTTCGGTCTACCAGGTGCACTCGCTCACGGAGGAGAGCCCGCTCTTCCACGACGCCGGGCTCCAGGCGGCACTCGCCGAAGCGGCGGCCGGGGGAGTGCGGGTCGGTTTCTCCACGTCCGGCCCCCGGCAGGCCGAGACGATCCGCCGCGCGATGGGGCTGGAGGTCTCGGGCCGGCGGCTCTTCGACACCGTCCAGTCGACCTGGAATCTCCTGGAGAGCTCCGCGGAGCCCGCACTAGAGGAGGCGCACCAGGCCGGTCTCCATGTCCTGCTCAAGGAAGTGCTGGCCAACGGTCGGCTGGCCGTACGGCCGCCAAACGCGCTGCGGGCCATGGCGGCCGAGGAGCGCGTCGGCGCGGACGCGCTCGCATTGGCCGCCGCACTGAGCCGGCCATGGGCGGACACCGTCCTCATCGGTGCCGTCAGCCCCGGCCAGTTGCAGGCGAACCTGGCGGCGACGCGGGTCTCCCTGGACGAACGGCAACTGGACCTGCTCGCCGGTCTGCGCATCGCGCCGGAACGCTACTGGCGGGAGCGCAGCGAGTTGCCTTGGACCTGAGCCCCGCTCAGGAGAGGCCCTCCACCAGCGCGTCCCAGAAGGCGGTCTCGTAGGCGTGAAGGAGCCGGGCGGCGCGGGAGGCGTCCGCGGGATCGTCACCGGAGGCCAGGCCGGCGGCGATGACGGCCAGAGCCTGCTCCTCGAAGCCGGGCGGCGACTCCGCGAAGTAGGAGAAGAACGCGACCGCCTCCTCGTCGAAGCCGTAGCGGGCACGGAGCGCCCTGGCGGTGCGGGCGCAGTAGGAGCCCCACTCCTCCAGATTGGCCAGCATGGCCAATGCCACCTCGGTTGACGTGCCGAAGGCGGCGCGCTGCGCCAGGTAGGCCGGATAGGCCTGTGCGAGCGGGTTGGGCTCGTGGGTCTTGAGATTCTTCTCACTCTCGCCGAGCGCGCCGGCGAAGCGATCCAGCAACGTCAGCGCCTGCGCCTCGCCCTGTGCCAGGCCCAGGAACATCCCGCCCGCCGGCGGGCCGGGGAAACGCGCCGCGAGCAGGGCGAAACTACGCTGATCGCTACTGACGATCCGATACTCCTCGGCAGCTAGCCAGACCAGGCGTTCTCGGGGCAACTCGCCCGCTTCGAGCAGGTCGAGGAAGCGATTCCCGCCCGCCCCCGCGATGTCTTCGCGCGCCCGCGCGACCAGCTCCGCAGCACTGTCGTCGGTCATGTACCCAGCGCAACATCCGGGCGGCCCCGGCGTCAACGAGATGGCCGCCGATCGGCCCATGTGATCACCTGGATACGATGAAGACCGGAACGTCTACGCAGGTGTGGACGGAGTTGGGAGCGAGCGCATATGTCGGATTTCGAACTCAACCACGCGGGCGGCCGGATGCCCCTCGAGGTGACGGAGTCGACCGAGGGGCCGTCGGGACTGCGGGTGGGAAGCCTGCTGAAGGAGACGGGGCACGTCACACTCGACCCCGGATTCACCAACACCGCGTCCACCACATCGGCGATCACCTATATCGACGGTGAGGCGGGCATCCTCCGCTACCGGGGTTACCCCATCGAGGAACTGGCGGAGAAATCGTCCTTCCTCGAGGTGGCCTACCTGCTGATCTACGGTGAGCTGCCTACCCCCGGGCAGCTGGAGGAGTTCACCGACAGCGTCCGCAACCACACGCTGCTGGACGAGAAGTTCCGGGCCTTCTTCTCCGCCTTCCCGCGTCGCGCCCACCCGATGGCGGTGCTGTCGTCCGCGGTCAGCGCGCTGTCGACCTTCTACCAGGACAGCCTGGACCCCTTCGACCCCGAGCAGGTCGACCAGTCCAGCATCCGGCTGATCGCCAAGCTGCCCACCATCGCGGCCTACGCGTACAAGACCTCCAACGGGCAGCCGCTGCTGTACCCGGACAACTCGCTCGGATACGTCGAGAACTTCCTGCGCATGACGTTCGGGCTGCCCACGCAGCCGTACGAGGTCGACCCGGAGATCGTGCGGGTGCTGGACATGCTCTTCGTCCTGCACGCCGACCACGAGCAGAACTGCTCCACCTCCACGGTGCGGCTGGTGGGCTCCAGCCAGGCGAACCTGTTCTCCTCCGTCTCGGCCGGCGTCGACGCCCTGTTCGGCCCGCTCCATGGCGGTGCCAACCAGGCCGTCCTGGAAATGTTGGAGCGCATCCACCAGAGCGGCGACGACATCGAATCGTTCGTCGAGCGGGTCAAGAAGAAGGAGCCCGGCGTCAAGCTCATGGGCTTCGGGCACCGCGTGTACCGCAACTACGACCCGCGTGCGGCGGTCGTGAAGAAGGCCACGGGCAAGGTGCTGGAGGCGCTCGGCAAGTCCGACCCGCTCCTCGACCTCGCGATGCGCCTCGAAGAGGTCGCGCTGAGCGACGACTACTTCGTCGAGCGGAAGCTCTACCCGAACGTCGACTTCTACACCGGCGTCATCTACAAGGCGATGGGCTTCCCCACCAACGCGTTCACCGTGCTGTTCGCGCTCGGCCGGCTCCCCGGCTGGATCGCCCAGTGGCGCGAGATGATGAACGACAACTCCACCAAGATCGGACGTCCGCGGCAGGTCTACGTGGGCCCGGGCGAGCGCCACTACGTGGAGTCCTCCGCCCGCTGACCGGCGGTTTCCGCTTCGTCCGGCGGCTCAGTGCGCAGCGGGCGGGCCCTCGGCCCGCCCGCGCGCGCTTGCGACACGGGTTCGTCGCGCCGCAGGAGCCGGGAACGGCCAACGGATCCCATTCCAGCGGGCGCGGGGTTAGCCTGTGGGCGGCGAGTCCCCCTGGCGGAAGGCGGCCTTGGTCGATGCCCTCCCTTGTCGAGCCCCGACTGTCCAGCCTCGACTTCTGGGCGAAGGCCCAGACGGAGCGCGACGAGGTGTTCGCGGGCCTGCGATCCGCCGCCGATCCCGTCTTCTGCCCCCTGCCCGATGAACCCGGCTTCTACGCGCTGACGCGGTACGCGCAGGTCGCCGAGGCCAGCCGCCGTCCCGAGGTGTTCAGCTCGGAACCCACGGCGGTCAGCCTCGTGGACCCGCCGCAGGAGATCGCCGAGTACTCCGGCTCGATGATCAGCCTCGACGACCCGCGGCACGCGCGGCTGCGGCGGATCGTGTCCCGCTCGTTCACCCCGCGCATGGTGGAGCGGTTCACCGGGGACGTCGCCGTCCTCGCCCGCCGGATCGTCGACGAACTGGCCGAGCGGGGCGCCTGCGACTTCGTCGAGCACGTCGCGATGCCGATGCCGCTGCGGATCATCTGCTCGATGATGGGCATCCCGGATGCGGAATACGACGGTGTCATCGACGCCACGAACATGATCCTGGGGATCGGCGACCCGGACTACGTCGGCCCGGCCGGCGAGGACCGCATCACCATGTTGCGCGAGAAGTTCGCCCACCTCCACGAGCTCATGGGGGATCTGGGGCGGCTGCGCCGCGAGCGGCCCGCCGACGACCTCGTGACCGCGTTGAGCCATGCGAACGTGGACGGGGAATCGCTCACGGCCGTCGAACTGGCCCGTTTCTTCACGCTGCTGGTCGTCGCGGGGAACGAGACGACGCGCAACGCGCTCTCGCATGCTCTCGCCCTGCTGACCGAGCACCCCGACCAGCGCGCGCTTCTCCTCGCCGACGTCGAGGGCCGCCTGCCGGACGCGGTGGAAGAGGTCGTCCGTTACGCGACACCGGTGACGTGGATGCGCCGCACCCTCTCCCGGGACTACGAACTGCACGGCCACATGTACCGGTCCGGCGAACGGGTGGTGCTCTACTACAACTCGGCCAACCGTGACGAGGCCGTGTTCGAGGACCCGCACGCGTTCGACATCACGCGCTCGCCGAACCCCCATGTCGGGTTCGGGGCGCCCGGACCGCACTTCTGTCTCGGCGCGCATCTCGCGCGCCGCGAGGTCACGGTTCTGCTCCGCGAGCTCTACACGCGCCTTCCCTGTCTGCGCGCCACCTCGACCCCGGTCCGGCAGCGCACCAGCTTCATCAACGGGATCAAGTCACTTCCCTGCGCCTTCTGAAGTCGCAAATAGGGACATTGGCCCCGAATTCCCTCGGCTTTATCCACAGAACCGCGTTCGACTATTGCCGGTGGGCGGCATGGACGAGGCTGTTGCGCGTCAGATCCTGCGCGACAGAAAGGCGCGACCATGCCCGCACAGACAGATCTCGGAGCGAACCAGCTCGCCGTCCGGCTCGGATTGGCCCGATGGCAACTGCGCGTCGGTCGGGAGCACGGCCTGCTCCCCGAACCCGACCTCGACGGCGAACGGTGGTCCGCCGGGCTCGTCGAGGAATGCGCGCACCGCTGCGGCCAGGTGGTCACGCGGTTCGGCGAGGAGCCGCCGATCGGCGCGATCCGCGCCGCCGCCCGGCTCGCCATGCGCACCGGCCTCGACGTCGAGCGCCGTGACGTCGAGGTGCTGGTAGCCCGGGACCACCTGGAGGTCGTCAGCAGCTTCCGCGGACATCCGCTCTACCTCCTGCGCGATCTCGACGCCCTCGATCCCGAGAAGGTCCGTGACGTCGTCGCGGCCCGGAAAGGCCCCTTGTTCGACACTGTCGAAGCCGGCGGGGCGGTGACCATCCTGGGCTGGCCCAGGAAGACGTTCGACCGCATCGCCGGAGAAAGGACCCTGGCGAAGGACCGGTTCGGACGCTACGCGCTCGCCGACATCCGCGCCCTGGCCGCCGATGACGAACTCGCGCGGGAGGTCCGGGAGGAGAAGCGCCGCCGGGCCCTGGCCAAGGCGAGACGGGCCGAGACCGACATCGAGGACGTCGTGCGCGGCTGGCTGCTGCGCTGCACCGCCTACGTCGACCGGGCCGTCGAAGAGCCGCCGGACCCCGCCCTCCTCGGCCGTGCGATCCGCGGCCTGGCAGGGACCAGAGCCGAGACCGCCAAATACGAGCAGGAGACCGGATGAGAGCCCCGCCCGAAGGCACCAAGGCACCAAGGCGCCAGGGCTGCCGTAGCGCCCGCACCGGCCGCCACCGCTCACCCCTGTTCGTGTGCCGGCGCTGCGGGTCGGGGCCGACGGGGCGTACCCGGCCGCGAGGCAGCGCGTCGGCCTGAGGGACCCCCTCGCGTGTGCCCGCCGCCAAGATCGGCGGGCGGCCACGCGCGGCGAGAGGGACGTGCGCCGGCCCGTGAAGGTGCCTCCCACGTCCCGAAATGACGCATGGAAGGACGGTCACGTTTGGCGAGGGGACGACGGACGTGCATTAGCCCCAGGGAAGGTGCCGCACGTGTCCTGAAGCGGGGATTCGGCGGGTGGTCATCCTCGGCGAGGGGGCGTGCGTCGGCCTGGGACGGGCGTCGGATACGTCCTGGCCGGGGAGCGGGCGGGTGGTCATGCGCGCCGGGGGGGGCGTGCGTTGGTCCAGGGACGGGGGCGTGCGTGCTCTGAAGCGGGGATTGGGCGGGGGGCATGCGCGGGCCTGGGACGGGTGTCGCATGCGTCCTGGGCGGGGATCGGGCGGGTGGTCATGTGCGGCAAGGGGGTGTACGTCGGCCTGGGACGGTGCTGCATGCGTCCTGGGCGGGAGCGGACGGGTGGTGAGGGAGCGTGCATCGCCACGTGAAGGGTGCCGCATGCGTCCTGAAGCGGGGAGCAGATGGGGGACACGTGTGGTGAGGGGATGTGCATCGGCTGGTGAAGGTGGGGCACCTCTCCCGAAACGACGAGCGGATCGGCGGTCACGTGCGGCGTGGGCCGGAGCGCCGGCCCGGCGGGCGCCTCCGGTCCTCGGTCTGGCGGGCGAGTGCGGCGTGGAGACGGTCCCGGGCTTCGGTCCGGGACATGGCCGGAAGCCGCTCGGGTAGATGGGCCGTCAGCCCGGGGGAGGCGTCGACCAGGCCTTCGTCGTCCACCAGGGCCCGGGCGCTCGTCCACGGGCCGAGAAGCACCGCGGAGAGCCCGCCGGGATGGCGGTCGAGGAGCGCGGCGATCCGCGCGGTCTCCTCCGCGCAGTCGGCGACCAGCAGGAGGCGGCGGTCGGGTGCAGCACCGGAGTTCCGCCGGATCGCCAGCTCGGTCTCCAGGTAGGCGAGCGCGGCATCGAGGTTGCCCGGAATGAACAGACCCGCGGCGCCGTCATCGAGCAGTTCGTCCTCGGCGAGACCGAAGAGCCTGGTGGCGTCGGGGCGGGGGATCACCACCAGGGAGCTGTCCCCATGCTCGTCGAGGGCGGACAGGGTGAGCACTCGCGCGCTGTCGACCGCGCCGGCGCCCGCCAGGCCCAGAGCCGGAACCGCGAAGGGGTCGAGGGAGGGACGGTAGGCGAAGGGAGCGGGCCGCGGGTCCGGGCCGGCGGCGGAAGCGGCGAGCACGGGCATTCCCGCGGTGGCCGCCGCGTAGATCCGGTGCCGGAACGGGTAGCAGAGCGCGGCGGCCGCCGGAAGGAGTAGGCCGAGCAGCAGCGCAGGCTGCACCGGCCGCGCCCGCGGCTCGTCGTCGGCCTGTTCCCGCAGGCGCACGGTGGTCTGTGCGCTGCCTCCGCCCCATCTGGTCACCGTCGGGACCGGTGTCGGGACCGGTGCCGGCGCGACGCCGGGCGGAGCCTGCGCCGCCGGCCGAGGACCCGGCCGGTCGAGCGGGCTCGCCGGCGCGGACCGCCGGCGCCCGGTCTTCGAGCTCCGCTCGAACCGTCCCCGCCTCCGGGCGGCGTCCCCGTGGCCCGCCGCCCTTTTCCGGCTGCTGCCGTACATGGCCACCCAGGCATCCCTGCACAGATACCCGGTGTACCAGTCGCCGTTGACGAAGGCGTGCCGGCAGGAGGCCGGCGCCGATCTTCGCGGTTCGGGCCGCGGTCCCGGTGCCGCGTCGGCCGGTGCCGCGCTGAAGGAGATCACGCCCGCCAGCGCGGTGCAGCCGAGCAGTCCGCAGGTGCAGCGGACGATTTCGCCGAATATGTCGGTCATCCTGGGATCTGCCAGGAAACGGGTCATCTTCGCCCCGGGGGATCGCGTTGGTCACCGTCGGAATGCCGATCGTAGTCAATTCGGCTACGGAGCGTTGACCATTGCTCGCACTCGATCGACCGATCGTCTCGCCGACGCCTTTGAAATGAGCCTCACATCCGTAATTATCCGGATATACCTACCGTCACCCGGCGCCCAGGACGAAGCCACACTTGACGGCCGGTAAGGCTCACCTAAGCAAGCCGGAAAGTAAGGTCCCTCCACTCCGCGCCGAAACAATCGTCAGAAACCTCTTATATGCCTTCACCGATCGAACCAGTCTCGAAGGCAGGCCCCCCGACCCCGGCCGACTTGTCTGGCTCCGCCATCCAAGTCCCGCTCTGATGGTCACCGCGCACGGCGCCGAGATGTCGCCCTGGAACCTGAGCCGGGTGACGAGCGCCGACGGTGACGACGCCGAACGGGCACGCCGCGCCGCCTGGCATGTCGGCGTGACCTCCCCTTCGCTCCAGCGCGCATGGCGGCACTCCCGGCCGGGATCTGGTCGGCTGGCCGGTGGCCCCGGCCCGTGAGCCGAGCCCGGAACTGCCCGGCAAGGATGGTCTGTTGAAGTCGACCGATCGACCCAGGAGTCGGCGAGCGGGGCGAGTTCACCGGCTATCGGGACCCGAACGGTCCGGGACGTCAGATGTTGAACTTCCATAACGGGCACCGGTCCGAGGTGGCCACCATCGAGGCTGGGCCGGTTGAGATCGACGAACAGCCGGATCGACGAACAGCCGGATCGACGAACAGCCGGATCGAGGTACAGCCGGATCGAGGTACAGCGGGGAGTGGGGAACGGGGAGCGGGGCGTCGGGTTCAAGCGGAAGACCGTCCGCAAGCAGGCGGGGGCACCTCGCAAGAACGCCATGGCCCAGGTCGGCGCGCCCGCGACTGGACCGGTCAATGCCGAGGGGCTCGTCGACCTCCCGGCCAAACCGAGGCCGGTGGCGACCGGCATCGGGCGGCCGAACACGGCGACAAGGCCCGCGACATGGATCCCAACGTCCGAGTCCCAATCGGCGCTCTGGACTAGCCAGGTGAACGGGGCCCTACTGGCGTGATTTGGCGCGGATCCCCGTCGGGCAGATTGGTCGCGGTGGCCGTGAGTACCACGTCGGGCGATGCCCCTGAGTTTTTGGTGGCTGGTGGGTGGTTGATCGAGGTGCCTGGAACGGTGTGTGGTCGGGCATGCGGATGATCGGGTTGGCGAGGGTGTCTCTGCGGAACTCGCGGATTTCCTGCGAGGGGTAGACGACGGCCGCCCGGTGAAGGTCGCTCCTTCCGTCTGCCGGGGATGCGGCGGCCGGGGCTTCTTGGTGTTGGCCAACGAGTTCGGAGCGGAACGCGAGTGACGCGGCTACGGAGCCCGTGCGTTCATCTCGGACAGTGAGGAGTACTGGAACGAGGAGTCCCGGGAGTACGACGAACCCGCTGCCGCCGGCCCGCCCGTGCGGTGGCGAGGAGTCCGAGGCTGCGGTGCCTTCTCGCTCGCCGACGAACGGATCCGTCCGCTGGGTGACCCTTGGCCTGCGATGGTCAAGGACGGATTCTCCGGCGTCTACGTCGACTGGAAGATTGACTACGGACCCATGGATCACCTGCTGACCATGGTCTAGGTCTGCGGAGGCTTGGGAGCCGGTCGTCGTTGCGGGGGAAGTGGGGCCCGGGCGATGGTGATCCCGTTTTGGCTTCCGCATCGATGGTGAGTGGCTTGGTGGCGTGGTCGGTGTTGTGGGCTCCGGGGCTTGGCCTGGTCGGAGCGGGGCGGTTGGGTCAGGCGGCTTGGGAGTGCGGAGGGTCGGCGGGGGAGTGGAGGACGTCGTACATGCCGAGCGGGAGGGTGTCGCCGCAGAGCCAGTCGTTGACGGTTCCGGTGATGTCGTCGGGCGGGGCCACGGCGAGGAGGCGGGGGGTGAGGAGGGCCAGGCGGATCTGGAAGGGGTTCGGGGGGACGAGGTGGACGCGGCGGGCGGTGCCCCAGAAGTCGCTGAAGTCGGACTCGGCGAGGGAGAGGGCGGCGTCGACCTCGCGGGTGCGGTCGGCGGGGCCGGTGGACAGCCACGACCAGTGGTCGGTCAGGAGGCGGCGGGCGGCGGTGCGCAGGACGTTGAGGGCGGCCAGGTCGTGCGGGCAGGCGACGTCGCCGATCTGCAGCTCGGGCAGGCCGAAGCGGCGCAGGCCGCGGGTGCGCAGGCGGACGCAGGAGCAGCCGTTCACGCCCTCGGGATCGCGGTCGGGATCGGGGGCGGTGCAGCGGCCGTTGGCGCGGAAGGGTGGCAGTTCGTCGCCCAGCCATTGGTCGGCCAGGACGAAGCGGGTCCGTTCCTCGGCGGGCGGCGTCAGGATGTGGCCGGTGACGAGGTCGGCGGGGACGCCGCCGGTCGCGGCGGCGAGGTGGAGCGCGGCGGCGCGGGCGACCTGCACGGCGCGGGGCTGGTCGGTGATCGGGGCGCAGGCGGTGACGACGGCGAACTCCGGGGCGTCCCGGAAGGCGCGTTCGCGCCGGCGGTCCTCGGGCCGCGGTGCCAAGATGCGGGCCGGGTCCCAGCGGAGGCGGGCGCCGTCCTCGCGGACGACCTCCAGGTGAGGTGACCCCAGGCGGCCGGCGATGTGGGCGGCGTACGGGCCGCCCGCGCCGCGGAGCAGGCCGGGGAGGTCGTGCGGGATGCGCTCGGCGGCCACGGCGAACCGGGACGTCGTGGTGGCGGGGACCGGGAAGGCGATCATGTTCTCTCCTCGCTGGCGGGTGCCGGACGTCCACCAGCCTGCGGCCCGGCCGGAACAGACGGAAGTCGAATCGCGTTCTGTGGATAACCAGGTCAACGCAGGGGAACCACCGCGTAAAATCGGGGCTCGGCGGCCACCGTCGACTGCCGAATCGTGATCCGGTGGTGTGCCGCGGCCGGGTGAGCCTCGCAGGCCCCTGCCCCCCGGGTCCGCCGAATCGAACGCGGATCCGCGACCGTCTGGCGAGAATCGCCAGACGCCCGATGCAACGTTGGGTAAAATCTCCATCACTCGTAGTTATGATCTTCTTTCCGTGCGGCCGGCCGGGGACCCGGGGCGCGGGGATCACCTCCCATATCGAAAGGCGAACGGCATGTGCCGACTGTTCGGAATGAGCACGGGCGGACCCCGGGTGCGGGCGGCCCACTGGCTGCTGGACGCGCCGTCCAGCCTGCGGGCGCAGAGCCACCGGATGCCGCACGGCGCCGGCCTCGGCTGGTTCTCGCTCGGCGGTGAGCCCGTGCGCGACCGGGCACCGCTGGCCGCCTTCGAGAACGCCGATTTCGATCTGCACGCCCGCAACGTCCCGTCCCACACGTTCGTCTCCCACGTGCGCGACGCGTCGGTCGGCGGCCTCACCGTGCACAACTGCCATCCGTTCGTCATGAACGACCGCTTGTTCGCGCACAACGGCGTGGTGAAGGGGCTCGACACGCTCCGGGCGTGGCTGACCGACGTCGAGCGGGCGCCCGTCGCGGGCGAGACCGACTCCGAGCTGGTGTTCGCCTATGTGACCGCGGAGATCCGGCGGCGCGGCGACACCACCGCCGGGATCGTCGAGGCGGTGCGGCGGATCGGGGCCGAGCTGCCGGTGTTCGCGGTCAACCTGCTGATCGCCGAGGCGGGGCGGCTGTGGGCGCTGCGCTACCCCGAGAGCAATGAGCTGTGGGTGCTGTCGCCGGACAAGGGTGGGGCGAGCGGTCCCGGCGACGCTGCCGGCGCGGACGGGCCGGTGCCCGCCGTGGTGATCGCCAGCGAGCCGATGGACGACCAGCCCGGCTGGCGGCTGCTCGAACCCGGTGAGCTGCTCGTCGTCGACGGGCTGACCGAGACCTCGCTGTTCCCGTTCGAGCCGCCCAGGCACCGGCTGCGCCGCTCCGACCTGTCCGCGCGCGAGGCCGCGTCCCAGCAGGCGGCGGCCGCCGAGCAGCTGGTGGTCGAGCACGCGGAGAGCGTGAAGGCCGCCGCGCTGCGGGCGGCCACGGCGGGCGCGGGACCGGCCGCGACGGCCGGCGTCGTTCCCCTCCGGGGCCCGTTCGCGCCGGCGATCCTGCGGACCGCGCAGCCGAAGGCGGTCCGGGGACCGTCTGTCTAGTTCCGACACGCCGTTGACCACGGAAAAGACCAGCTTCGGCCGATTTCGCGCCGAATGGTGCCGCATCAGGGGCGGATTCAGGGGGAATGTGTACGTTGGGTAGATCAACACTGCTGTGAGCTGCGGGGACGGTCTCGCGGCCCAGCTCTGGAACAGGAGGTCCCCGTGACCCGAACGCTGTCGAGGGGCACCCGCGTCACCGGTGCCGAACGCACGCAGCTCGCCGCCGAGCTCGCACCCCGCTACGCGGGCGGCGAGAGCATCCGCGACCTGGCCGCCGAGACCGGCCGGTCGTACGGGTTCATCTACAACGTCCTGAAGGAGGCGGGCGTCCCGCTGCGCGGCCGCGGCGGCAACACCCGGCGCAAGAAGGCCTGACCCGCTCCCGACGTACCGCACAGCCGAGCACGAGCAGAAGAACGGAACGGATGGCCGGACGTCCCCCTCGCCCCCCGGGGGGACCCCGCGCGCTAGGAGCGGCCGGACGCCCCGGAGACCTCCGAGCGCCCGTTCAGGCTGGCCAGGTCGGCCGCCGCGCGGCCGGCGACCCAGCCCTCGTAGTTGGACACCGATCCCGCCCGGCCCTTGGCCAGGTTGGGGAACATCGCGTCGACGGCCTTCTCGACGGCCAGGTCGCGCGCCGCGAGCACGGGAAGCAGATCCGTCCCGCCGGCGTCCGCGGCCGCCCGGTTCGCCGCCTCGCCGGCCGCGCCCCGGAGGCGCTCTCCGATCCTCGCCGCGTAGGCGTTGAGGAAGGCGTGGCGGAACGAACGGGTCCGTGACCGCCCCCGCGCGTCGCGCCTCGGCCCGGCGTGCACCATCGCCGCGGTCGCCTGGACCAGCAGCGACGTGAACAGCATCTCCACCGCCGCGAGATCGGCGGGGAACCCCAGGACCGTGGAGAACCCGAGTTCCCTGTGCCATACGGCGCGGCACCGGTTCGCCTCCGCCACCACGGTGAGCAGCACCGCCTTGGGCGCGTCGTAAGGGTTGTCCACCGCGACGCGGCGGCCCGCGGGCCCGCCCGGGTCGCCCGTTTCCGCGGCCAGCAGGGCGCGGTCGATGCTGTGCCGCGCTATCAGTTCCTGGGCGCGCGCGCTGAGCGCCTCCGCCTCCTCCGGGAACTCGGTCGACTCCGCCTTCGCCAGCAGGGCCCGGACCTTGCCGAGCATCCGCTGGTCGACGCCCTCGAACCCGTCGCGGACCGGGACCTCCCGCAGCGGTGTCCCGGGCGGCGGGCCGATGCTCGCCAGCCTCGGCAGGCTCTCCAGCAGCTGGACGAGCTCGACGGCGCAGGCGACGAAGTCCGTGCGGCCGACCCCCTCGCGCTCGCACCAGGCGTCGGGGTGCTCGTCGTCGTCCTCCCACCACACCTCGGCGCCGAGGAGGCTCAGCTGTTCGCGCCACTGCGCGGCCACGGTGGCGGCGGAGTAGGCGCGCATCTCGGCGGCGATCGCGTCGGTGGCCAGCCTGCCGTGCCTGGCGGTGCGGCGGCGGCCCGCGTACCGGACGACGTCGGCGGGCTGCCAGCCGCGGTCCCAGGCGAGGGTGACGCCGCGCCGCAGCCGCGCGGCGAGGCAGCGGCCGGAGGCGCGGGTCCAGCCGGGCACGTCCGGGCGGTCGGCCAGCTCGGCCACGAGGAGCCGGAACCCCGTGTCGTCGGCCCGCGCCAGCGCGGCGACCGCCTCGGACGTCAGCGTCTCGGCCTCGTCCGCGAGCGGCGGCGCGGTCCCGCCGGGCGCCGTCTCGGAAGAGGACTCAGCCTGCCGTGGCCGCCACCACGCCTTCCGCACCGGTACTCCCGTCGTCCGAGGCTCCGTCACCTGACCACGAGGCATACTGCCACGCGCGGGCGGGTGCCCGTGCGCGGACATCCGTGCGAAACGGGACTTTCATCTTCGATGCGCCGCGGCGTCGGCGCGCGTTACCTCCGCGGGTCCTCGGCGCGCATCTCCTCCACCACGACGCTCTGGTAGGCGCGGGTGGTGTCGGGGACGTAGCTCAGCCGCGCGAGGGCCTTGCCGTCGTGGTCCCTGATCTCGAAGTGGTAGCCCTCGCGGGTCTCGCCCACGTGCGCGGTGGCCTGGTCATGGCGGAGCCGGCACATGGTGTCGACCTTCTCCAGCGCCACCTTCAGGCTCCCCGCGTCGCTGATGAGCCGTGCCGGCTCACTCGTCTCCCAGATCTCGAACATGGTCGTGTCCTGTCGGCGGTCGGTCGGAAGGAACGGGCGGGGCATTCCAGACGTCGGGGACAGCTTGCGCTCATTTGATGGATCTTTCAATCAGTACAGGTATCGGATTGATCACTATTCGGAGCCGGGCACGGGCGCAGCGTCATGTTCCCATGTGAGGCCGGTGTCCGCTTTCGCGCGGACGGACCGGGTCGGTAGGGTCGGGCGCACAGAACCGAATTAGATTCGGAAGGGGCCGGAGTGGACTACCGCGTCGTGTCCATCGTCCGCGACCACGCCCGGGACCGGGGCTCGGCCCCCGCCCTCACGGGGGACGGCCGGACGATCGGCTACGCCGAGCTGCACGAGCGCTCCAGCCGCGCCGCCCGCGCCCTGCTGGCCGCCGGGCTCGGCGCCGGATCGCGGGTCGCCTACGTGGGCAAGAACGCGCCCGAGTTCTTCGACCTGCTGTTCGGCGCCGCGAAGATCGGCGCGGTGACGGCTCCGGTGAACTGGCGGCTGACCCCCGCCGAGATCGCCGCCGTCGTCGCGGACGCGCAGGCCCCGGTGACCGTGGTGGACGCCGAGTTCGAAGCCCTCGCGGACGGCCTGCCCGGGCGGGTCGTGGTGACCGGGGACGGCTTCGAGACCTGGTTGGCGGACCACCCGGCGGACGACCCCGGGTTCGTCGGCGAGCCCGGCGACATCGTCGTGCAGCTCTACACCTCCGGCACGACCGGCGTGCCCAAGGGCGTGCAGCTCAGCAACGCCAACTTCGAGGTGGGCGAGCGGATGGCGCGGCGCTGGCGGCTGGACGCCTCGGCGGTGAGCCTCGTGCCGATGCCGCTGTTCCACATCGGCGGCACCGGCTGGGCGCTGGCCGGCCTGTACGCCGGCTGCCGCCAGGTCCTGGTCCGCGACATCGACCCGGCCGCACTGGTCGACACGTTCGAGCGCGAGCGGATCAGCAACGCGTTCATCGTCCCGGCGGTCCTGCAGTTCATGTGCCAGGTGCCCGGCGCGGCGCAGCGCGACTACTCGGCGCTGCGCGCCATCACCTACGGGGCCTCGCCCATCACGAGCGAGGTCCTGCGCCGGTCGCTGCAGACGTTCCGGGCTCCGCTCTTCCAGCTGTACGGGATGACCGAGACGACCGGCGCCATCGTCCAGCTGGAACCCGAGGACCACGACCCGGACGGCCCGCGCGCCCACCTGATGCGCTCGGCGGGCCGCCCGTACGACTGGGTCGAAGTGAAGATCGTCGAGCCGGGCGGGGACGCCGTGCTGGCGCCGGGGGAGGTCGGCGAGGTGCTGGTCCGCTCCCCGCAGAACACTCCCGGCTACTGGAACCGGCCGGAGGAGACGGAACAGCTGCTGGCCGGGGACGGCTGGCTGCGCACCGGCGACGCCGGGTACCTCGACGCCGAGGGCTACCTGTTCCTCACCGACCGGATCAAGGACATGATCGTCACCGGCGCGGAGAACGTTTATCCGATCGAGGTCGAGGAGGTCCTCGCCGGCCATCCCGGGATCGCCGACGTCGCGGTCGTCGGCGTGCCCGACGAGCGCTGGGGCGAGACCGTCAAGGCCGTCGTCGTCCCGGCGCCGGGCGCCGCCCTGACCGAGGAGGAGGTGATCGGGTACGCCCGCGAGCGGCTGGCCGGCTTCAAGCGCCCGCGCTCGGTCGACTTCGTGGACGCGCTGCCGCGCAACCCCAGCGGGAAGATCCTCAAGAAGGACCTGCGCGCGCCCTACTGGGAGGGCCTCGGCCGGACGATCGCCTGACCGGCGCGGCGGTCAGTCCTCGGCGACGGTGACCACCGTGTCCTTGGCCGCGGGTTCGAGGAAGCGCAGCAGGGCCTCCCCTTCGGCGGTCAGTTCGTCGAGGGCGGCCGGGGAGAGGGCCTCGAAGGGGCGCAGTCGCAGGGTGGCGACCCGGCGCTTGTACTCGGTCTCCCAGATGCCGCGGGCGAACCCGTCGTGCAGGAAGACGGCGCGCACCCGGAGGTTCTTCGTGGTGAGCGACGGGCGGTGCGCGTCGGCGATGACGCGCCTGCGGTCGGCGTGGGCGAGGACCAGGCTGTCGAACTCGGGCAGGAACCGCGCCGGGGCCGGGACGTCCTCGCCCGGACGCGGCGCGTCGGGAAGGTCGAACAGCTTCCGGCCCTTGTCGTCGGTGAAGACCGCCAGGTCCGGACGCAGCCGTTCCAGTGCCTCGCCCACCGCGGACATGCCCGACCATGCCTGTGCATCGGCCGCGGACGCGGGGCCGTACGCCGCCAGGTACCGCAGGGCAAGATCATCGACGGCGGTGCCGGCGTCCGGGACGGCGCCCAGCCAGCCGCCGGCGGAGGCGAACTCGGCGGAGCGCGGGAACGCCCATCTGTCCTGGGTCGGGATCATGACCAGCGGCACGCACATGCGCACCGCGTAGCCCAGCGCGCGGTCGTTGACGTCCGGGAACTGTTCCTGCAGCAGGGCCCGCACCTCGTTGAACGTCCGCGGCTTCTCGTCGAGCAGGGCGCGGGCCGCCGGGACGACCTGGTCCAGGTCGAGTCCCTTGGCCCGGTCGCCCAGGACGCGCATCGCCCCGTCCAGCATCGGCTGCATCGGCGTCCGGAACGCGAGGTAGTCGGAGGCGGTCATCAGATGCAGGGTCGCGCGCATCATCGTGGCGCGGACGAGCGTCCGGTCGTGCAGGGCCGCGTGCAGATCCGATTCCTGGAAGCCATCCAGCCGCGTCCACAGCCCGGCGAACGGCGGCTTGGGCTCCTGCGCCTGCATCCCGAACAGCCGCCCGACGGCCTCCGCGACGGGGACGCGTTCCCGCGCGAGCAGGAGCTGCCGTGCCAGCGTGGCCCTGTTCAGGGCCCGGACGCTGAGAGTGTCCGCCATCGGTCCGCCTTCTCTCAGGCCCCGGCGCGGCCGGGGACGTTCCGGAGATGCCGACCCTACCGACGCGCCTGAGGCTCCCTCATGCCGGTGACGTCCGCGACGGTCTCGCGGACGCACCGCCGCAGCCATGCGTGGGCGGGGTCGGCGTCGTAGCGCGCATGCCAGGCCAGTGAAAGGTTCAGCGGCGGCATGGGGAAGGGGATCGGCACCCACACCAGGCCCAGCCGCTCCACCAGGGGCCTGTGCAGCCGCTCGGCGGCGAATCCCATCAGGTCGGTCTCCCGGACGACGAGCAGCGCGGCGGCGACCGTCGGGACCGTCCCGGCTACCCGCCGTGACCGGCCCATGCCGGCGAGGAGCTCGTCGATCGGCCCGGCGAGGCGGCCGCGGCGCGTGTTGGTCAGCTGCGTCGTGGCGCACCAGGCGTCCAGGGTCACCTCCCTGCCGGCGAGCGGATGCCCGGGGCGGACCACGGAGGAGAAGCGGTCCTCCAGCAGCGGCTCGAGCCTGGTGTCGGGCGCCGCGTCGGTGATCACGCCGATCTCCAGGTCGATCGACGCGCGCCGCAGCAGATGGGTGTCGCGCGGCCCCTCCCCGAGGAAGCGCAGGGTCACGCCTGGAGCGTCCCGTGCCATCCGCTCGAGAAGGGGGCCGGACAGGACGGAGGCGGTCCCCTCCTCCGCCTGCAGCGTGAAGGTGCCCTCCAGCATGCTCGGAGAAAAGGCGTCGTCCTCGGAGAACAGCATGTGGGCGCGCTGCACGAGTTCATGGACCTCCGCGCGTATCGCCAGCGCGCGCGGAGTAGGCACCATGCCGCGTCCCGACCGCACGAGGACGGGATCGCCGAGCGCCTTGCGGATCCGGCCGAGCGTCCGGCTCATCGCGGGGCCCGACAGGTGCAGACGCTCCGCCGCGCCGGTGACGCTGCCCTCCTCCAGCAGGGCGTCGAGGGCGACGAGCAGGTTGAGGTCCAGCCTGGATTGCATGAAACGCATTCCTCGTGTGCAAAAGATGCATTTGTAAGCAAGTCACCGCAAGCCTACGTTGAGATCGCGGAGGCGGCGAGCGCGGCCGGATCCCCGTCCCGCACCTTCCTGCTCAGCCCTTTCCGGCGCGCCCGAAGCGCGCCTCCGAGCGACTCCGAGGAACCCCTTCATGACGATCGATGCCGTCCGCGCCGCCGCGCCGCCGGACCGGGGACGCGCCGCCCGGCGCGCCATGCCGCCGCTGATGTCGGCATGCGTGGTCCTGGTCGTGGCGATGGTCGCGGCGATCAACCTCTCGATCCCCAAGCTGTCGGCGAGCGGCCTGCACCCGTCCGCGACCGGCCTGCTGTGGATCGTCGACTCCTATGTCCTGGTCTTCGGCTGCCTGCTGATCCCCGCGGGCGCCGCGGGCGACCGGTTCGGGCGCAAGGGCGCGCTGCTGGCCGGCCTCGGCGTCTTCGCCGCAGGCTGCCTGCTGTCGGCCGCCGCCTCCGCCGTCGCCGTGCTGCTGGCCGGGCGGCTGGTCACCGGCGTCGGCGCCGCGCTCATCATGCCCGCGACGCTGTCCCTGCTGCTGCAGGTCACCGAGCAGGCGCGGCGTCCGCAGGCCATCGCCGTCTGGACGGCGGCGACGGGAATCGCGGGCGCCGTCGGCAATCTCGCCGGGGGAGCGGTGCTGCAGTGGCTGCCCTGGCAGTGCCTGTTCGCGGCCGGCGCGGTCGCGGCCGGGGTGCTGGCCGTGCTGGTGGCCTGGGCGTCCCCCGCGGGCGAGCGGCACCGCGCCGACCTGGACATGCCGGGCGCCGTGCTGCTCACCGCGGCCCTGTTCGCGCTGTTGTTCGGGATCATCGAGGGCCCCGAGCGGGGCTGGACGTCCGCACCGGTACTGGCCGGGTTCGGCGGCGCCGCCGTCCTGCTGGCGGTCTTCGCCGTCCACGCGATGCGCGCCGCGCACCCGCTGCTCGATCCGCGGCTGTTCGCCGCGGCGCCGCTGCGCAGCGGCGTGCTGGGCATCGGGGCGGCGTTCTTCTGCCTGTTCGCGTTGTTCTTCGTCAATGCCCAGTACCTGCAGTACGCCAAGGGGTACTCGCCCCTGGTCACCGGTGCGGCGATCGCCCCGCTCGTCGTCGGCATGATCGCGGTGTCGCGGCGGAGCGTCGGCCTGGCCCTGCGGTTCGGGAACCGCCCGGTGATCACCGCGGGCCTGCTCGTGATCGCCGGCGGGCTCGTCCTGCTCTCGTTCGCGGACGCGTCCACGCCCTACCCGCTCTATGCGGCCGACCTGCTGGTCATGTCGATCGGCATGGGGTTGTGCGTGCCGCCGCTGTCGGTCGGCGTCATGTCCGCGCTCCCGGCCGAGCGGGCGGGGCTCGGGTCGGGGCTGAACAGCGCCGCCCGGGAGATCGGCAGCGCGCTGGGCGTCGCGGTCCTGGGGACGGTGCTGACCGGCCGGTTCGCGGACGGCCTGCCACCGGCGCTCGCCGGGCACGCCCACTCGGCGGGCGAGGCGATCGCCGCGGCGGACGGGGCCGGCGCCGGGCCGCAAGCGCACCAGCAGGTGATCGCCGCCTTCACCGGCGGGATGTCGGCGGGGTTCCGCGTGGTCGCGCTGATCGCCGGTGCGGCCGCGGTGCTCGTCGCGGTCGGGCTTCCGCGCCGGACCGGGGCGCGGGGGCCTGGCCGTGACGACGATTGAGATATATCGTGTCCATCCAATACGCGATATAACGCGAGTGAGAGGGGCGATCGTGACCGTGGAACCGAGCCCGCCCGCAGGCGGCGTCCGCGGCAGGCTGCTGGACCGGATGTTCGTCCGGGGCCGCGTCGAGGACGTCCGGCCGGCACCGGGACGCATGCGCTGGATCAGGATCGGCGGTGTCCCGGGCCTGGAGTGGCGGCCCGGCCAGCACGTCCGCCTGCACATGGTGGACATCACCTCCGCGCGGACGTGGATCAGCGGCAAAGTGCGCGACGCGCTGCGCACCTACTCCGTATGGGACTACGACGCGGCCTCCGGCGTGCTGGAACTGTGCGTCATGGACCATGAGGACGCCGGACCGGGCGCGCGGTGGGCGCGGACCGTCCGGCCGGGGGAGGAGGTCGTCTTCAACAAGCCCGAGGGCTCGTTCGTCTTGCGTCCTGCCGCGTACCACCTCTTCGCGGGTGAGGAGACGGCCTCGGTCACCTTCGGTGCGATGCTGCGCGCCGCAAGGCCCGACGAGCCCGTGTACGGCGCGGTGGAAGTCGCGGAGCCGGAGCACCGGCTCACGCTGCCGAGGGCGGAGGAACTGTCGTGGTGCCGGCGCGGGGACGCCTCCGCCGCGTCGTCGGAGATCCTCGTGGACGCCGTGCGTCGGCTGGATCTTCCCGCCGAGCCGGGGTGCGCCTACGTGGCCGGGGAAGCACGCACCGTGCAGGCCGTGCGCGCCCATCTGGTCCGCGAACGCGGCTGGCCGCGCAGATCCGTGCTGGTCAAGCCGTACTGGACGCCGGGCAGGCGGGGGATGGACTGATCGCGAACGAGCGTCGGGGGCCCGGGTTACGGGGCGATATTTCGTAAAATGCACGTGCATCAGCCCTTGCACCTGCACGCCATTCCTAGCAGGATTGCCCCGGACCCCCGCACGTGAACTCGCCCGGAGATCGCGATGACCGCACACTTGAGCGACAGTGACCGACAGGCGCTGCGGCTGGCCCAGGATCTCCGCGAGGAGATGCGGGCGGCGCTGCCCCGGCTCCCCGCAGCCCCCTCGGTCTCCCCGTTCGTCGACCAGGCAGGCACGCCCAGCGTCCTGCTCCGGATGGACGCCGACACCGCCCGCGCGCTGATGGCCGTCCTGGCCGAGCGCCGCACGGATCGGACGGCCCCGTCGGCGCCGGAACCGCGCCGCGCCGACGGCTCCCACGTACCGCCGCCGGTGCCCCCGCCGGGCGCTCCGCAGGCGGCTCCCGCGCCGTACCAGCCGATTGTGGCGGCCGCACAGTTCGCCCAGCCGGACTATGCGCAGTCCGCCTATGCGCAGCCGGCTTATGCGGAGTCCCCGTTCACCGAGGCGCCGGCCGTCAACCCGGTGTTCGCCGGCGGGACGGGTCCGACCCCGCTGGTGCCGTCGGTCTACCCGACGCGCTGACACCCGGACCGCCGCGTGCGGTCCGCGGCCCGGCGCCCGTCTCCGTCGCGGCCGCCGCCGGGCCGTTCTTCAGGTCGCCCTGTGCGCAGGGCCTGTTCGTGCATCCGCAGCCCGTCCGGACTCTCCGGACGGGCTTTCCGGCGTGCGCGGCGCGTCCGACGCGGCCCGCATAAAGATCGTTAATGTCGGATAAAGATCGTTCTTTAAGATCTTTTTGGTAAGGGTGTCGGGTGCCGCGCCCATCCGGATCCCTTGCGGGAAAGGCGATCCCGCCGACCGGCCGCGAAGAAGATCTACCTTCGCAAAGGTAAAGAAATCGCCCATTTGACTCACATGCGGCAATGCCGGATATAGTCAACGCCAGGTCGAGGTCAAAGCACCGTTGACCTGGCCAATCGCATAGCCGCCGCTTCCCGCCCGCCAGGCGGGATCCCTCCGCCGAACCACGGTCGTACCATGCACCGGCCGTGACCGTGCAGGGCCACCGAGCCCCCGGTCGGCATTCTTCCCGCTTCATCGAAGCCCGCGTCGCGCGCATGCCCGAGAACGGGCCCGCGCATCCGTACGCGAGCGCGGTCCGCCATGCCCGCGGGCCGATTCAACGCGGGTTCCTTTCCGCGGCGGCATTCCGAGTCCCGAGTCTCGGACCCCGTTCCGCATGCCCGGAAGCCCCCTGTGCGCCGGCGCCGGAACGGCAGCCCTGTACGCCGAACTAAGGATCCATATGCAGCAGCGGACGATCAATCGCGTGTTGACCGGTGTCACCGGCGCGGCTCTTGCCGGGATGCTGGTGGGCGGCGTGGCGGCCGCCAGCCACGACGACTCCGCTCCCCAGCCCGACAAGCTTCTGGCGCAGCAGCAGGACATGGCCGCGCAGGAGAGCAAGGCCCCCAAGAAGGACGCCTCCACCAAGACCCTGGCCGAGTCCCGCTCGAAGGCCGCGTCCAAGGACGAGAAGGCCAAGGCGGAGGACTCCAAGGCCAAGAAGAAGTCCGACGGCCCGAAGGCGATCCTCAGCGGCTCGACCACCGCGTCCTACTTCTGGGACGACGGCTCGGGCGTGAACGGCGACACCGGCGCCCCCGCCAGTGGCAAGCCCATGCAGAAGGGCCTGTTCGCCAGCCCGAGCTGGCCGCTGAACACCAAGGTCAAGGTCACCTACCACGGCCGCAGCGTCACCGGCTTCATCGGCGACCGCGGGCCCGGCGCGCCCTCGCACGACGGCGTCATGCTCGACCTCGACACCTACACCTTCCGCTACCTGCTCGACGGCGAGAAGCCGGACAGCAAGTACGACGCCGGCACCGGCGAGGGACACCTCCAGGGCGTCAAGTGGCAGGTCCTGTCGTGGGGCTCGGGCCCGGGCACCAAGGGCGACCCGCAGCCCCTCGGCTGACGCCGTGAGGCGCGTCCCGGCGATCATTCCGATCGCCGGGACGTCCTCATGCGTGCGGGCGCCGGCCCGCCCGCCCGCGTCACCCCGCGAAGCGCGGGCGGGCGGCCAGGAGCCGGTAGAGCGCCTCGGACGCGGCGTCGATGCGCGCGACCGAGCACGTCTCGTCCGTCACGTGCGCCTGCTCGGGGTCGCCGGGCCCGTAGACCACCACGTGCGGCCCGTCGAGCAGGCCCGCCAGGACCGACGCGTCGGTGAAGTACGTCGCGTACTCGGGCGTGGCGCCGGAGGAACCGGGCGCGAGCAGTTCCAGGACCTCCGGCATGCCGGGCGCGGCGGGGTCGGTGGCCACGCCGGGCAGGTCCACGAGCCGTTCGATGTCGACCTCCCCGCCGCACAGCCCGGAGATCACCGCGACCGCCTCGTCCGCGCCGAACCCGGGGACGGTGCGGACGTCCAGCCGCATCTCGGCGTGGTCGGGCACCAGGTTCGGCTGCACGCCGGAGTGGAAGGTGCCCACGTTGACCGTCGCGGGCCCGTGCGTGGCGCTCACCGGCCACCCCGTGTGCGCGTGGACGCGGGCGGCCGCGCCGGCCAGCGCGACGAGGGCGTTGCGGCCGAGTTCCGGCCGGGATCCGTGTGCGGACACGCCCCGCGCCGTGGCCTTCAGCCAGAGCGTGCCCTTGTGGCCGAGGACCGTCCGGTTCCCCGTCGGCTCGGCGACGACCAGCAGGTCCGTGGCCGCGAGCGCGGCCGGATCGAGGACCGCGGCCCCGTCGCAGCCGGTCTCCTCCCCGAACGTGAACACCAGCTGCGGAGCCGGCAGGCCGTCGCGGACCGCGCGGACGGCCGCCTCGATCTGGCAGGCGACGCCCGCCTTCATGTCGCTGCTTCCCCGCCCGAGCAGCCGCCCGTCGCGCACGTCGCCGCACAGCGGGTCGAACGACCAGCCGGACGGATCGGCGGGCACCGTGTCCAGATGCCCGGTGAACGTGACCGGGACCCGCGGCGCCGCGGGCCCGTGCCGGGCCACGACGTTCGCCCGGCCCTGCGCCGGCTCGTCCACGCGGACGTCGAAGCCGGCGGCGTCGAGCACGCCGGCGACCAGGTCGGCGGCCCGGCGCTCGCCGCCGCCCCGGGTGTCGATCCGCACCAGCCGCCGCGCGAGATCGAGCGCCTCGCCCATCTCCTGACCTCCTCTTCCGGGCCCGGCCGGCGGCCGGGACGTCTCAGGCCCGCGCCCGCGTGCTCTCCCTGATCACCAGGGTCGGGACGAGGGCGATGTGCGCCGAGGGCCCGCGGTCCCCGTCGGTCTCGCCGGCGGCGGCCGCCAGGAGCCGCACGGCCTCGGCGGCGATCCGCTCGCGCGGCTGGTCGACGGTGGTGAGCGCGGGCTCGCTGAGCCGCGAGAACTCGATGTTGTCGTACCCGGTGACCTGGACCCGGCCGGGGACGTCCACGCCGTGCGCGCGGCAGGCGCGGGTGACGCCGAGCGCGATCAGGTCGTCGGCGCACACGATGGCGTCGGGCAGGTCGCCCGCGGCGATCAGCCGCGCGGCGGCCGTCTCGCCCCATTCCACGCTGTAGTCGCCGAGCAGGATCCGGTCCGGGTCCACGGCGATGCCGAGGTCCTCCGCGCGGCGGCGGAACCCGGCGAAGCGCTGCTCGGTGGAGGAGTTGGTCAGCAGCGAGCCGGCGAACGCCGCCGACCGCGCCCCGCCCGCGTGCAGGTGGTCCATGACCTGGCGCATCGCGGCGACGTCGTCGACGCCCACCCAGTCGGTGCTGGTGCCGCCGACGAACCGGTCGAGTTGGACGAGCGGCAGCCGGCCGGCGGTCTCCTGGACGGCGGCGCCGCTCAGCGTGCCGTGGCTCGGGCTGACGATGATGCCGTCGACGTTGCGGGCGACGAGGGTCGACAGGCGCCTGGCCTCGACCTCGGGGTCGGAGCGCGCGTCGCAGAGCAGCAGTTCCTTGCCCTCGCGGCCGAGGGCGTGCTCGACGCTCTCCACCAGCGAGGTGAAGAACGGGTTGGAGATGCTCGGCACGACCATGCCGACGGTGTCGGTGCGGCTGTTGCGCAGCGCGCGGGCGATGGAGTTGACCTGGTATCCAAGCTCGTCGGCGGCCTTCCTGACCTTGCGCTGGACCCCGGCGGACACGGGCCCGCGGCCCGACAGCACGCGCGACACCGTGGCGGTGGAGACCCCGGCCCGCTCGGCGACCTGGGCGATCGTGACCCGCTGCAATCGTTTACCTCTCCGGCGTGGCGGAAGCCCGGTTGCTGGGCAGTGCGATGACGGCTGACCCGATCATAGCCCCTTGACGGCCTGCGCATCTCGTATCTACGGTGCAGGGCAACACGACTGCAATCGATTACACAGGAGGCGACATGGTGAGGGCGACGGGGAGCGAGCGGGCACTGGGCGTGTTCCCGCCGAAGCCGAACGCCGTCGAGGAGCTGTTCGGCACCCCCAAGGTCGTCATCGGCGCCGTGCACCTGCCGCCGCTGCCGGGCAGCCCGCACTACGAGGGCGTGCCGCTCGACGAGATCTGCACGTTCGCGATCGAGGAGGCACGGGCCTACCTGGACGGCGGCTCCCACGGCGTGATCGTCGAGAACCACTGGGACATCCCGTTCCTCAAGCCGGGCGAGCACGGCTACGAGACCGCCGCCGCCATGGCCGTGGTGACCGACCGGGTCCGGCACGCGACCGCCGGGCGGGTCGGCGTCAGCATCCTGTCGAACGCCGCCGAGTGCTCGATCGCGTCGGCCTGGTCGGGGGGCGCCGGCTTCGTCCGCGTCAACCAGTGGGCCAACGCCTACGTCGCCAACGAGGGGATCATCGAGGGCCAGGCCGCGCACGCCACCCGCTACCGCAGCCGGATCGGCGCGAACCCCGTCAAGATCTTCGCGGACGTGCACGTCAAGCACGGCGCGCACGCGATCGTCGCCGACCGCACCCTCGCCGAGCAGACCGAGGACGCCGAGTTCTTCGGCGCCGACGTGCTGATCGCCACCGGCTCGCGGACCGGCGACGCGGCCGCGCTGGACGAGGTCGAGGGCATCGCCGCGCACACCACGCTGCCGGTCGTCATCGGCTCGGGGATCAGTGCGGGCAACGTCGGGGAACTGCTGCCGGCCTGCGACGGGGTGATCGTCGCGTCCTCGGTCAAGGACAACGGCCGCTGGTGGGGCCGGGTCGACGCCGCCAAGGTGCGGGAGCTGACCGCCGCCGCGGCGAAGGCGGGCGTGGTCCTGCCATGATCGTCTTCTGCGGCTACGCCAACGCCGACCTCACGGTCGCCGTCCCCGTGCTGCCGGGGCCCGCCGCCCGCGTCCAGGCCACCGCGGTCCGCCGCGGCGAGGGCGGGATGGGGGCGAACGCGGCGGTGGCGGCCGCGCGGATGGGCGCCGACGCGCGCTTCGCGGGCGTCGTCGGGCCGGACGCGGCGAGCACCGCGTTCCTCGACGCGCTCGCCGCCGACGGGGTCGGCACCGAGTGGACGTCGCACACCGGCGTCCTCACCACGGCCGTCGTCCTGCTGACCCCCGACGGGGAACGTTCCATCATCAGCCAGGACGACCGGGTCACCACCGAGCACGTCGCCGCCGTCGCCGCGAAGGCCCGCGCGGCGGGCGCGGACTGGCTCTACCTCGACGGGTACCGCTTCCCGGCCGCGGCCGGCGTGCTCGGCGAGGGACCGCCGGGAGTCGTCGTCGACCTCGACGGCTGCGACGGCGCCGAGGCGGCGCGGGCCGCGCTCGCCGCCGCCGACCACGCGATCGTCGGGCGCGCGCAGGCCGCCGCGTTCCTCGGCGACGACGCCGCGTTCGCGTCGGCCGCCGCCCGGCATCGGGTAAACCTGGTGGTCACGGATGGTTCCCGGGGCTGGACGCTGTTCACGCCGGACGGCGCCCGGCACGCCGGCGCGGCGATCGAGGTGACCGCCGTGGACGCCACCGGCGCCGGGGACTGCTTCGCCGGCTCCTACTGCGCGGAGCTGGACCGGGGCGCCGGCCCGCTGGAGGCGGCACGGGTCGCCGCCGTCGCCGCGGGCCTGTCGTGCACCCGTCCGGGGGCGCGCGCCGGGCTGCCGCACCGCGAGGCCGTCCTCGCCTACATCGACTCCGCCGGAGCGGACCCCGCCCGGGCGAACACAACTCGAGCACACCCGGCCAAGGAAACAGCCGGCACCGGAACCGGTCCGGAAGCGCCCTCCGCGCTCGCGCGGCGCCAGGGAGAGGAGACATGATGCGACGCACGGTGTCCGCCGCGGTCGCGCTCGGCCTGCTGCTGACGGCGACGACCGCCTGCGACGTGCAGGCCCGCAAGGAGATCGCGGCCGAGAAGAAGGCCACCGAGCAGGGGCCGCCGCCGCCCAAGAGGATCGCGCAGTCCTGCAAGGTGCAGGGGCGCACGCCCAAGATCGGGCTCGTCCCGATCAACCTCCAGGCGCTGTTCTTCAACCAGATCAACACGGGTGCCAAGGCCGTCGCGGCGAAGGCGGGCGCGCAGGTGCAGGTCGTCAACGGCAACGACGACTCGACCACGCAGGCCAACGCCATCGACGACATGGTCGCCGGCCACTACGACGCGATCATCGTGGACGCGGTGGACACCGAGGGCATCAAGCCCGCGGTCCGCCGCGCCCAGGCCGCCGGCATCCCGGTCGTGGCGGTGGACGCCACGGTCGACGACCCGGCGGTCTCGACGCAGGTCGGCACCGCCAACGCCGAGGGCGGCAAGCAGCTCGCCGACGCGCTGCTGAAGATCTCCGGCGGCAAGGGCGACATCGGCGTGGTCGGCGCGCTCAACAGCACAATCCAGAACGAGCGGCAGAAGGGCTTCACCGACGAGGTCACCGGGCACGGCATGAAGATCAAGAACGTCGTGGACGGCCGCAACATCCAGGAGAACGCGCAGACCGCCGCGGAGAACCTGCTGACCGGCAACCCGGACCTGCCCTACGCCTACGCCACCGGCGAGCCCGCCCTGATCGGCCTGGCCGCCGCCGTCGTCAGCCAGCAGCGCACCAAGGACCTCCAGGTCGTCGGCTGGGACCTGTCCAGCCAGGCGGTGGACGGGCTGAAGGCCGGCTGGATCAAGGGCGTCGTCCAGCAGAACACCTTCCAGTTCGGCTACGACGCGATGAACGCCGCGATCGACCTGGCGTGCAAGCGCCCGGCGCCGAAGGACGTCCCCGTCCCGACCCAGATCGTCACCCCCGCCAACGTCGGGGACTACCTGTACTACCTGGAGAAGTGATCATGGGCGAGCAACCGCTGGTCACGCTGAAGGGCATCACCAAGTCGTTCGGCGCGGTGCAGTCGCTGCGCGGCGTCGACCTGACGCTGGCGCCCGGCGAGGTCCTCGGCCTCGTCGGCGACAACGGCGCCGGCAAGTCCACGCTGATGAAGGTGCTGGCCGGCGCGGTCCAGCACGACTCCGGACAGATCACGATCGACGGCCGGGAGGTGCGGTTCGCCAGCCCGGCGGACGCGCGCCGCGAGCGCATCGGCATCGTCTACCAGGACCTCGCGCTCTGCGACACCCTCGACGTCGCGAGCAACCTGTTCCTCGGCCGGGAACCGCGCAAGGGCCCGTTCATCGACCGGCGCGCCATGCACGAGAAGGCCGCCGAGACCCTGTCGGACCTGCACGTCCGGGTGAAGTCGACCTACCAGGAGATCGGGCACCTGTCCGGCGGGCAGCGGCAGGCCGTGGCGATCGCCCGCGCCGTGTCGTTCAAGCCGCGGGTGCTGATCCTGGACGAGCCGACCGCCGCGCTCGCGGTCGCCGAGGTCCGCCAGGTGCTCGCCATGATCAAGGACGTCGCGGCGCAGGGCGTCGGGGTCATCCTGATCACCCACCGGCTGCAGGACCTGTTCGAGGTCTGCGACCGCATCACCGTCATGTACGAGGGGCGCAGCGTCGAGGACGAGCCGGTGGCCGCGCTGGACATCGAGCGGCTCGTCGCCATGATCACCCGTTCCGGCACCGAGCACACCGAGGAGGTGGCCTGATGAGCGTGCAGGCCCCGCCCGCCCCGACCGTCCTGGCGAAGACCCCGAGCCGCTGGGAGCGCGCCAACAAGGCGACGCTGGCGATGCTCGGCGTCACCGTCGCGCTGTTCGTCGGCTTCGGCATCGGCGCCGACAACTTCCTGAGCTTCGACAACATGTCGAACCTCGCCACCCAGGTGGCGATCACCCTGATCGTCGCGGTGGCGATGACCTTCGTGATCACCACCGGGCAGATCGACCTGTCGGTGGGCTCCACGGTCGCGTTCGTCGCGGTCGGCACGGCGGAGATGCTGAAGGCCGGCTGGGACTCCTCGATCGTGATCGTCGCGGCCCTGGTGACCGGGCTGTTCTGGGGCGCCGTCAACGGCTGGCTGGCCGCCTACCAGCGGATCCCTCCGTTCATCGTCACGCTGGCGACGATGTCGGTGATCCGCGGACTCGCGCAGCTGTGGACCAAGGGGTTCTCCGTGCCGATCGACCGGCGGCTGTACGTCGCCAAGATCGGTGAGGCGAAGTTCCTCGGCTTCTCCGCGCTGGCGTGGATCGCGCTGGCCACCGTGGTGATCGGCGGGATCCTGCTGGCCCGGACCCGGTTCGGCAACTACGTCAACGGCATCGGCTCGCAGGAGGAGTCGGTGCGCCGCGCGGGCGTCAACACCGCCCGGATCAAGATGATCACCCTGATGCTGGCCGGGCTCGCCGCGGGCGTCGCCGGGCTGCTCACCGCGGCGCGGCTCGGCTCCGGCTCGGCCAACTCCGGGCAGGGCTTCGAGCTGACCGTGATCGCCGCGGTCGTGCTCGGCGGCACCGACCTGTTCGGCGGCCGCGGCACCATGATCGGCAGCATCATCGGCGCGGTGATCACCGGCGTGATCGCCAACGGGCTGACGCTGCTCGGGGTGAGCCCGTTCCTCACCCCGATCGTCACCGGCCTGGTGCTGCTCGCCGCGATCTGGCTGAACCTGCGCGGCCGCTCGATCTCCGAGCTGGGCGCCCGGCTGCTGGGACGGACATGACCGTCCCGCGGACCCGGCCGGGCACCGTGCCCGTGATGACGGTGGCCGGGCCCGTTCCCAGCGACGGGCTCGGGCTCACCCTGACCCACGAGCACCTGCGCAACGACGTCCGCAAGGCGGTGAAGCCGGCCACCGACCCGGCGCTGGCGTTCCTGCGCGACGCCCGGACGACGCCGGGCCTGGCGTGGCTGCTGCGCGAACGTCCCTACGACTGCCTCGACCACTGCACGCTCGACGACGACGCCGCGATGCTGTCGGACCTGCGGGCGTTCGCCGCGACGGGCGGCGGAACGGTCGTCGACGTCACGCCCGGCGGCCTCGGCCGCGACCCCGAGGTCCTGCGCTCGTTCGCCGAGCGCAGCGGTCTGCGGATCGTCATGGGCTCCGGCTGGTACCTGGAGCAGTACCACCCGGCGCACCTGGCGTCGGCCGGCGAGGAGCGGATGGCGGCCGAGCTGGTCGCCGAGTTCGCGGACGGCGTCGACGGCACGGGGGTCCGCCCCGGCGTGATCGGGGAGATCGGGGTGTCGCCCGACTTCACCCCGGCCGAGCACGTCGCGCTGCGCGCCGCCGCCCGCGCGCAGCGCGAGACCGGCGTCCCGCTGTACGTCCATCTGCCGGGCTGGCAGCGCCGCGCCCACGAGGTGCTCGACATCGTCCTGGACGGGTACGGCGTGCCGCCGGGCGCGGTGGTGCTGTGCCACATGGACCCGTCCGGCGGCGACCCCGGCTACCAGCACTCGGTCGCCGACCGGGGCGTGTGGCTGGAGTTCGACATGATCGGCATGCCGTTCCTGTATCCGGGCGAGGGGCAATCGCCCGCGCCGGACGAGACGGCCGGCGCCGTCGCCGGGCTGATCGCGCGCGGCCACGGCGGGCGCCTGCTGCTCAGCCATGACGTGTTCCTCAAGAGCATGCTCACCACCTACGGCGGCAACGGCTTCCAGTACGTGCCGGTGCTGTTCGCGCGGCGGCTGGCCGCGCTCGGCGTCGCCCCGGAGGCCGTCGACGGCCTCCTGCGCGGCAATCCGGCCCGGCTGTTCGAAGCCGCCGCCTGACCGCGGGCCGCCCGGCCCGCCGTCCCCACGAGTTCCCATCCAAGAGAGAGGATCGATAGTGAGCCGCGTCCTGATCGCCGGCGAGAGCTGGGTCACCCAGTCCACCCACATCAAGGGGGTGGACTCGTTCACCACCAGCTCGTACGTGACCGGTGTCGAGCCGCTGCGCCGCGCCCTGGAGAGCCGGGGCCACGAGGTCGAGCACATGCCCGCCCATCTGGTGCCGGCCGAGTTCCCCGGGGACGCGGACGCGCTCGGACGCTACGACGTGGTCGTGCTGTCCGACATCGGCGCGAACTCCATCCAGCTCGCCCCGGGAGTGTTCGAGCAGGCCGAGCCCGGTGCGGACCGGCTCGGCGCGCTGCGCGCCTGGGTCGCGGACGGCGGCGGGCTGCTGATGGTCGGCGGGTACCTGTCGTTCACCGGCTTCGAGGCCAAGGCCGCCTTCCGCAACACGGTGCTGCACGAAGTGCTGCCGGTCGAGCTGCTCCCCGAGGACGACCGCGTCGAACTGCCTGCGGGTGCGAACGCCGAGGTCACCGGCACCGACCACGCCGCGCTCGGCGGGGTGGCCGGCGACTGGCCCGCACTGCTCGGCTACAACCGGGTGCGCGCCCGGGAGAACACCGACGTCCTCGCCACGCTCAACGGCGATCCGCTGGTCGCCGTCGCGGGGTACGGGAAGGGACGGTCCGCGGTGTTCACCTCCGACTGCTCCCCGCACTGGGCGCCCCGGCCGTTCTGCGAGGAATGGGACGGCTACGCCCGCGTCTTCGGCGGCCTCGTCGAGTGGCTCGCGCAGTGACCCGTTCGCGGCGGCTCCTCGACGCCTGTTCCGCGACGATGGACCGGGCGCTGGCCATGCGGTTCGCCGAGGAGGTCGGCTCGGGGACCATCGGCACCCAGGAGTACGCCGACTACCTGGAGATCGAGGCGTCGTTCGTGGCGACGGCGGCCCGACTGCACGGCCTCGCCGTGTGGGACGCCCCGGACTGGACGGCGATGGAGCGCAACGCGCGGGCCGTCCACGCGCTGACCACCGAGCAGGCGGACTACTTCCGCGCCGCGCTCGCGGCCTGGCCGGTCCGGGCGCGTCCGGGCGTGGCCGAGCGCGCCCGCGTCCTGTCCGACTTCGCCCTCGCCGCGGCTCGCGAAGGCGGGTACGGGGCGGTGACGACCGTGCTCTTCGCGGCCGAGAGCCTGTATCTCGCCTGGTGCACCCGTGCCCGCCAGGAGGGCGGCGCACCGCCCGGCCCGATCGCCGACTGGGTCGCGCTGCACGCGAACGAGGCGTTCCGCGAGGGCGTGGACGCGCTGGCCCGGCAGGTCGACGCCCTCCCCGGGACCGTCCCCGACGACCTGCTCGTCCGCTGGTTCGGCGGGATGCTGGAGGCCGAGATCGCCTTCCACGACGCGGTCTACGCCTGACGGCGGGACCAGGCCCCCGGCGCGCCGCGCCGGGGGCTTCGCCGTCCCGGAATGGCGCTCAGCGTTCTCTTATCTTTCTCTTCGCCGCGATTCAGTCGGGCTTGTGAATGGTCATCGGATCGGCCCGTAAGTTCATTTCTGCAAGGCCGCGAACGCGGCGAGGAGAAACCGAAGGGAAGCCGAGATGAGCTTCAAGAAGATCGCTCCCAAGCCCCGCAAGCGCCCGGTCAAGCCGGTTCCGCCGAAGAAGAAGCACCGCCGCAAGCCCGCCCCGCGGACGCACGCCAAGTAACGGGCGACAGCTGAGCCGGGCGGGAGCCGGCGGGCGAGCGAGCGGACTCGCCCGGCCGGCTCCCGTCCTTTTTCGTGCGCGGGAACGCGCGGGAACGAGGGGAGGGGACGTGGCCCGCACATCGGTTTCCGAGGCCGCGCCCGTCGTGTCGGTTCGCACGACGTTTCGGCATTTCTGGCCGCTCATGCGCGGGGACCGGAGGCTGCTGCTGCTCGGCGGCGCCCTCGCGGTCGCGGCGGCGGCCTGCGAGGTGGCGGCGATCGCGCTGTTCGGCGTCATCACCGACCGGGCGCTGGCCGCCCGCGACCTGGCCGCCTTCTGGGCGCCGGCCGCCGGGTGGCTCGGCATCGCGCTGGTCGCCGCGCTGATGACCTTCGTGGGCGAGTACGCGACGGCGCTGGCGGGCGAGCGGTTCCTGCTGCGGCTGCGCGACCGCGTGTTCGCGCACGTCCAGACGCTGTCGCCGGAGTTCTTCGACCGGGGGCGGCTCGGGGACCTGATGGCCCGGCTGACCGACGACATCGAGGCGATCGAGGAGTTGGTGGCCTCCGGCCTGGTCCGGCTGGTGACCGCGGTCGTCAGCGCCGTGTTCTTCGTGTCCGCCGCGTTCGCCGTCCGGTGGGACCTGGCGCTCGTCGCGTGCGCGCTCGTCCCGGTCTTCCTGCTGGTGACCCGCGGGTTCACCGGACGGTTCCGGACGGCGGCCGGGCGCGAGCGGCGCAGCAACGGCGCGATGGCCGGCACCGTCGAGGAGAGCCTGTCGAACCAGCCGCTCGTCCAGGCCTACAACCGGCAGGAGGCGCAGGCGCGGCGGCTGCACGCCGAGGGCCGCACCTGGCTGGCGGCGAAGATGGCCGAGACCCGGCTGTCCAGCCTGTACGGGCCGCTGGTCGAGGTCGTCGAGACCGTGTGCGTGCTGGTCGTGCTCGGGGTCGGGGCGTGGGAGCTGCAGGCGCACCGGATCACCCTCGGCGGCCTGCTGGCGTTCGCCGCCTACCTCGGCTACCTGTACCCGAACGTGCAGGGCCTCGGCGAGATCGCGCTCACCGCGTCCGAGGCGGCGGCGGGCGCCGACCGCGTCCAGGAGGTGCTGCGGACCCAGCCCGCCGTCGTCGAGCATCCGGCGGCCCGGACGCGGGTCGCGCGGCGCGGGCGCATCGCCTTCGACCACGTCACCTTCCGCTATCCGGGCGCCGCACATCCCGTCATCGAGGACCTGTGCTTCCGCGCCGGGCCGGGAGAGCTGGTGATGCTGACCGGGCCGAGCGGCGCCGGGAAGTCGACGGTCACCAAGCTGCTGCTGCGCTTCTACGATCCCGAGTCCGGCGGCATCCGGCTGGACGGGATCCCACTGCGGGAGCTGTCGCTCGCCACCCTCCGCGACACCGTCACGGTGCTGCAGCAGGAGACGCTGATGTTCTCGGGAAGCGTCCGGGACAACATCGCCTACGGCCGGCCCGGCGCCACGGAAGCCGAGATCGTCGCCGCGGCGGTCGCCGCCGACGCCCACGACTTCGTCACCGCGCTCCCGGACGGCTACGACACCGAGATCGGGCAGCGGGGACGGCTGCTGTCGGGCGGCCAGCGGCAGCGGATCGGCATCGCCCGCGCCATGGTGCGGGACGCGCCCGTCCTCGTGCTGGACGAGCCCACCACCGGCCTCGACGCCCGGACGGCCCGCAACGTCCTCGGACCGCTGCGCCGGCTGATGGCCGGCCGGACGACCATCCTGATCACCCATGACCTGCACCTGGCGCCGGAGGCCGACCGGGTCGTCAGGCTCGGGCCGGCCGGTCCGCGGGCCCTTCCGGCGTTCCGGGAAGGCGCAGGCGCATGAGCGCGCCGCCCTCGGGGCGGTTGCACGCCGACACCGTGCCGCCGTGCTGCTCGGCGGTGTGCCGGACGATCGCCAGCCCGAGCCCGGAACCGGGCAGCGCCCGGGCCTCCGGGGCGCGGTAGAAGCGCTCGAACACGTGCGGGAGCGTCGCCTCGGGAATGCCGGGGCCCTCGTCGGCGACGAGCAGTTCCCCGCCGCGCAGGGCGATCCGGACGGTGCCGTCCGGCGGGCTGAACTTCACCGCGTTGTCCAGCAGGTTCGTGACCGCGCGGACGAGCGCCGGCTCCGAGCCGCGCACCAGCCACGGCTCCAGCCGCGTCTCGAACGTCGCCGCCGGCGCCCGCAGCCGGACCCGTTGCACCGCGAGCGGGACGACCCGGTCCAGCCGCACCTCGGTCCGGACCGCGGCCTGCTCGTCGTCGCGGGCCAGCTCGACCAGGTCCCCGACGAGGTTCGTCAGCTCCCGCAGCTGCGCCTTCACGTCGCCGAGGAGCGCGTCCATGCTGCCGTGCGGCAGGGTGCGCTCGGGATGGGCGCGGGCCTGGATCAGCAGGTCGATGTTGGTGCGCAGGCTGGTCAGCGGGGTGCGCAGCTCGTGCCCGGCGTCGGCGACGAGGCGCCGCTGCCGCTCCCGGGACCGGTTGAGCGCGGCGAGCATCGCGTTGAAGCCTCCCGCCAGCCGGCTGATCTCGTCGTCGCCCGACACCCGGATCGGCTCGGTGTTCAGGTCCTGGGTGCGGGCGATCGCGGCGACCGCCCGGGTGAGCCGGCGCACCGGCTGCAGCCCGGCGCCCGCCACCGCGATGCCCGCGCCGGCCGCCAGCACCGCCGCGCCCGCCCCGACCATGATCGTCATGTACTGGAAGCCGGTGACGGTCTCGTCGACCATCGTCAGCGAGCGGCCCAGCACGATCACCGTCCCGTCCTGCGCGCGCACGGTGATGACCCGCATGTGCACGCCGCCCGACTCGCCGTCCGCCAGCACGAACCGGGGACCGCCAGGCGAGGAGACCCGCTTCACCGCCGCCGCGTCGACCGGCGGCGGCGTCCGGGTGCCCGGCGGCGAGACCGTCCGGCCGTCCCGGACCGTCGCGACGCTCATGTCCAGCGCCGCGAGCAGGTCGCCGTCGTGCCGGTCGCCGGGACGGCCGTTCACGTTGTCCGCGAGCGTCTGCGCCTGGCCGATGAGGTTCTGGTCGATCTCGTTGCGCAGCCGCCCGGTGAACATCGTGAACGACACCACCGACGTCACCACGATCGCCGCGACGACCGTCCCGGCGGCCAGCAGCGCCACCCGCGCCCGCAGCGACAGCCCGTGCCACCGCCATCCGCGCGGACGCAGCCTCATACCGGGTCCTCGCGCAGCGCGTACCCGACGCCCCGCACCGTGTGGATCAGCCGGGACTCGCCGTGCTCCTCGGTCTTGCGGCGCAGGTAGCCGATGTAGACGTGCAGCGAGTTGGACGAGCGGCCGAAGTCGAAGCCCCACACCTCCTCGTGGATCCGGGCCCGCTCCAGCACCCGGCGCGGCGACCGCATCAGCAGCTCCAGCAGGTCGAACTCGGTGCGCGTCAGGCGCAGCGGGCGGTCGCCCCGCCGCACCTGCCGGGTGTCGACGTTCATCACCAGGTCCGCGAACCGCAGCACCTCGTCGCCGCCGGGCTCCGCGCCGAAGCCGCGCGAGCGGCGCAGCAGCGCGCGCAGCCGCGCCGTGAGCTCCTCCAGCTCGAACGGCTTGGCGATGTAGTCGTCGGCGCCCGCGTCGAGCCCGGCGATGCGGTCGTCCAGCCCGTCCCGCGCGGTCAGCAGCAGCACCGGGAGGTCGTCGCCGCGCCCGCGCAGCATCCGGCAGGTGCCGAGCCCGTCCAGGTTCGGCATCATCCAGTCCAGCACGACCGCGTCCGGGGCGGCCCGGTCGATCGCCTCCAGCGTCTCGAGCCCGTCCGCCGCGAGCTCCACCTCGTAGCCGTTGAAGCGCAGCACGCGCTCCAGCGCCGAACGCACCGCCGGATCGTCGTCGGCCACCAGGATCCGCGGTGCGCCCGCGTCCGCCTCCGTCATCTCGCCCCCTCGCTCCGTCGTCGCCACCACTGTGCGCCACGGACTCTGAGCGGACCGTGAGAGGACGCTTAGACGCCCCTCAGGACGTTCTTAACCGCGGCAGCGGCGGCGGGCCCGCGCCGTCGCGGGCCAGTTCGCGCGACAGCGACAGCGCGGCGGTCCGGACGGCCGGGGCGAGGCGGTCCAGGTCGAGCCGGCACACGTTGCCGGTGATGGAGAGGGCGGCGATCACCCGGCGGTGGCGGTCGAGGATGGGCGCGGCGACGGCGGACACCCCCGCCTCCGACTCCTCCCGGTTCACCGCGTAGCCGCGGTCGGCGGTGCGGGCCAGCTCCCGCCGCAGCAGCCCCGGCATGACGATGGTGTGCGGGGTGTGGCGGGCGAGCCCGGCCGCCAGCACCCGGTCCAGCCGCTCCCGCGGCCCGAGCGCGAGGAAGAGCTTGCCGGTCGCGGTGCAGTACGCGGGCAGCCGGCCGCCCACCCGGGAGATGATCGGCATGGACCGGTGGCCGCTGACCTTCTCCAGGAACAGCGTGTCGATCCCGTCCAGGACGGCGAGGTGGATGTTCTCGTGCGTCGCCTCGTACAGGTCCTCCATGTGGGGCAGCGCGGCTTCACGGAACCCGCGGGGCCGGGGCGCCCGCTGGCCCAGCACGAACAGCCGCATGCTCAGCCGGTAGCCGGCCGCGGTCCGCTCGACGCCGCCCCACCGCACCAGCTCGGCCAGCAGCCGGTGCGCGGTCGGCTTGGGCAGCCCCGTGCGCGCGGCCAGCTCGGTCAGCGTCAGCTCGGTGTCGGCGGAGCCGAAGGCGTCCAGCAGGCTGAGGCCGCGCGCCAGCACCGACCTCGGCGGCCCCGGCTCCGGCGGGTCGGTTCCGGGGGCGGGTGCGTCCATGTCCCGATCGTCACCGTGATCGCGCGTCCCGGCAAGGGGCCGCGGCGCGCCGTTCACCGCGAGCCCGGAGGCCGGCCGCCGGACGAGGAGGCGTGCCCGGCGACCGGGGCCTCGATCAGCAGCGGCGCCTCCAGGTCCTTCACCGCGGCGACCGCCTCCGCCAGCTCCGCCGCCGACCCGGCGCGCACCGAGGCGATGCCGAACAGCCGCGCCGCCGCCTGCCAGTCCAGCGCCGGCGGCGCGAGGTCCATGCCGACGTAGCGGCCGTGCTCGGCGGACGCGCCGCCGCTCTCGTCGAGGGTCTCCTTGAGGGTGCGGTACTCGCCGTTGTCCATCACGGCGAACGCGACCGGGACCCGGTAGCGGGCGGCGCTCCACAGGCCCTGCACGCCGAACATCGCGCAGCCGTCCCCGAGCACCGCGACCACCGGGCGATCGCCGCAGCCCATCCGGGTGCCGATGGCCGCGCCGATGCCCCAGCCGAGCCCGCCGCCCACCGTGTGCACGTACGAGCCCGGCCGGTCCTGTCGCAGCACGGCGCGCAGCTTCAACCCGGTCGTGATCGCCTCCTCCACCACGATCGCGTCATCGGGCAGCGCGGCGGCGACCGCGTGCGCGGCGGCGCCCGGGTCCATCGGCGCGGGCCCGTAGGCGGCGACCGCCCGGTCCTCCGTCTCCGCGCGGGCGCGGGCGTGCGCGGCGCCGAGCCGTTCGATCCGCTCCCGCGCGGACGGCACCCGGCCGTCCAGCGCGGCGGCGAGCGCGCGCAGCGTCCCGGCGAGGTCCCCGGTCAGGCCGTGCCGGACGGCGAAGTTGCGGCCGATCTCCGCCGGGTCCGCGTCGATCTGCACGATCGCGAGACCGTCCGGGACCGCCGGCCCGGGCGTGTAGTGGTGCGGCATGAACGCGTGGCATCCGGCGATCAGCGCGGCGTCGTGCGCGGCGAGCGTCTCCCGGACGACCGCGTTGCGCGGCGGCAGCATCCCCGCGTACAGCGGATGGCCGGTGGGGAAGTCGACGCCGTCGTTCATCGGCTGGTGGTGGACGGCCGCGCCGAGCCGCTCGGCGACCGCGACCAGCTCCGCCACGGCGCCCGCCCGCCCCACCCCGTCGCCGGCGACCACGACGGGACGCTCGGCCGCCGCGAGCAGCGCCGCCGCGTCCGCGACGTCCGCCGGTCCCGGGCCGGTCACGGGGGAGCGGGCCGGGACCGCGACGTCGCGGTCCTCCTCCAGCAGGTCCATCGGTACCGACACCAGCACCGGACCCGCCGGCGGGCGCGCCGCGAGCGCGAACGCGCGCCGCAGCACGATCGGCAGGTCCCGGGCGTGCTGCACCTCGACCGCCCACTTCGTCGCCGCCGACGCCAGCCCCACCAGATCGCCCGACAGCATCGGGTCCTGGACGAGGTGCCGGCGGTCCTGCTGGCCCGCGACCACCACCATCGGGGTCCGCGACCGCAGCGCGTTCAGCATCCCGATCAGCCCGTTCGCGACGCCCGCCGCGACGTGCAGGCTGACCATCGACGTGCGGCGCGCGGCGCGGGCGTGCCCGTCCGCCATCGCGACCACCGACGCCTCCTGCAACCCCAGCACGTACTGCAGGTCGGGCGCCTCGACTAGCGCGTCCATCAGCGGCAGCTCGGTGGTGCCGGGATTTCCGAAGATGCGCGTGACGCCCTCGTCCCGCGCGATCTCCAGCAGCGCCTCGATCGGCCTCATGCCGTGCCTTCCTGGATGTCAGTGCTTGGCGGAGCCGCCGTCGACGTTGATGGTCTGCCCGGTGAGGAAGCCGCTGCCCTCGTCCACCACGTACAGCAGCGTGGAGACCAGGTCGCGCGGCTCCTCGACCGCCGGGACCACCTGCAGGCTCCGGACCCGCTCGAAGCCGCCGTCCGCGCCCGTCGTGCGGGCGGCGGTCGCGGTGCGGGTGAGGCCGGGCGCGATCGCGTTCACGGTGATCCCGTCGGACCCGACCGCGCTCGCCAGCGCCCGCGTGAAGCCGACCAGACCCGCCTTGGACGTGGTGTAGGCGACCAGGTCGGGCGGGCCGAGGAACACCACGGCCGAGACGATGTTCACGATCCGGCCCCATCCGGCCGAGCGCAGATGGGGAAGCGCGGCGCGCGACACCAGGAACGGGCCGTCCAGGTTCACCCGCATGATCCGGCGCCAGTCCTCCAGCGTCGTCTTCTCGAACGGGATCGGCGGATAGATCCCGGCGTTGTTGACCACGATGTGCAGGGCGCCGAACCGGGCGGCGGCCTCCTCCACCGCCGCCTCCACCTCGTCCGGGTCGGTCACGTCCGCGCGGACCGGAAGGAAGCGGTCGCCCGGGACGCGGTCCGCGGTGTCCGACATATCGGCCAGGTCCAACCCCGCGACCCGGTGCCCGCGCGCGGCGAGCGCGATGGCGAACTCCCGGCCCAGCCTGCCCGCGGCGCCGGTGACGAGCGCGACCCGCGGCGTTCCGTTCGACGACGGCGTCTCGGTCATGGACGGCAGCGTGCGCCACCGCGGCGACCCCGACAAGGCGGCGTTTTCACTCACCGAAACGGCGTCCTTGTCGCGGGGAGCGGCCGGTCACATGCTCGCCGCATGTCAGTTCCACGGCCCTCGGCCACCGCGCCGACGGCGAACGAAGACGACGAGGCCGGCGCCCGGCGCCGGACGCGCCGCCCGGTCCCGGACGAGGCCGGCGTCGTCGGCGTGCTGGTCCTGCTGGTGCTCGGCGTCGGGCTGTTCGAGCCGGACTTCCTGCGCACCGGCAACCTGCTCACGACCGCGCACAACTCGGTCTACGTCGGGCTGATGGCGCTCGGCATGGTGTTCGCGCTGGCGATGCGGGAGGTCGACCTGTCGGTCGGCGGGATGTACGCGATGGGCGTCGTCGTCGGCGCGCTGCTGATCCGCGACGGCTGGAACACCTGGCTGTCGGCGCTGGCCGTGCTGGCGCTGTCGGCGCTGGTCGGGGCGCTCAACGGCGCGGTGACGACGTACCTGCGGCTGCCGTCGTTCATCGTCACGCTCGCCACCGCGATGCTGCTGCGCGGCGTGGGGCTGGCGCTCGCCGAGGGCAAGCAGATCACCGACCTGCCGCAGGGCGACGCGCTGTTCCGCGTCCTCGGCGGCGGCGAGCTGCTCGGCGTGCCGAACGCGGTGTGGGTGTTCGTGCTCGCCGTCGTGGTGCTGAGCGTGCTGTTCACCCGGACGAGGTTCGGTGCGCGGGTCAGGGCGATCGGCTCCAACCCGGAGGCCGCCGAGTTCGGCGGACTGCCCGTCACGCGGACGCGGATCGCGGCGCTGGCGCTGTCCGGGCTCATGGCGGGACTGGCGGCGGTGCTGGCGCTGGCGTTCTTCATCGCCGGCGACCCCACGATCGGGCAGGGCTACGAGCTCACCGCCATCGCCGCGGCCATCATCGGCGGCACCCCGCTGAAGGGCGGCACCGGCTCCGTCCTCGGTGCCGCGGCGGGCACGCTCATCCTCGGCGCCGTCACCGCGGCGCTGGTGTTCTTCGAGGTCCCCATCAACTGGACGACCTTCGCGACCGGCGGCGTCATCCTCGTCGCCGTCGGCGCCGCGCCGCTGCTGCGCCGCGTCCGTGCCCTGCGCCGCGTCCACGACCCGAGCGGTGTCCGCGACCCGCGCCCACCTGGGAGGAACCCATGATCCCGCGTCCCCGCGGACCGCTCGCCGCCGCCGCGGCGCTGCTGCTCGGCGCCGCTCTGACCACCGCGTCCTGCGGCGACGGCGGGTCGGGCGGCAAGAGCGGCCGGCTGAAGATGGGCATCGCCGTCGCCAACTACAGCCTCAACTTCGCCCGCGAGATGTACGAGGGCGCCACCGAGGCGTCCAAGCGCGCCGGGAACGTCGACTTCAAGGTCGTCGGCCCGCCCAACACCGACGGGCCCGCCGAGCAGCAGCTGTTCCAGAACCTCACCGTCACCCACCCGGACGGGATCGTCCTGGAGAACCTCGACCCGCCGATCTTCACCCGCCCGGCGGCGCAGGCCGTCGGCAAGGGCATCCCGATCGTCGCGCTGGACACCGCCCCCACCGACGGGAGCAAGGTCGGCTTCTACGTCGGCAACGACAACTACGAACTCGGCGGGCTGCTCGCGCAGGCCACGGTGAAGAAGCTCGGCAAGGACGCCAGGGGCACCGTCGTCATCGGCGTCCCGAACCCGGGCACCCCGGTCCTCGACAGCCGTGCGAAGGGCATCGAGGACACCCTCGCGCAGCAGGCCCCGGGCATCCGCGTCCTCGGCCCGTTCCAGACCTACAGCGACCCGGCGCAGAGCTACGGCGCCTGGCAGGCGCAGGTGAACGCCCACCCCGACGCGCTGGCGTTCCTCGGCGTCGGCGACGCCGACAGCTACAACCTCGCCCGCCTCAAGGAGCAGCGGCACGGCGCATACCTGACCGCGGGCTTCGACGTCGACCCGAAGACGCTGGACGCCATCAAGCGCGGCACCAACTTCGCCGGCATCGACCCCGAGCACTACCTGAAGGGCTACCTCGCGACCGCGCTGCTGATCAAGGCGGTCCGCGACGGCGAGGGCAAGCTGCCGTCCGGCTGGTTCAAGACGCCCGGCCTGGTGATGGACTCCGGCAACATCGACGAGATCCGCCAGCGGCAGCAGTCGGTGCGGAACGCCTACGCCTGGTACAAGCCGCAGCTGGACAGGCTGCTCGCGGACCCGACCGCGAGCATCCGGCCGCTCAAGGAGGCCCGCTGACATGCTCGTCGCCTCCGGCCTGGTCAAGCACTACGGCGGCGTCACCGCGCTGGACGGCGTCGGCATCACCCTGGACGCGGGGGAGGTGCACGCGCTCGTCGGCGAGAACGGCGCGGGCAAGTCCACCCTCGTGAAGATCATCTCCGGGGTGGTGCGGCCCGAGGGCGGCACCATCGAACTGGACGGCGCGCCGGTCCGGTTCTCGGACGCCCGGCAGGCCGCCGCGCAGGGCGTCGCGATCGTCTCGCAGGAGCTGATGACCTACGACGAGCTGACCGTGCTGGAGAACCTCTTCCCCTACGGCGCGCCCCGCCGCCGCGGCCTGGTCAGCACCCGCGAGATGCGGCGGCTCGCCCGGCCCGTCCTGGACGAGCTCGGCATCGACCCGCCGCCGCACGCCAGGGCCGGGGACCTGCCGCTCGCCGACCGGCAGCTGCTGGAGATCTCCCGCGCGCTCCTGCAGGAGCCGCGGGTGCTGATCCTGGACGAGCCGACCTCCGCGCTGCCCCGGGCCGCCGCCGCCCGGCTCGCCGACGTCACCTGGCGCCTCGCCGAGCGCGGCCTGGCCGTCCTCTACATCTCGCATTTCCTGGAGGAGGTCATGCGGATCGCGACGCGGGTGACCGTGCTGCGCGACGGACGCGTCGTGCTGCCGGGCGCCGAGGCCGCGGACGTCGACCTGGACTCCCTGGTCACCGCGATGCTCGGCCGGCCTCCGGGTGGCCCGGCCGGACCCGCCCCCGTACCCGCCGCCGCCCCGCGCCGCCCCGGCGGGGCGGCGGTCTCCCTCACCGGAGTCACCGTGCCCGGCCGGCTGCGGGACGTCTCGCTGACGGCGGCGGGCGGCGAGATCGTCGGGCTGGCCGGGCTGCAGGGCGCCGGCCATCTCGCGGTCCTGGACGCCGTGTGCGGGCGCGCCCGCCCGTCGTCGGGCTCCGTGCGGCTGCCGGACGGGCGGTCGCCCCGGTCGGCGCGGCACGCCGTCATGGCGGGCGTCGCCTACATCTCCGGCGACCGCAAGGGCCGCGGGCTGATGCTCGACAAGGCGCTGTGGGAGAACGTCACGTCGGTGAGCTGGCTCGGCCAGGGACGCGGCGGCTTCCTGCCCCGCCGCTCCCGCCTCGTCGACCGGTCCCGCGGCCACCTGGAACGGCTGCGCGTCCGCGGCGACGCGCGCGCCCGCGCGGGCGACCTGTCGGGCGGCAACCAGCAGAAGGCCGTCCTCGCCAAATGGCTGGACGCCGACCCGTCCGTCCTGGCGCTGGACGATCCGACGCGCGGTGTCGACGTCGGCGCCCGCGCCGAACTGCACGGCATCGTGCGGGACCTCGCCGCGAAGGGGAAGGTGGTGCTGATCGCGTCCTCGGACTTGGCCGAGCTGGTCGAGCTCTGCCATCGCGTCGTGGTGTTCCAGCACGGCCGCGTCGTCGGGTCGCTGAGCGGCGGCCGGCTCACCGAGCCGGAGCTGAGCCTCGCCATGAACGCGGGGTTCGCCGGCTCCGCGCGCTGACGCGCCTCACGCCAGGTGCGCGATGACGGGCGCGAAGGCGTCCATGGCCGCGTCGGGCACCTGGTAGTAGGTGAAGCCGTAGCGGTCGCGCCGGGCGAGCATCTGCTCGGCGATGTGCTCGGGCGGCCCGACGAACTGCGACGGCATCTCCAGCACCAGGTCGGTGGACGCGGTGCCCCAGCCGCGCGTGACCGCGACCTTGGCGGCGGCGCGGCGCGGGTCCGGCCCGAACGTGGGCGTCACCAGCATGCTCAGCTCGACGTCGCGCCCGGCGGCGGCCTCCCGCACCCAGCCGACCTTGCGCTCGATGGCGTCCGGGAGCCGCTCGGTGATCTCCTCGGAGATCGTCCCGTCGGGCAGGGCGCGCGGCAGGATCCCGACGGTGTCGGCGAGCCGCCCGGCGATGCCGAGCATGCGGCGGCTGCCCGCGCCGACCGCGAGGGGCGGGCGGCGCTCCGGACGCGGGAAGACCGTCAGGCCGTCGACCCGGTAGTGCTCTCCCGCGAAGGTCGTCTTGTCGCCCGACAGCAGGCTCCGCAGGATCCGCAGCGACTCCTCCAGGCGGCCCACCCGCACGCCCGCGGCCTCGAACGGCATCCCGGCGGACTCGTACTCCTCGCGGAGCCATCCGGCGCCGACGCCCAGCTCGAAGCGGCCGCCCGACAGATGGTCGAGCGTGGCCGCCTCCTTCGCCAGCATCACCGGATGCCGGTAGTCGTTGCAGAGCACCATCGTGCCGACCCGTAGCGTGCTCGTCGCGGCGGCGGCCGACGCGAGCGCGACCATCGGGGCGAGCTGGTCGCCGAACGGCTCGGCCGCGAAGTGGTCGCGCAGGACCAGCGCCGAGTACCCGAGGTCCTCGGCGCGCCGCGCCGTCGCCGCCAGCTCCGCCCCGGAGCGGATCGACTCCCCGACCACACCGAAACGGAACGCGCGGCGGGCCCGGCCGGTGCGGGCCGGAGCCGTGCGGGCCTGATCCGTACCGGCCTGATCCGTACGGCCCTGTCCCGTGCGTGCTTCGTCCATGACCCGAGCATGCCGTGCGCGTGGACCGCTCCGCTGGCAGGAAAACGACACCCGGCTTCGACTTGGTCAACAAATCGCCCGGGGGCTGGTGCCCGCGGTTCGAAGATCGCAATATTGCGGGGGCGACATTCGCCCCGGCCGCTCGTTCCCCCGGCCCTGGAGGTCAGTCCGTGAGTGAAACGTCCCCCGCCCCCGAACCCCCGCCCCGCACGTCCGCGGCCCGCAAGGCGGTCGCGGGCGTCCTGCTGGTGGCGCCCTTCGTCGTGTACCTGGCCGTGCCGACCTACGCCAAGGACGGCCCGCACCTGGCCGGCTTCCCGTTCTTCTACTGGTGGCAGCTGCTGTGGGTGGTGCTCACGGCCGTCTGCATCGGCGGCGCCCACCTGCTGACCCGGAAGCGGGGTGCGGCGAAGTGAAGGACGTCAACGGCGTCGAGCTGACCATCTTCGTCGTCTTCTTCGCGGTGGTGACCGCGGTCGGCTTCGCCGCCGCGCGCTGGCGCCGCGGCCAGACGATCATGCACCTGGACGAGTGGGGCCTCGGCGGGCGGAGCTTCGGCACGTTCGTCACCTGGTTCCTGCTCGGCGGCGACCTCTACAGCGCCTACACCTTCGTCGCCGTGCCCTCCGCCGTGTTCGCGGGCGGGGCGATGGGCTTCTGGGCCGTTCCGTACGGGGCGATCGCCTACCCGATCGTGTTCCTGATCGGCCCGCGGCTGTGGTCGGTCGCGCACCGGCACGGCTACGTGACCGCCGCCGACTTCGTCCGCGGCCGGTACGGCTCGCGGTCGCTCGGTCTCGCCATCGCGCTCACCGGGATCCTGGCGATGATGCCGTACATCGCGCTGCAGCTCGTCGGCATCCAGGCCGTCCTGACGGTGATGGGCGTGTCCGGCTCCGGCTGGGCCAAGGACCTGCCGCTGTTCATCGCGTTCGCGCTGCTCGCCGCCTACACCTACACCTCGGGGCTGCGGGCGCCCGCGCTGATCTCGTTCGTCAAGGACGCGCTGATCTACATCGTCATCATCGTCGCGATCGTCTACATCCCGACCAAGCTCGGCGGCTGGGACGGCATCTTCGACAAGTCCGCCGCGGCCCTCGCCAAGCCGAATCCGGCGACGGGCAAGCCGTCCGGGTCCCTGTTCACCAACGACATGACGCACTGGGCGTACGGGACGCTGGCGCTCGGGTCGTCGCTGGCGCTGTTCATCTACCCGCACAGCGTGACCGGTGCGCTCGCCGCCGGGCGCCGCGACGTCATCCGGCGCAACGCGGCGCTGCTGCCGGCGTACTCGCTGCTGCTCGGCCTGCTCGCGCTGCTCGGCTACATGGCGCTCGCCCACCCCGGCGTCGTCGCCGCCGTCAAGCACGCCGGCAACCCGCAGCTCGCGGTGCCGGAGCTGTTCGACCAGGTGTTCCCGGACTGGTTCGCCGGCGTCGCGTTCGCCGCGATCGGGGTCGGCGCGCTGGTGCCCGCCGCGATCATGTCGATCGCCGCGTCCAACCTGTTCACCCGCAACGTCTACACCGCCTACATCCGGCCGGACGCCTCGCCCGAGGAGGAGACCCGGGTGTCGCAGCTGGTGTCGCTGCTGGTGAAGCTGGGCGCGCTGGTCTTCGTGCTCGGCTTCGACAAGTCGCTCGCCATCAACCTGCAGCTGCTCGGCGGCATCTGGGTCGTGCAGACGTTCCCCGCCATCGGCATCGGCCTGTACACCCGGTGGCTGGACCGCTGGGGCCTGCTGGCCGGCTGGGCCGCGGGCATGGCGTACGGGACGTACACCGCCTACGACCAGTCGTCGGCGACGCAGAGCCACTTCGGGTCGCCGCTCGCCGACATCCCGTTCGTCGGCCACACCGGCTACATCGCGCTGACCGCCTTCGTGCTCAACATGGTCGTCGCGGTCGCGGTCACGCTGGTCGTGCGGGCGCTGAAGGTGCCGGCCGGCCAGGACGAGACGAGCGCCGACGACTACACCGCCGACGCGGGCGACAGGCTGGCCGCGCCGGAGGACCCGGCGGGCGAGCTCACCGGCAGTTCCGCCTGAGGGAACGGCGCGGCCGGAGGGCCGCGCAGACCGGTGGGACGGGGCGAGCGGCTCGGTCGCCGTCCGTGCGGCGTAAGGGCGTCACCGACTGCCCCGCTCCCACCGGTCCCTTCCAGACTGCGCCCCGCCCGCCGCGATCCGCAAGGCGGGCGGGGATCAGCCCGCGGCGTCGACGCGCTGGGCGAGCAGCCGCCCGGGCCAGTCGCCGACCTCGAACTCGGCGACCGTCTCGAACCCTTGCCGCCGGTAGTACTCGACGAGCCGCCCGTCCCCGCCGCCGTAGCAGTCGACGCGCAGCAGCCCGGCGCCCCGCGCCCGCGCCAGCCGTTTCGCCTCGCCGATCAGCGTTGACCCGACGCCCCGCCCGGCGAACGCCCGGTCGGTGACCAGCAGCGTGATGTACAGCTCCGGTTCGCCGGCCTCGCCGATGTAGGACGGCGGGCGCGGGGCGACCGCCATGACCCCGGCGGGGCGGCCGTCCGCCTCCGCCACCAGGATCTCGTCGTCGCGGGCGATGCCGGCGATCCGGTCGACCCGGCGCGGGTCGCCCGACCACGGCTCGGCGCCCCACTGGCCCGTCCGCCCGTCGCTCGCCAGCCACGCGACGGCGCCGTCCAGCATCGCCATGATCACGGGCGCGTCGTCCGGCCCGCCCTTGCGGATCTCCATCGCGGCACCTCCCACCCGTGATCATCCCATCAGCGGGGGACGGTCAGGAGGCGATGAACGCCTGCGCCCGCCGGAACAGCCCGAGCGTGATCGAGTGCAGCAGGTCGCCGGTCTCCTTCGGCGCCTTGCCCGCGAACGCGCGGGCGTGCGTGCCCTCCAGCACGATGCCGAGCTTGAAGCAGGCGAGCACCGCGTACCAGGTGATCGACGACAGGTCGCGGCCCGCCACGGCCGCGGCACGCCCGGCGTAGGCCTCGACCAGCTCGTCCGTCGCCGGCAGGCCCCCGGCGGCGCCCAGCGGCCCGGCCAGCAGCGCGCTCTCGTCGCCGAGCCGCGGCCAGGTGGCCAGCAGCCAGCCGAGGTCGAGCAGCGGGTCGCCGACCGTGCACATCTCCCAGTCGACGATGGCCGCGACCTCCGGCCCGCCGAACGCGTACATCAGGTTGGCCAGGTGGTAGTCGCCGTGCAGGATGCCGGGCCGCCACGTCGTCGGGCGGCGATCCTCCAGCCAGCGCGCCACGTCGTCCACGCCCGGGATCTGCGGGCCCGGGTAGCCGTCCAGCGCGCTGTAGGAGTCCAGCTCCGACAGCCACCGGCTGACCTGCCGCTCCAGGAAGCCCTCCGGCTTGCCGAAGTCGCCCAGGCCCGCCGCCTCGTGGTCGACCGCGCCCAGCGCCGACAGGGCCCGCGCCGCGTTCAGGCCCATCTCGTGCCGGACGGACGCGTCGCCGGCGTGCAGGTCCGGCAGCGTCACCGACGCGTTGAAGCCCTCGACCGGCGTCATCAGGTAGAACACCGCGCCGTTCATGACGGACTCGTCCGGGCAGGCCGCGATCAGGCGCGGCGCGGGCACGTCGGTGCCGTCCAGCGCCGCCAGCACGCGCGCCTCGCGGCGCAGCACGTCGTTGGTCCGGGCGCGCAGGTGCGCGGGACCGCGCCGCAGCACGTAGTCCCGGCCGCCGCGGCGGAAGCGGACCAGCGTGTTCTGCGTCCCGCCGGTCAGCGGCTCGACGTCCTCGAACGCGCCGCCCGGCAGCCCCTGACCGTCCATCCACCCGGCCAGGACGGCGAAGTCCACGAGGGCGGGGTCGATCTGCTCAGGCTGCACGGCGGTTCCCTTCGGGCACGGTGGTCTACCGGAGAGTAACAGTCATGCACTTGCATTATTCATTGAGACGGCCCGATTATTCGGGGGACGGAGCGCACCGACCGCAGGAGGCTCGCGATGGCCTGGGACTTCGAGACCGACCCCGCCTACCAGGAACTTCTCGACTGGGCGGACGCGTTCGTCCGCGACGAGGTCGAACCCCTCGACCTCGTGCTGGGCGACCCGTACGACAAGTCCGACCCCCGCTACAAGACGATCGTCCGGCCTTTGCAGGACCAGGTCCGCGAAAAGGGCCTGTGGGCCTGCCACCTCGGCCCCGAACTCGGCGGGCAGGGGTACGGGCAGGTGAAGCTGGCCCTGCTGAACGAGATCCTCGGACGGTCCCGCTGGGCGCCGTCGGTGTTCGGCTGCCAGGCGCCCGACTCCGGCAACGCCGAGATCATCGCCCACTTCGGCACGCCCGAGCAGAAGGAGCGCTACCTGCGCCCGCTGCTGGACGGCGAGATCTCCTCCTCGTACTCGATGACCGAGCCGCACGGCGGCGCCGACCCGACCCTGTTCACCACCCACGCCGTCCGCGACGGGGACGGCTGGGTCATCAACGGCGAGAAGTGGTTCTCCTCCAACGCCCGGCACGCCGAGTTCCTCATCGTCATGGCCGTCACGAACCCCGACGTGTCCGCCTACGAGGGCATGTCGATGTTCATCGTCCCCGCCGGGACGCCCGGCCTGACCACCGTCCGCAACGTCGGCGTCGGCGGCGAGCGCGAGGGCTCGCACGGCTACCTGCGCTACGAGAACGTCCGCGTCCCGGCCGAGAACCTCCTCGGCGAGGAGGGCGGCGCGTTCGTCATCGCGCAGACGCGTCTCGGCGGCGGCCGCATCCACCACGCCATGCGCACGATCGCGCAGGTCCGCAAGGCGTTCGACATGATGTGCGAGCGCGCCGTGTCCCGGCAGACCCGGTTCGGCCCGCTGGCGAAGATGCAGATGACCCAGGAGAAGATCGCCGACAGCTGGATCGAGATCGAGCAGTTCCGGCTGCTGGTGCTGCGCACCGCCTGGCTGATCGACAAGCACAAGGACTACAAGAAGGTCCGCAAGGACATCGCCGCGGTCAAGGCCGCGATGCCGAAGGTGTACCACGACGTCGTCCAGCGGGCCATGCACCTGCACGGCGCGCTCGGCGTGTCGAACGAAATGCCGTTCGCCGCCATGATGCTCGGCGCGGAGGCGATGGGCATCGCCGACGGCCCCACCGAGGTCCACAAGATCACCGTGGCGCGGCAGCTGCTGCGCGACGTCGAGCCCGTCGAGGGCCTGTGGCCGTCCGGGCACCTGCCGACCCGCCGCGAGGCGGCCCGCGCCCGCTTCGCCGACGCTCTGGAACACGCTATAGGTAACGAATGAACGAGACGCGGGAGCGACTGCTGGACGCGGCCGAGCGGCTCTACGCCGAGCGGGGGATCGACGCCGTCAGCCTGCGCGAGATCGTGCAGGCGGCCGGCGCCCGCAACGCCACGGCCGTGCAGTACCACTTCGGCGACCGGGCGGGGATCGTGCGCGCGATCCACGCCCGGCACGCCCCGGAGGTCGAGGCGCGCCGGCACGCCCTGCTCGACGCCTACGAGGCGGACGGCGAGCGCGACCGGCGCGCGCTCGCCGCCGCCCTCGTCCGCCCCATGGCCGTCTGCCTGCGCGACGAGTCGGGGCGGGCGTTCCTGCAGATCTGGGCGGACGGGCTGAACCGGCTGCGCCCCGTCGCCGACGACGCGGCCGACGCGGCCGACAGCCTGCACCGGTGGCGCAGGCTCGTCGAGCCCGTCCTGGAGGAGGACGCGGCGCGGCTGCACCGCCGGTTCACCGCGATCCTGTACGCCGCGACCGAGCTGGCCCGCCGCGCCCGCACCGGCCCCCGCACCGACGACCGGCTGTTCACCAGCTACCTGATCGACGTCGTCGCCGCGATCCTGAGCGCGCCCGTCTCCGAGGAGACGCGCCGCCTCGCCGACGAGCGCGACGCCGCCCGCCGCTGACCCCGCCCGTCCCGCGGCTCCCATTCGTCCAAGACGCGCCGGGGAGGCGGCGCGGAGACTGGGCATGCCATCGGACGACCAGGGAGGATGACATGACCAGTGAGATCCGGCGGACGTTCTACCCGCTGATCGCGACCGCGGACCCGCAGAAGTCGATGGAGTGGCTGGAGAAGGCGTTCGGCTTCGTCCCGCACGAGGTCTACCGGAACGACGGCGGCGACATCGTGCACGCCGAGATGCGCTACGACACCGGGATCTTCATGTTCGGCGCCGGCGTGCAGGTCAAGGCGGCGGTCTACGTCGCGGTCGACGACCCGGACGCCCACCACGACCGCGCGAAGGCGGCCGGCGCCGAGATCTTCCGCGGCCTCGCCGACACCGACTACGGCTCGCGCGACTACGCCGCCCGCGACCTGGACGGCAACGAATGGTACTTCGGCACCTACCGCCCCTGACACGAAAAACGCGGAGCCCGCCCCCGTATCGCGGTGTTACGGTGCGGGGGCCGGCCGCGGGACTCCGGTGCGACTTCCGGAACTTGCCTTTCACGCGATGATTCGCAGCTCGCGCCTCCCTTCCCCGGCCGGCACCCCGAACCCCCGGCCACCGTTGGGAAGCGATGAGCGAGACGTTCGCGGACCTGATCGCCTGCGAGGACGCGCTGATGTTCGTCAACGCGGCGATCACCTCCACCGGGCAGCGGGAGTTCCACCACCACCCGGGCGAGCAGCACCTCTCCCTCGAATTCCTGCACGCCTACATGCTGGAGAACTACCGCGAGATCTACGCCGCGGCGCTGGCGCTCGACGTGAACGACCACAACGCGGCGATCATCGTCCGCAACCTGCTGGTGCGGGCGGGCGGCGCCGGCGCGGAGCAGCGCCGGCTGGAGGGACGGCTGATCGCGCGGCGGCTGAAGCTGATGCCGCGGCAGCGTGTGTACCGGCTGATCCGCGAGCTGCGCCGGCTGAAGGTCAACAACCGGCGGACGCGCGCGATCATCCGCGACTGGCTGGCCGGCCGCGCCGACCCCGCGTTCGACGCGGTCAAGTACCGCGCGGGCGTCAAGACCGCGATCCGCCACGCCCACGTCGAGCCGGACGGCGAGCTGCGCGACTTCCTGTTCGCCCCGCACCGCGTCAAGGCCTACGAGACGCCGATCTTCGAGCGGTGGCGCCGCGCGCACTACGAGAAGGCCGCGCTGTACGAGCTGCCCTACACGGTCGCCGAGGGGTTCGCCGCCAAGCACGGCGTCCCCCGCGAGGTGTTCCTGGAGCGGATCGCGCCGCGCCTGACACGCCTGGAGCGGCTGCGCCTGCAGGAGAGCGCGCGGGAGGCGAAGGCCGGTGCGGTCGCCGCGGACCTGACCGTGATGCCGCTGACCCGGCTGGCCTCCTACGTGCTGTCGCTCCCGCTCGACGACCGCGCCGACCGCCGCGCGGAGCTGACCGAGGCGCTGCGGACGGCGGCCCGGCGCGTGGCCGGCGCCGCCCGCGGCTCGTGGGGCAGGGTCGCTGCCGTGCTGGACGACAGCCACTCCTCGACCGGCTCCGGGCAGAAGCGGCGCCGCCCGCTGGCGGTCGCGCTCGCCGCGCACTACCTCCTGGAGGCGCTGGCGAAGGAGTACGTCCCGCTGTGGACGTCGGGGCGCACCGACGAGCTGCTGGTCTACCCGTTCGGGCCCACTCCGCTGGGCGAGCGGATCCTCGACGCGCTGGAGGCCCGGCCCGAGCGGCTCATCATCATCTCCGACGGCTGGGACAACGCGCCGCCCGGCCTGGCCGCGGACGTCCTGCGGATCTGGCGGACGCGCCTGGACACCGGCCACCGGCTCGCAGCCGGGCAGCGGGTCCTGATCGCCCACCTCAACCCGGTGTACGACGCCGACGACTTCGACGTGCGGCGGCTGTCGCCGTCCGTGCCGACCGCCGGGATCCGCGACGCCGAGGACCTGCCGACGCTGGTCGAGCTGGCCCGGTTCGCCGAGGGGCGGGTCGGCCTGGCCGGCCTGCGGGCCCACCTGGACGACCGGACGGCCCGCTTCCTGGGGGAGAGCGCATGACGTTCACGCTGGACGGCCTGGAGACCAGGCCCGCTCAGGCCTGGGGTTCGATCCGGCTCGTCCCGCTCGTCCGGGACGAGCCCGTCCCGCACCTGCGGCTGCACCGGAAGGCCTACGAGGAGCCGGTGTCGGTCGTGGACGTCGGCGACGGGACCGCCTACGTCGCGTTCGTCCCGCACGCCTTCGTCGCGGACTGGAGCGACGGCGACCCGACCCGTTCCGCGGCGTACGGGACGCGCCTGCTGGAGCGGGACACCGCCGCCGCCCCGCCGCGCATGCCCGTCCGCTTCACCCGGCGCATGGCGCGGAAGGCCGGCAAGGACCGGCTCCGCTTCCTGCCCCTGCACCTCGCCGTCGAGGGCTACCTCGCGCTGCACTTCGGCGGCCCCGAGATCGTCTGGGAGGAGTGGTCGAGGCGGGCGGTGGCGCGCGGCCTGTCGCCGCGGTGCGAGGAGACCTACCTCGGGCTGCGGGTGCGCGGGCTGGAGGACGCGCTGCGGATCTTCGAGATCCACCCGGGGCAGTGCGGCGTGCTCGTCTACGTGGCGGACGCCCTGGCGAGCGCGTTCGTCGTGCCCCATCCGGGCGACTACCGGGCCCTGCACGCGACGCTGGTCGAGGACCTGTTCGGCGAGCTGATCTACAAGTACGGCCTGCTCGGCGCGCCGGCCGGCGACCTGTCCGCGCCGATCGACGGCGCCGGCATCACCTCGATCCACGACCTGCGCGCCGCCGCGTCCTGCCGCCGCGAGGAATGGGCGGCGTTCCACGACGCGGTCATGGCCGGCGACCTGTTCGACGAGGAGGGATCGACGCAGCCCGTGCAGCGGATGTACGGGTTCCGGCTGTCACGGTTCCTGCCGTCGTTCGGGCTGCGCAAGGAGAACCACATCGGCGAGACGATCACGGACGATGAGGGCCGCGTCGCCTACCTGAAGACGTTCCGGCTCTCGGACACGCAGGTGCGCCGCGGCTACCTGCTCAAGCGGCTGGCCGGGAACCGGTGGCGGCTGGACGCGACGGCCGCCGCCCTCGGCATCGGCGGGGCCGCCCTGGCGCTGCGGCTGGAACGGGCGGGCTTCGCCTCCCTGCTGCGCCAGGACGTCCTCGACCACTACCGGGCTCAGGCGCGGCGCGCGGCCCCCGCCTGAGCCCGCCGCCCGGGCCCGCGGCGCTCGGCGTCAGCGCAGGCCTGCGAAGAGGTCGTCCTCGGTGGCGGGGGCGGCGTCGACGCGGTTGAAGTGCCGGATGAACGTCTCGTTCGAGAAGACCATGTGCTGGACCTCCTCGGGCAGGCGCAGGAAGAAGATGTTCTCGCCCTGGCTCGCGTGCGCCTGCAGGGCCTTGACCTTGCGCGCGGCGTAGGGGGAGACGTCCACGGCACTGGTGATCATCTCGTCCGGGACGCCGAAGTCGTCCGGGGGCTCGAAGCCCAGGTCGAGCCCCGCCGACTTCGCGACCTCGAACATCCGCGCGACACCGGACCGGGGGATCGCGGTGTAGTACAGCTTGTCCGGGATGCCGGTCTTCTCGGTGGCCGCGACGGCGATGCGGTGCGCCTGGATGTGGTCGGGGTGCCCGTAGCCGCCGTTCTCGTCGTAGGTGACGACGACCTGCGGGCGGTAGCGCTCCATCAGCTCGGCCAGGCGCCCGGCGGACTCCTCCAGCGGGACGTTCGCGAAGGCGCGCGGGTCCTCGTTGGTGGACCAGCCCTCCATGCCGGAGTCGCGGTAGCCGAGCAGCTCCAGATGCTTCACCGCGAGGATCTCCGCCGACTCGCGCACCTCGGCGAGCCGGCGCTGCGCGACCTCCTCGGCGTCGTGGCCGGGCTCGCCCGGCTTCACGCCGCCCGAGTCGTCGCCCTGCTCGCCGTTGGTGCAGGTGACCAGCACCGTCCGGATCCCCTCGGCGGCGCACCGCGCGAGCAGCCCGCCGGTGCTGAGGACCTCGTCGTCCGGGTGGGCGTGGACCGCCATCAGGGTGAGTTCGTGCTCCATTGCTCCGGGACTCCTCAAGGGCGCTCGTCCGACCCGGTCAACCCTACGTGCCCGCGGGTGAAGCGGATCACGTCTGGGACGTGGCCTCGGTCACCGAGAGATCGTCGGGGGTCACCCGGTGGGCGGGCCGGTCGAACGGGAACAGCGAGGTGGCGGTCGAGCCCTCCGCGACCAGCAGCTCGCCGGGCTCCAGCAGCCGCCAGCCGGGATCGTCGTCCATCCGCTCGCTGGCCAGGACGTGGGCGGCCGCGCGCTCGCGGTGCGCCGCCACGTGCACCCGGCCGGGCTCGCGGCCGGACGACAGGTGGCAGGCCGCCTCGTCCTCCTCGAGTTCCTGCTCCAGCACCCACAGCTCATGGGTGTCGGGGTAGCGCAGCGCCCACAGCCGCCCCGACTCGGCGAGCAGGATGTTCAGCGCGAAGACCGGCACCTCGGCGGCGATGCGACGGACGGCGGCGATCAGGCCCGCGGCGGTGTCGCCGTGCCGCCGGATCTCCGCCGTCACGTAGGCGAAGACCAGCTCCGAATCGGTGTGCCCCTGCACCGGGGCGCGCTCCACGTCGGTGAGCCAGGAGCGGATCACATCGAGGCCGCGGACCATCCCGTTGTGCGCGAACAGCCGGTCGTCCATGACGAACGGGTGCGAGTTGTGCACCTCGGGCCTGCCCGTCGAGGCGTACCGGACGTGCGACATGAACGTGTGGGAGACGATCTCGCGGGCCTCGGCGTTGAAGTCGGCGTCCTCGAACGCCGCGATGGGCGCGCGGTCGCGGACGGGCTCCCCGCCGAGCGAGAACCAGCCGAGGCCCGTCCCGTCGGGCATCCGGCGGCTCTGGGAGTTCAGGCTGTCGGGGGCGTCCAGCAGCCAGAACGTGGCGTGCACGCGGGGCCCGCCGGTCGTCATCCCGAACAGTCGGCACATGCCCCCACGATGCCCGCCCGGCCGGGGGCGAACCGGCCGCGGCGGGTCAGGGATCGGTCATTCTTCCGCCGGGGCCCCCGCGCGGGACGCCCGGACGGCCGCGATGCGGCCCCGCGCGCAGAACCAGCCGGCCACCAGCGCGGCGATGATCAACGGGACGGCCAGCACGGTGTTGTGCCCCTCGCCGTCGCGGTCGAACCACATCAGCACGACCACCGAGGCGAGGAAGACGAGCGTGACGATCTCGGTGACCGGCGAGCCGGGCAGCCGGTAGGACGGCCGGCGGAGCGCCCCCTCGCGGGTCCGCCGGACGAACAGCAGGTGCGCGATCATGATCATGGCCCAGGTGCCGAGGACGCCGATCGCCGCGAAGTTCAGCACGATCTCGAAGGCGTCCTTGGGGACCCACGCGTTGAGCCCGACGCCGAGCACGCAGATCGCCGTGGTCAGCAGGATGCCGCCGTAGGGCACCTGCGACCTGCTCATGGCCGTGGTGAAGCGGGGCGCCGAGCCGGCCGCGCCGAGGGAGCGCAGGATCCGGCCGGTGGAGTACAGCCCGGAGTTGAGGCTGGACAGCGCCGCGGTGAGCACGATCAGGTTCATCACGCCGCCCGCGGCGGGCACGCCCAGCTTGCCCAGCACGGTGACGAACGGGCTCTCGCCGTCCTTGTAGGCGCTCCAGGGCAGCAGCATCGTGAGCAGCAGCACCGACCCCACGTAGAACACCAGGATCCGCCAGACGATCGAGTTGATCGCCTTCGGCATGACCTTCTCGGGGTTCTCGGTCTCGCCGGCGGCGACGCCGACCAGCTCGGTCGAGGCGTAGGCGAACACGACGCCCTGGACGACCACGAGCATCGGCAGCACGCCCTTGGGGAAGACGCCGCCGTGGTCGAACATCATCATCGGCCCGGCGTCCTGCGCGCCGACCTTGTGGCCGGTGACCACCAGCACGATGCCGACGCACATGAACGCCACGAGCGCGCCCACCTTGACGATGGAGAACCAGAACTCCATCTCGCCGAAGATCCGCACCGAGATCAGATTGATGGTGACGACCACCGCGAGCGCGATCAGCGCCAGCACCCACTGCGGGATGCTCGTGAACATCTTCCAGTAATGGATGTACAGCGCGATCGCGGTGATGTCGACGATGCCGGTCGTGGACCAGTTGAGGAAGTGCATCCAGCCGGCGACGAAGGCCCCCTTCTCGCCCATGAACTCGCGCGAGTAGGAGACGAACGACCCCGACGAGGGGCGGTGCAGGACCAGCTCGCCCAGCGCCCGCACGACCATGAACGAGAAGAACCCGCAGACCGCGTAGGCGATGGCCAGCGACGGGCCGGCGCTGGCCAGCCGCCCGCCGGCGCCGAGGAACAGCCCGGTGCCGATGGCCCCGCCGATCGCGATCATGTTGACGTGGCGGGTCTTGAGGGACTTGCGGTAGCCGGCGTCCCCGGCGTCGACGTGCGACGTCCCGGCCGGCGCCGTCCTCAAATCCTGGTCGCTCACGCCTCGTTACCGCCTCTCCACAGGGTGTCGCCTCGATGGGCCCGGTGCAGTTTCGGTCATGGAGCCAAAACTGTCAAAACGCTGCCCGAAATGACCTTGATGTAACTTCCCTTCCGCATGCCGTAGGTTCTCGGGTATGGGGTCGCCGCTGGTGCTGCTGGACGTTGACGGAGTGCTCAATCCGTTCGAAAGGCCGCACCGGGGCTACAAGCGGCACCGGTGTTCGCCCAACGGCGTCACCTACCGCCTGTGGCTGAACGCCGCGCACGGCCCGTCCCTGCTCGAACTGGCCGAATCCACCGGGGCCGAGCTGGCCTGGGCGAGCTACTGGTGCGACAACGCCAACGAGTGGATCTCGCCCCGGATCGGGCTGCCCGAACTGCCGTTCGTGCCCATCCCGCGGTTCCCCGGCATCGAGGAGGGGCGCACACTCGGCGCCTGGAAGGCCCGGCACGTCGCGGCGTGGGCCGAGCGGCGGCCGTTCATCTGGTTCGAGGACGAACCGGACGCGACGGAATGCATCGCCGCCGAGGAGGGCGCGGGCGAGCACCTCCTCGTCGCCGTCGACCCGCTGGTGGGCCTCACCGACGACGACCTCGAAACCGGCGCCGCCTGGCTGCGCGCTCGCGCCCGCTGAGGCGCAGACCAGTACGTCACCCGCAGGTCGGTGGGGTCTCCACATCGCCGGGCCACAACCGGGAGGGCAGCTCTTGTCAGGGCCCGCTTACGTCGGCGGACGGCCGGCGGGCAGGATGGTGCTCCGCGTTCCGCGACCTGACGAAGGAGTGTCCATGAGTTCTCTCGCCGGCCGTACCGCCCTGGTCACCGGGGGCAGCCGGGGGATCGGCCGCGCCATCGCGCTGGCCCTGGCCGCCGACGGCGCCCGGGTCGCGATCGCCTACCGGCGCGACGAGGAGGCGGCCCGCAAGACCGTCGCCGACATCGAGGCCGCCGGGGCGGCGGGGCACGCCGTCCAGGCGTCCGTCGACTCGCTCGACGACTGCCGGGCGCTCGCCGCAGCGGTCGAGGAGGCGTTCGGCGCACTGGACATCCTCGTGCACAGCGCCGGGATCGCCAGCCGCGGCGCCACCGTGGCCGACACCGACCCGGCCGAACTGGAGCGGGTGCTGCGCGTGCACGCCTTCGGCCCCCACCACCTCAGCCAGGCGCTGATCCCGCTGATGCGGCGCGCGGACCGCAGCGACATCGTGTTCGTGTCCAGCGTGGTCACCGACCTGTTGCACGCGTCCTCGGGCCCCTACGCGATGGGCAAGGCCGCCCAGGAGGCGCTGGCGCAGGTCCTCGCGAAGGAGGAGCGCGCCAACGGCATGCACGTCAACGTGGTCGCGCCCGGCGTCGTGGACACCGACATGGGGCGGCGGCTGGTGCGCGCCACGATGGGGGTCGACGACATCCGGCAGGTGGACGCCACGTTCCCCTACGGGCACGTCTGCACACCCGAGGAGGTCGCCGACGTCGTCCGGTTCCTGGTGTCGGACGGCGCGTCCTACGTGACGGGGCAGCGCATCGTCATCGACGGCGGCACGTTCTAGCCCGCCGGGCCGGCGGCCGCCCGGCTGGATCCCGCTAGTTGCGGGTCCAGTCGGGCTGGGCGAAGTCCGCCACCCTGGCCCGGCGCCCGAGCAGCACCACCTCCCGGAACTGCCACAGCATGGCGCCGGTCGGGGCGTGCACCCGCCAGTTCGGCCCGAGCCACATCTGCAGCAGGCTGCCGCCGTCCGGCAGCGGCACCCACTTCGGGGTGTCGTCGTCGGCGAGCCTGCGCAGGCTCGTGTAATGGACGGAATGGACCTCGTCCGCGTTCGGCGCGAGCGGCCCCGGATCCTCCAGGACGACCACGACCGGGGTGATCGCGAAACCGGACGTGGCGGGGAAGTCGTCCAGCCGGCCGATCACGTCGCCCGGGCCCGCGCGCAGGCCGATCTCCTCGTGCAGCTCTCGCAGCGCCGCCTCCTCGGCGGTCTCGCCGTCCTCCAACCGGCCGCCGGGCAGCCCCCACTGGCCGGCGTTGCGGCCCCGGTACGCGCGCTTGATCAGGATCACCGACGGGACGCCGCCGTCCTCCACCGCGCACAGCACGACCCCCGCGCGGCGCAGGCCGGGCGCGTCCGGGACGGTGGTGTGCTCGAACCCGGCCAGCCGCTCCGCGGCGAGCCGGTGGAAGGCCGTCAGGTCATCGAGGGGGCCGGGGGCCGGGCGGGGGTCCGTCATGTCCCGATCCTGCCAGCCCCTCCTCCCGCGCGTACCGGGCGGGGGAGGTGCCGACCGCGGCGGTGAAGTCGCGGGTGAAGTGGGCCTGGTCGGCGTAGCCCAGCTCGGCGGCGAGCCCGGCCCAGTCGACCCGCGTGCCCGCCGCGGCCCGCTCGGCCGCCTCCATCATCCGGAACCTGCCGATCACCCATTTCGGGCCGATTCCCACGTACTCGTGGAACAGCCGCTGCAGGGCGCGCGGGCTCATGCCCTCGTCCCGGGCCACCTCGCCGACGCGGACGACGCCCGGCCGGTCCGCGATCCGCGCGACGATCGCGGCGGCCCGCTCGGCGGACGGGTCGGGCTCGGGCCGCAGGCCGGCGAGGAACTCCTCCAGCCGGGCGACGGCGTCCCCGTCGCCCGGCGTCGCGAAGATCTCCGCGGCGAGGGCCCGGCCCGGCTCGCCGAACACCTCGTCCACCGCCGCGAACCGGCCGGTCAGTGCGGACACCGGCCCGTCCAGGAACGGCCGGAACCCGCCCGGGCGGAACGCGGCGCCGATCACCCGGCCCTCGCCCGCGATCTCCTCCACGAAGTCGTCGCGGACCACCCCGGCGATCCGCGCCCGCGTCGCGCCGCTCGTCAGGTAGCTGGTGAAGGTCACGTGGACCGACGGCCGGGTCAGCACCCGCTGCCGGTGCGGCGGACGGCCCCTCAGATCCCAGCGCAGCACCCACATGTGCGCCACGAAGGGGGCCAGCGCCGGGGGAGGCGCCGTCCGCTCGACCCGGAAACGCTCCAGGCCCGTCCGCGCGTGCAGGATTCCGCGTGTCCCGCCGGGTAGGGATCGGCCCATCGGCCCAGGCTAACGGTGTCGCGTTTTTTCAAGACCGCGCGCCGCCGCCCGGCCTAGCGTGGACGCATGTTCGAACTGATGAGCGAAGGAGTCGTCATGGACGTCCGGAGCCAGCTGCGGCCGGCCGCGGACGCCGCCGCGCGGATCGTCCTGGAGATCCCGCAGGACCGGCTGGGCGATCCCACGCCGTGCCCGGGCTGGGACATTCGCGCGCTGGTCAACCACCTGATCCTGTGGAACGCGCGGGGCGAGACCGCGGCGCGCAAGGAGCCCTCCACCGGGCCCGGCGAGGACCACGACTTCACCGCCGAGCCCGGCTGGGCCGAGCGGTTCGAGGAGCAGGCCCGCAGGACCGCCGGCGCCTGGAGCGATCCCGCCGCCTGGGAGGGCAACACCAGCCTCACCGGCAACAAGGAGGGCATGCCCGCCGCGTTCATCGCCGGGATCGTCCTCGGCGAGTGCGTCGTGCACGGCTGGGACCTCGCCATCGCCACCGGCCGCGACCCCGCCTTCCCGCCGGAGGTCGTCGAGGCGGCCTGGGAGCAGCTCGTCCCGACCGCCGAGATGAGCCGCCGGTACGGCGCGTTCGGGCCCGAGATCCAGGTCCCCGAGGACGCGCCGCTGCTCGACCGCGTCCTCGGGCTGGCCGGCCGCGACCCGCGCTGGAAGCCCTGACCGTAGCGCCCGGCGGGCGTCCCGGCCCGGGCGGGGGACGCCACGCCGGGCGGCGCGTCCTCATCGGGGCGCGAGCGGCCCCCCGCGCGCTCTACCCTGGGGGGCATGTCTTCGAGCTCTTCGATCCGGGTACGTTTCGCGCCCTCGCCGACCGGCATGTTCCACGTCGGCGGCGCCCGCTCCGCGCTGTTCAACTGGGTGATGGCGGCCCAGTCGGGCGGCACGCTCGTACTGCGGATCGAGGACACCGACGCCTCCCGGAACAGCCCCGAGTGGACCGAGGGCATCATCCGCGCCCTGGCCTGGCTCGGCATGGACGGCGAGCAGTACGAGGGCCCCTACTTCCAGTCCGCCAACGCCGACCGGCACGCCGAGGCCGCCCGGACGCTGCGGGAGCAGGGCCGCGCCTACTACTGCGACTGCACCCGCGAGGCCGTCATCGCGCGCACCGGCGACCAGCACAAGGGTTACGACGGGTTCTGCCGCGACCGCGGCCTGGAGGCCGGTCCCGGGCGCGCCCTGCGCTTCCGCACCCCCGACGAGGGCCAGACCACCGTCGTGGACCTGCTGCGCGGCAAGCCCGTCTTCGACAACGCCGTCCTGGAGGACTTCGTCATCGCCCGCGCCGACGGGTCGGTCACGTTCCTGCTGGCCAACGCCGTCGACGACATGAGCCAGGGCATCACCCACGTCGTGCGCGGCGAGGAGCACCTGTCCAACGCGCCCAAGCAGCAGCTGCTGTGGGAGGCGCTCGGCGGCGAGCCGCCGGTGTGGGCGCACGTCCCGGTGATCGTCAACGAGAAGCGGCAGAAGCTGTCCAAGCGCCGCGACAAGGTCGCCCTGGAGGACTACCGGGCCGAGGGGTACCTCGCCGAGGCGATGCGCAACTACCTGATGCTGCTCGGCTGGGCCCCGTCCGACGACCGCGAGATCGTTCCGTGGGACGTGATCGTCGACGAGTTCCGGATCGAGGACGTCAACTCCTCGCCGGCCTTCTTCGACGTCAAGAAGCTGCGCGCGATCAACGGCGAGTACATCCGGGCGCTGCCGGAGCAGAAGTTCATCGCCGAGTGCCTGCCGTTCCTGCAGGAGGCGCCGTTCGACGTGGACGTCGCGGTGTTCGCCGAGCTGGCGCCGCTCGCGCAGACCCGCGTCGCGCTGCTGTCGGAGATCGTGCAGATGATCGACTTCGCGTTCCTGGACGAGCCGCCGCAGGACGAGCAGTCCTGGACCAAGGCGATGAAGGAGCCGGCCGCCGCGATCCTCGCCGCCGCCGAGGCCGCCTACCAGGACGCGCCGTGGAACGCCGCCGAGCTGAAGGACCGGCTCGAGCGCATCGGCACCGAGCACGGCCTCAAGCTCGGCAAGACCCAGGCGCCCGTCCGCGTCGCCGTCACCGGCCGCACCGTGGGCCTGCCGCTGTTCGAGTCCCTGGAGATCCTCGGCCGGGACCGGACCCTCGCCCGCATCGCCGCCGCCCGCGCGAAGCTCGCCGCGTCGTCCTGACCCGCCCGCCGCGGGTCAGCGGAACGTGACCGCCCCGGGGTAGTGGCCGGACGCGCACATGAAGCGCATCCGGCCCGGCTCCGGGGCGCCGAGATCGACCCGCGTCTCGCCGGTCGCCGGCAGGTACACGTCCCTGTCGCGGCTCGGGATGGTGAACACCCGCATGTGCCCGGACGTGTGCCGGGTCCGCAGCACGAGGACGGTGTGCACGCGGGCCCGCGCGGTCAGCAGCGCGGGCCGGTAGCCCCGGTCGAGCGCCCACACCGTCACGAACTGGGTGCCCGACCCGTCCGTCCGGACGAACCGCGCCGAGTCGGCCGCCGCCGTCCCGCCGCCGCCCGGCAGCCAGCCGCCGAGCCGCAGGCCCGACAGCAGCGTCCAGCCGGACGCCGCGAGCAGCGCCACGGCGAGCAGCGCGGTCAGCCGTCCCCGCAGCAGCGCCATCGCCCGCCCGACCGTGACGCCGATCAGCCCGAACAGCGGCGCCGTGCCCAGCACGAACGCGCCCATCACCACGGCCCCGCCCAGCACCGACCGCGACGTCACGGCCAGCAGCTCCGCCGACAGCGTCAGCCCGCATGGGACCAGCACCGTGGCCGCCCCCAGCACCACGGGCCGCCGCGACCGCCCGCCCCGCGGCACGTGGCAGCGGCCGTCCGGCTCTTCGGGGTCCGGTGCGGAGCCCCTGCGCCGCCGCAGCAGCCGGCGCGCCGGGCCGAAGCCGAGCAGATCCAGCGCGAACAGCGCCAGGACCAGCGCGGCGGCCGCCAGCAGCGCCCCCCGCAGGCGCGGCCCCGGCTGCACCGCGCCGCCCACCAGCCCGAGCAGCGCGCCCAGCGCCACGTGCGAGACCAGCTTCGCCGCCAGGAACACCGACACCTGACGCACCGGCCGCGCCGCCCGCGCACCGGTACCGGCAGCACCGTCCGGGGCTCCGCCGACCGCGCCGGTCAGCAGGCCGAGCTGCGTCGCCGCGCACGTGGTGCCGCCCGCCAGCAGACCCGCCCCCGCGCCCGCGAGGAACAGCCCGGCGACGTCCACGGCCCCACCTCCCGGCGGAACCCTCCCCGGCGCCGCGGGCAGCGAAGCGTCACTGACCGGACACGGCCAGTCGATCGACCGCGGCCGGCCGCCGCCGCGCGGTAACGCGGCCTCAGCCGCCGTCCAGAGCCTCCCGCAGCGCGGCCAGGCGCCGCTCCAGCTCGTCGTACTCGCCTTGCAGAGCGGGCGGCAGGTGCTTGCCGACCGTCTCGGCCTGCTCCACCACCTCGGCCAGCCGGTCGGCGGCCCGCGGGCCGGCCTCACCGTCGCCCTCGGCCGCCCCATCGTCCCTGGCCGCCCCCGCGTCCCGCGCCTTCAGCAGCGTCGACTGCTCCCGCAGCAGCGCGGCCTGCTCGCGCAGCAGGGCCGTCTGGTCGCGCAGCTGCCTGTTCTTGGTGTGCAGCTCCACGAACACCGACACCTTCGCGCGCAGCACCCACGGATCGAACGGCTTGGAGATGAAGTCCACCGCGCCCGCCGCGTAGCCGCGGAACGCGTAGTCCGGGTCGCTGTTCACCGCCGTCAGGAAGATGATCGGCAGGTCGCGGGTCTTCTTGCGGCGCTTGATGTCGCGGGCCGTCTCGAACCCGTCCATCCCCGGCATGACGACGTCCAGCAGGATGACCGCGTACTCGTCGGTGAGCAGGGCCTTCAGCGCCTCCTCGCCGGACCGCGCCCGGACCAGATCCTGATCGAGCGAGCTGAGGATGGCCTCCAGCGCGATCAGGTTCTCCTCGCGGTCGTCCACGAGCAGGATCTTCGCCTTGTCGTCCACGCGTCGTCTCTCCGATTCCGGTCCGGCCCCCGCCGTACGGCCGCGCCCGCGCTCCCGCGCCCGCGGCCGTGCTCCTGCCCCCACGGCGACCCTACCTGCCGGACGACTCCTCTCCTCAGCGGACGATGGAGGGTTGCAGCCAGTTCCTCATGACGTCAAGGAGATGATCCACGTCGACGGGCTTCGGCACATAGTCCGACGCGCCCGATTCGAGGCTCTTCTCGCGATCGCCCTTCATCACCTTCGCGGTGATCACGATGATCGGCAGCTCGGCGAACTGCGGCATCCGCCGGATCGCCGCCGTCGTCGCGTAGCCGTCCAGGCCGGGCATCATCACGTCCATCAGCACGATCGCCACGTCCGGGTTGCGGTGCAGCAGGTCGATCCCGGCCTGCCCGTCCTCGGCGTACAGGACCTCCATCCCGTAGCCCTCCAGGACGGAGGTCAGCGCGAACACGTTGCGGACGTCGTCGTCGACGATCAGCACCTTGCGGCCCGACAGCACGGTGTCGACGAAGTCCGCGGGCGGCTCGGCGAGCACCCCGTTCAGCGCGGGCTCCGCCCGCCCCGGACGCTCGGGCCTCCGCCGCCCTGCTGGCGCGCCGTTCTCGCGGCCGGCGCCGACCGCCGCGCGCGGCGCGCCGTCCTCGTCCGCGGCGCGGCCCGCCGGCAGGGCCGGCGCGGCCTGCGGCTCCCCGTCCGCCTCGTCCGGCGCCGCGGACCGGCGCCGGGCCTCGGGCTCGCTGTACTGGGCCGGGAGGTACAGCGAGAACACGCTGCCGCGGCCGGGCTGGCTCTCCGCCTGGATCTCCCCGCCCAGCAGCCGGGCGATGTTCCGGCTGATCGACAGGCCCAGCCCGGTGCCGCCGTAGCGGCGGCTGGTGGTCCCGTCGGCCTGCTGGAACGGCTCGAAGATCTCCTGCAGCTTGTCCGCGCTCACCCCGATGCCGGTGTCGATCACCCGGAAGGCGATCACGTCCGGGGTGTTCCACAGCGCCGGCAGCGTGAAGTCGATGTCCCCGGCCCGCTCGATCACCAGCCGGACCTCGCCGTCGGCGGTGAACTTCACCGCGTTCGACAGCAGGTTGCGCAGCACCTGCTGCAGCCGCTGCTCGTCGGTGTTCAGCGTCGCCGGCACGTCCGGCGCGACCTCCACCCCGAACTGCAGGCCCTTGTCCAGCGACAGCGGGCGGAACGTGGCGTCGACGTAGTCGACCAGCGCCGGCACCGACAGCCGCTGCGGGTGCGCCTCCATCTTCCCGGCCTCCACCTTGGCCAGGTCGAGGATGTCGTTGATCAGCTCCAGCAGGTCGGTGCCGGACTCGTGGATCGTCCGGGCGAACTCGACCTGCTTGTCGGTGAGGTTGCCGCCCTGGTTCTCCGACAGCAGCTTGGCCAGCACCAGCAGGCTGTTCAGCGGCGTGCGCAGCTCGTGCGACATGTTCGCCAGGAACTCCGACTTGTACCGCGAGGAGATCGCCAGCTGCTCGGCGCGCTCCTCCAGCGTCCGCCGCGCCTGCTCGATCTGGAAGTTCTGGATCTCGATCGCGCGGTTCTGCTGGGCCAGCAGCGCCGCCTTCTCCTCCAGCTCGGTGTTGGAGTGCCGCAGCTCGCCCTGCTGGCGCTGCAGCTCGTCGGAGCGCTCCTGCAGCTCCTGCGCGAGCCGCTGCGACTCGCCGAGCAGCGCCTCGGTCCGGGTGTTGGCGCGGATCGCGTTCAGCGTCACCCCGATCGTCTCGATCAGCTGGCTGAAGAACGCCAGGTGGACGTCCGTGAACCGGCCGAACGAGGCCAGCTCGATCGCGCCGAGCACCTCGTCCTCGAACACGATCGGCAGCACGATGATGTTGACCGGGGACGACTCGCCCAGCCCCGACCCGATCCGGACGTAGTCGGCCGGCGCGTCGTTGATCAGCAGCGGCCGGCGCTCCTGCGCCGCCTGCCCGACCAGGCCCTCGCCGAGCGCGAACCGGACCGTGCCGATCCGGCTGCGCCGCGTCCCGTACCCGGCGATCAGCACCAGCTCGGCGTCCTCGCCGCCCTCGGCCAGGTAGAACGCGCCGTACTGGGCGCTCGCCGTCGGGGTCAGCTCGCGCATGATCAGCTCGGCGACCTGCATCAGGTCGCGGTGCCCCTGCATGAGCCCGCCGATCCGGGCCAGGTTGGTCTTCAGCCAGTCCTGCTCCTCGTTGGCGCGGGTCGTCTCGCGCAGGGTGGCGACCATCAGGTTGACGTTGTCGGACAGCTCGGCGACCTCGCCGCGCGCCTCCACGGTGATCGTCCGGGTCAGGTCGCCGGTGGCGACCGCGCTGGCCACCGCGCCGATCGCGCGGACCTGCGTGGTCAGGTTGCGGGCCAGCTCGTTCACGCTCTCGGTCAGCCGCTTCCAGGTGCCCGAGACGCCCTCGACCTCGGCCTGCCCGCCGAGCCGCCCCTCGCTGCCGACCTCGCGGGCGACGCGGGTGACCTCGGAGGCGAACGACGACAGCGTGTCCACCATCGTGTTCAGCGTCGTCTTCAGCTCGAGGATCTCGCCCTGCGCGTTGACGTCGATGCGGCGGGTCAGGTCGCCGTGCGCGACCGCCGTCGCGACCTGCGCGATGTTGCGGACCTGGTAGGTCAGGTTGGACGCCATGCCGTTGACGTTGTCGGTCAGGTCCTTCCACATGCCGCCGGCGCCGGGCACGTGCGCCTGGCCGCCGAGGCGGCCCTCGGTGCCGACCTCGCGGGCGACCCGGCTGACCTCGTCGGCGAACGCCGACAGCGTGTCGACCATGGTGTTGAGGGTGTCCTTGAGCTGCAGGATCTCGCCCTGCGCGTCCACCGCGATCTTGCGGGTCAGGTCGCCCTGCGCGACCGCCGTCGTGACCTGGGCGATCCCGCGGACCTGCATGGTCAGGTTGTTCGCCATCGAGTTGACGTTGTCGGTCAGGTCCTTCCAGACGCCGCTGACGCCGGGCACGTTGGCCTGGCCGCCGAGGCGTCCTTCGGTGCCGACCTCGCGGGCGACGCGGGTGACCTCGTCGGCGAAGGCCGACAGGGTGTCGACCATGGTGTTGACGGTGTCCTTGAGCTCCAGGATCTCGCCCTGCGCGTCGACCGTGATCTTCTTGCTGAGGTCGCCCTCGGCGACGGCGGTGGTGACCTGCGCGATGTTGCGGACCTGGTAGGTCAGGTTGTTCGCCATCGCGTTGACGTTGTCGGTCAGGTTCTTCCAGACCCCGCTCACGCCCCGCACGTTGGCCTGGCCGCCGAGGCGGCCCTCGGTGCCGACCTCGCGGGCGACGCGGGTCACCTCGTCGGCGAACGCCGAGAGCTGGTCGACCATCTGGTTGACGGTGAGCTTCAGCTCCTGCAGCTCACCGGTCGCCTCGACCGTCACCTTCCGGGTCAGGTCGCCCTGCGCCACCGCCGTGGTGACCTCCGCGATGTCGCGGACCTGGGACGTCAGCCGCCCCGCCATCACGTTCACCGCCGCCGTCACGTCCCGCCAGCGGCCGGTCATGCCGCGCGCCGGGGCCTGCCCGCCGAGCCGCCCCTCCGTGCCGACCTCGCGGGCGAACTGGGTGACCTCCCAGGTGAACTGGTCCAGCAGCTCCACCATGCCGTTCACCGACTTGGCCATCCGCAGCAGCTCGCCGCGCATCGGCCTGCCGCGGACCCGCAGCTCGACCCGCTGGCTCAGGTCGCCGGCCGCCACCGCCTCCACCACCCGGTGCATCCCGGTGGCGAGGTCGGTCAGCTTGTCGATGATCGCGTTGGCGTCCTCCACGGCCGTCGCCCACGTCCCGCGCAGCGGCCCGGGGGCCAGCCGGCCCCGCAGCTGGCCCTCGCGGCCGATCTCGCGCCGCACCCGGGCCAGCCCGGTGGCGAGGTCGTGGCCGTTGCGCCGGATCTCCTCGAGGATCCCCGCGGCCTCGGCCACGGCGCCCTCGCCGGGCACGTTCAGCTCGGCGCCCGTCCTGCCGTCGCGGACGGCGGCCAGCGCCTTCAGCAGCGGTTCGAGATCGGCGTCGCTGTAACGCGGCGTGGTGTCGCGAGACCCGCCCGCGGGGCGGGCACGGGACGCTGTACGCGGCATGCTCTTCATCCTCCTGGCCCGCGGTCGCCGGGGTGCCCGGCACGGGGAGCGGTCGTTCGGGACCGCCTCCCGGCCGCATCTGTACTCTACGTTGCCGGCCGTTCCCCGACCCGAATCGCACGCCGACGGGGGACACGCGGCTTAGGTCGCGGATCGGGGCCCGTAGTCTTCGTGTTACGGTCTGTCGTGTTGTGGCGGGGGCGCTCACCAGGTCAGAGACGTTCCGCGGCCCCGGTTCACGACTCTCGTGGCCGGGTGGCCGGACAGTCTGCCACGATGGCCAGACCCGGGTAATCAGGCTTCGAACGAGGGACGGCAGTTGGATCGGCAGACGGCGTCGGCGACGTTCCCGTCCGCCGCCGCGGCGGTGGCGGACGCGCGCCGCTTCGTCCGGAAGGTGCTCGCCGACTGGGGCATGGAGGAGGCGGCCGACGACGCGGTGCTGGCCACCAGCGAGCTCGCCACCAACGCGGTCGCCTACGCCGGCACGTCCTTCGAGGTCTCCTGCCGCCTGGAGGACGGCGACATCGAGATCGAGGTCCGCGACCGGCACCCCACCCGGGGCATCGAGATGCCGGGCGTCACCGCCTCCAGCGGCCGCGGGCTGCCGTCGATCGCCCGGCTGGCCGCATCCTGGGGCGTCTCCTACGACCGCCGCACCAAGGGCGTGTGGTTCCGGCTGCCGCGCCCCGGCGCCGACGCCGGCGCGGCCCCCGGCGAGGCCGCCGAGGCCGGGCCCGCCGAAGAGGCACCGGCCCCGGGCGGCCCCGCCCCCGAACAGGCCCCGCCCGACCTCGACGAGCTCGCCGAGCTCGACGCGGCCGCCGAGGCCGGGCTCGGCGCCGCCGCCCCCGGCGGGCGGACCCGTGACGACCGGCTCGACGCCGAGCGGCTCGACACCGACGGGATGGCCGAGCCGCCCGCCGCCGGCGACCGGCTGCTGCGCTCCCCGGCCGCGGTCGAGGCCATGGACGACGCCGTCGCGGCCGTCCGGGAGGTCCTCGGCGCCGACGGCGCGGCCGTGCTGCTGACCGAGCGCGACGGACGGCTGATCATGGGCGCGTCGAGCGGCACCGCAGCGGAGATGCCGCTCGGCGGCCTGACGGTCGGCGGCCTCGCCCCGGCCGTCCGCGCCGGCACGCCGTGGGTCGCCCCCGGCGCCGACGATCCGGCCGCCGCCGCGCTGCGGGCGGGCTCCCTGGCCGCCGCGCCGCTGGAGTCGCAGGGCCGCCTCACCGGCCTGCTGGTGGCCGTCGCCTCGGCCCCCGGCCGGTTCGGGGAGTCCGACGGCGCCCGCCTCGGCCGGCTCGCCGACGAGATATCGCTGTCCCTGGAGAAGGCCAGGGTGGGCGAGCTGGAACGGTCCTGGCGCGGCTGGCTCAGCTTCGTCGCCGAGGCCAGCGACCTGCTCGCCGGCACCCTCGACCAGGAGCGGACGATGGCGCTGGTCGCCCAGCTCGTCGTGCCGCGGCTGGCCACCTGGTGCGCCGTCTACACCGTCACCGAGGCCGAACCCGCGCGGCTGGCCTACGTCTGGCACGCCGACGAGACCCGCGCCGACGGCCTGCGCGACCTGCTGGAGCAGGCCGGCTCCGCACCCCCGATGGACGCCCCCGGACCGTGGAACGGACCGGCCGGAGCGCCGCGGGAGGTCCGCGCCGCCGCCGGCGGCACCGCCGACGACCAGGTCTACGCCTTCCCGCTGATCGCCCGGGGCCGGCGCATCGGCAGCATCGTCATCGGCCGCCCGGCCGCCGACCGGTTCCAGCGCAGCGCCATCGAGCTGGCCGAGGAGCTCAGCCGCCGCGCCGCCCTCGCCGTCGACAACGCCCGCCTGTTCTCCGCGCAGACCGCCATGAGCAGCGCCCTGCAGCGCAGCCTGCTGCCGCCGGGCATCCCCGAGATCCCCGGCCTCGAGGTCGCGGTGGTGTACGAGCCGGCCGGCGAGGGCAGCGAGGTCGGCGGCGACTTCTACGACGTGTTCGAGTCCGGCGCCCGGCCCGGCGGCCCGCAGCCCGCGTCCCGCTGGCGGTTCGCCATCGGCGACGTGTGCGGCACCGGCCCGGAGGCCGCCGCCGTCACGGGCCTGGCCCGGCACGCGCTGCGCATCCTCGCCGCCGAGGACATGTCGGTGCCGGCCGTGCTGACCCGGCTCAACCGGCTGATCCTGGGCGAGGGGGAGCGCGGCCGGCTGCTCACCCTGCTGCACGGCGAGATCGCGGCGCGCCGCCGCCGCGACGGCGTGACGATCAGGCTGACCAGCGCGGGACACCCGCTCCCGCTGGTGCTCGACCCGGAGGGCGGCGTCCGCGAGGCCGCCTCGCCCCAGCCGCTCCTCGGCGTGTTCGACGGCGTGGAGTTCCACACCGACACCGTGGAGCTGCGCCGCGGCGAGGTGCTGCTGTGCGTGACCGACGGAGTCACCGAGCGCCGCTCGGGCAGCCGGCTGCTCGGCGACGGCCACGGCCTGGAACGGCTGCTGGCCGGCTGTACCGGGCTCAGCGCTGGGGCGGTGGCCGCCCGCATCCAGCGCGCGGTCCGCGACTTCGGCCCCGAGCCCTCGAACGACGACGTTGCCCTCATCGTTCTGCGGGCGTCATGATGGAGACCAACAATCGGTAAGGTGGGGTGGCGTGGGGCTTGCCTTGCACACGACACGACAGGACGGCCGCGCGACGATCGCCGCGCGCGGCTCCATCGACCTGCATTCGTCCGATGAGCTGCGGGCCCGGCTGGCCGAGCTCGTGGACGCCGGCGAGCGCGTCGTCGTCGTCGACCTCACCGCCGTCGACTTCTGCGACTCCTCCGGGCTCAACGTCCTGGTCCGCGCCTACAAGCACGCGCGGGCGCAGAACGCCGTGCTCACCGTCACCGGCGCCTACGGCCGCGTCGAGAACGTGCTGCGCACCACCGGCCTCGACCGCTTCCTGATCGAGGACACGGCGGAGGGGGCGTCCGCCGATGGGCGCTGACACCGCGCCGCCCGGCCCCGGGCGGCCGGATCTGACGGGACGGACCACGATGCGGAACGGCGAGCGGGCGGAGTGACCGATCCCATGACGGAGACCACGTTGCGCGCGGCGCCCCAGACGGAGGCCGTCGAGTACGCGCGCCGCCTCGCCGCCCGCACCATGCGCACCTGGGCGCTGATGGAACGCGAGGAGCTCGTCACCGCGATCGTCGCCGAGCTGGTCGCCAACGCCGTCCGGCACGCGGGCACCGCTCTGGAGCTGCGCCTGCTCCGCGGGGCCGGGCGCGTCCGCGTCGAGGTCCGCGACCGTGCCGCGCAGCTGCCCCGGCTGACCGTCCCGGGACCTCTCGACGAGTCGCACCGCGGCCTGTTCATCGTCGACCGGTTCGCCACCTCGTGGGGCGCCGACCCGGTCACCGGCGGCAAGGTCGTCTGGGCCGAGGTCAGCATCTGACGCCGCGTCCCCGAGGGAACGCGACGGACCGGAGATCTTCCTTCACGGACCACGTCTTCACGGACCCACGCCGTCGCGGCGCGCGCCCGCGCGTGACCGCGGGCGCGCCCTTCGCGGACGGGTGTCAGGACGACTTGCGGTACAGCTCCGCGACCATGAACGCCAGGTCCAGCGACTGGCCGCGGTTGAGCCGCGGGTCGCACGCCGTCTCGTACCGCTGGTGCAGGTCGCCCTCGACGAGGCCGTGGCCGCCGCCGGTGCACTCGGTCACGTCGTCGCCGGTGAACTCGATGTGGATGCCGCCCGGGTGCGTGCCGAGCGCCCGGTGCACCTCGAAGAACCCGGCGACCTCGTCCAGCACGTCGTCGAGCCGCCGGGTCTTGTGCCCGCTCGGCGCCTCGTAGGTGTTGCCGTGCATCGGGTCGCAGATCCACGCGACGGGGGCGCCGCTCTGGTGCACCTTCTCGATCAGCGACGGCAGGGCCTCGCGGATCCGGCCCGCGCCCATCCGGGTGATGAACGTCAGCCGGCCCGGCTCCCGCTCCGGGTTCAGCTTGTCGATCAGCGCCAGCGCGTCGTCGGCGGTCGTCGTGGGCCCGAGCTTCACCCCGATCGGGTTGCGGATGTGCCGCAGGAACTCCACGTGCGCCCCGTCCAGCTGGCGGGTCCGCTCGCCGATCCACAGGAAGTGCCCGGACACGTCGTAGGGCAGGCCGCTGAGGTGGTCGATGCGGGTCAGCGCCCGCTCGTACTCCAGCAGCAGTGCCTCGTGGCTGGAGTAGAACTCCACGCTGTGGAACTCCTCGGGGCTCGCCCCGCACGCCTTCATGAACGTCAGCGCCCGGTCGATCTCCCCGGCGAGCTGCTCGTACCGGCGCCCCGACGGGCTCGTCGCCACGAAGTCCTGGTTCCAGGCGTGCACCTGCCGCAGGTCGGCGTAGCCGCCCTTGGTGAACGCCCGGCAGAGGTTCAGCGTCACCGCCGCGCAGTGGTAGGCCCGCAGCAGCCGGTGCGGGTCGTTGCGGCGGGACTCGGCGTCGAACGCCAGGCCGTTCACCGCGTCGCCCCGGTAGGCGGGCAGCTCCACGCCGTCGCGCACCTCCGACGGCTTCGAGCGCGGCTTGGCGAACTGCCCCGCCATCCGGCCGATCTTCACCACCGGCACGCTGGCGGCGTACGTGAGCACCACCGCCATCTGCAGCAGCGTCTTCAGCTTGTTCTTGACCGCGTCGGCGTTCGACCCCTCGAACGTCTCGGCGCAGTCACCGCCCTGCAGGACGAACGCCTCGCCCCGCGCGACCTCCGCGAGGCGCGCCTTGAGCTGGTCGCACTCGCCGGCGAAGACGAGCGGGGGCTGCGCGGCGAGTTCGGCGGCGACGGCGCGGATCTCGGCCGGGTCGTCCCATTCGGGCTGCTGGAGGGCGGGGAGGTCGCGCCAGGCGTCGAGCGCCCCCGAGACGCTGGAAGTACTCACGCGCAAAGGTTATAGGGCGCCGCGCGCGCTCGACGCGCCGTCCGGGACCGGTCGGGCGCTCTGTGCGGATT